>CAYZFH010000112.1:0-9452 GCA_964477375.1 uncultured Rhizobiaceae bacterium | reverse complement strand
CGAGGAGATCGGCGAGGGCATGCGGACCGACGAGAAATACAAGGCCATGATCCTCGAGCCCATCGAGGTGGTGGGCGTCGACCAATTGGGCGATTCGGCGGTCGTCATCCGCTCACGCATCACGACCCAGCCGATCATGCAATGGACCGTGGCGCGCGAATTTCGCCGCCGCATGAAGAAACGCTTCGACGAGCTGGGCATCGAGATTCCGTTCCCGCAGCGGGTGATGCATTTGGCCGAAGCGCTGCCGGCGATCGAGGCCAAGCGCACGGACGTGAGCGGAAAAAAGAAGGACGAAGACTGAGCCATGAACTCCGCCGCTTCGAGAAATGTCCGCCGCTACGGCATCATCAACGGACTCGGCCTCTGGACGCTGTACCTCAAGGAGGTGCGCCGCTTCCTGAAGGTCTTCACCCAGACCATCCTGGCACCCGTGGTGACGACCTTGCTGTTCCTGGCCATCTTCACGCTGGCGCTGGGCAAGACGGCGGAGATCGGCGGCGTGCCTTATGCCCAGTTCCTGGCGCCCGGCCTGGTCATGGCGGCGGTGATGCAGCAATCCTTCGCCAATACCTCGTCGTCCATCCTGATCGGCAAGATCCAGGGCAACATCGTCGACATCTTGATGCCACCTTTGTCGGCGGCGGAGCTGACCATCGGCATCGCGCTCGGCGGCATGACGCGCGGGATCCTGGTCGCGGCGGCCACGATCACGGCACTGTCGCCGTTCGTGCGGATGCATATCGCGGATTGGGCCACGATCCTCTTCTTCGGCAGCGCGGGCGCCCTTCTGATGTCGCTGATCGGCATGGCGGCGGGTATCTGGTCCGAGAAGTTCGATCATCTGGCCGCGGTGACGAACTTCGTCATCACGCCGCTGGCCTTTTTGTCGGGCACGTTCTATTCGGTCGATGCCCTGCCGCCTTTCTGGCACGACGTGGCCCATGCCAATCCGTTCTTCTATCTGATCGACGGATTCCGCTCGGGTTTCACCGGCACGGCGGAGGCGCTGCATCTGGACGGTGCGCTCGTAATGCTGGCCGCCAACGCAGTGCTGGGCCTGCTGTGCTACACGATGTTCGCGCGCGGCTATAAGCTGAAAGTCTGACGACTTCGGTTAGAATAGCGCGCGCAACAAAGGGGCTGGGTACCGTCGAGCCATGTACCGGATTGTCGAGCTTCCCTTCACCGACTGGTCGCCCGCGATTGCGGAGGCGGAATCGCGCCGGCTGGCGGGTGAGATCGAGCTGGGCAAGGTGCTGTTCCTGCCAAAGCTGGGCTTCGAGCTGCAAGCCGCGGAAGCGCCGTTCCTAGATCCGCGCTGGCTCTCGGGCACCCATAAAAGCGTGAGCTACGAGCCGGTGCGTGCGGCGGCCACGGGCGGCGTGCGCGGCGCGCAAGGCACGCCGGAGGAGTTGGCGGCGCTGGCCGCCATGATCGCGCGGTTTCAGACCGGCGCGCTTTCGCTGATCCATGCTCTGTTCCCGGGTTATGTCGCGCATCTGCGCGTGGCGCCCACCAGCTTCCGTCCCGGCAATGTCGAAAGCCACAAACTGTCCTGGCGCAAGGACGACACGCTCTTGCATGTCGATTCCTTCCCGTCGCGGCCGAACCGGGGCGAGCGCATCCTGCGCGTGTTCACTAATGTCCATCCGGGGGCGGTTGATCGCGTCTGGAAGGTCGGCGACCTGTTCGAGCAGACGGCGGCCGAATTCCTGCCCCGAGTAAAGCGGCCGGTGCCCGGCACGGCGACCGTGCTGAAGACGCTCGGCATCACCAAATCGCGCCGCAGCCGCTACGACCATTCCATGCTGCGCATCCATGATGCGATGAAGCAGGATGGCAGCTACCAGGCCCGCTCCTCGCATCTGACCATCGGTTTCCCGCCGGGTTCGACCTGGATCTGCTTCTCCGACCAGACAGCCCATGCGGCCCTCTCGGGCCAGTTCATGATGGAGCAGACCCTGCACCTGCCCATCCCCGCCCAGTACTTCCCGGACCGCTCTCCGCTCAAGGTCCTGGAACGTCTGGCCGGCCGCGCCCTGGCCTAGGATTAAGGGACATAAATCCTATATCGCGACTTTCCCGGCATCAGGGGCTCGGGCGCCGCGTTTCCTTGACAGGCCCCCCCTTGGTGCAAATACTCCCCGTTTTTCCGCGCTTTAGCGTGGATTTTTCGCTTCTCTGACAAAATCGGCCCACACGCGCAACGGAGCCAAGCCCGTGATTCCTTCATCCATGCCGGTCTTCAAGCGGTTGGATCTCGCCTTTGACCGGGGCGAGGGTGCCTATCTGTTCGGCACCGACGGGCGACGTTATCTGGATTTCGGCAGCGGCATCGCGGTCACCATGCTGGGCCATTGCCATCCGCATCTGGTGAAGGCGCTGGAGACCCAGGCGCGCAAGCTGTGGCACGTCTCGAATCTGTTCCGCATTCCGGAGCAGGAGCGGCTGGCCGAGCGGCTGGTGAAAAGCAGTTTCGCCGACACTGTGTTCTTCGCGAACTCGGGCGCGGAAGCGATCGAGGCCGGCATCAAGGTCGTGCGCAAGTATCACGACGCCACCGGCCATCCGGAGCGCTACCGCATCCTCTGCACCAACGGCGCGTTCCACGGCCGCACCCTGGCCACCATCGCCGCGGGCGGGCAGGAGAAGCACACCAAGGGTTTCGGCCCGCTGGTGGACGGCTTCGACCATGTCAGCTTCAACAACCTGAACGAGTTGCGCGCGGCCATCACCGAAAAGACCGGCGCGATCCTGGTCGAGCCGGTGCATGGCGAGGGCGGTATCCGCCCCGCGACCAAGGAATACATGGAAGGTCTGCGCAAGGTGGCCGACGAGTTCGGCCTGCTGCTGTTCTTCGATGAGGTGCAGACGGGCGCGGGCCGTACCGGCGCCTTGTTCGCGCATCAGAAGTACGGCGTGAAGCCCGATCTGGTCGCGACGGCCAAGGGTTTCGGCGGCGGCTTCCCGCTGGGCGCGTTGCTGGCCAGCGAGAAGGCGGCCGTCGGCATGACCTTTGGCACGCACGGTTCAACCTTCGGCGGCAATCCGCTGGCCATGGCGGTGGGTAACGCCGTGCTCGACGTGATGGAGTCCGACGGCTTCATGGCCAACGTCGATCGCATGGCCAAGATCACGCAGGACAAGCTGAATGCGGTCGTGCGCAAGCATCCTGCCGTGTTCGAAGAACTGCGCGGCATGGGCCTGATGCTGGGCCTGAAGTGCAAGGTCCCCAACGACAAGATGGGCGAGAAGCTCCTGGCCAACGGCCTGATCACGGTGGGCGCGGGCGACAATGTGGTGCGCCTGGCGCCGCCGCTCATCATCAATGAGAGCCATGTGGACGAGGCGGCCGCGATCATCGACAAGACCGCGGCGTCCTGGGGCGGCCATGGCTGACCTGCGGCACTTCCTCGATCTGGACGGGCTGGAAACGCCGGTCCTGCGCAGCATCCTGACCGCGGCGGCGGGCTTCAAGCGCGCCAACGCGGCCGGCGAGCGGCTGCAGCCCTTGAAGGGCAAGATGCTGGCCATGATCTTCGAGCGGCCCTCCACGCGCACGCGTGTGTCGTTCGAGGTCGGCATGCGCCAGTTGGGCGGCGAGGTGATCGTGCTGGAAAGCCACGGCACCCAGCTCGGCCGCGGCGAGACGATCGGCGACACGGCGCGTGTTCTGTCGCGCTATGTCGACGCGATCATGCTGCGCACCAGCGACCACGAGAAGCTGACGGAATTGGCCTCTCACGCCACGGTGCCCGTCATCAACGGGCTGACCAGCCGTTCGCACCCGTGCCAGCTCATGGCCGACATCCTCACCTACGAGGAGCGGCGCGGGCCCATCACGGGCAAATCCGTGGCCTGGGCGGGCGACGTCAACAACATGACCTATACCTGGATCCAGGCCGCGGCGCGCTTCGGCTTCGGCCTGAAGGTCGCGTGCCCGAACCCGTTGGAGCCGCCCAAGCCGCTGCTCGATTGGGCACGGAAGAACGGCGGCCAGGTCGAGGTTCTGCATGAACTCGACGCCGCCGTGCGTGGCGCGGATTGCGTCGTGACCGACACCTGGGTCTCCATGGGCCAGACGCCGGACGCGCACCGGCTGAAGAAATTTCAGCCCTTCCGCGTCGACGCGCGGGCCATGGCACTGGCCAAGCCGGATGCGGTGTTCATGCATTGCCTGCCGGCGCACCGCGACGACGAGGTGACGGGCGACGTGCTCGACGGGCCGCAGTCGGTGGTGTGGGACGAAGCCGAGAACCGTCTGCACGCGCAGAAGGGCATCCTCGACTGGTGCCTGCAGTAAGTCTTGCCGCGCGGCGGCGGACTTCCTAAATCAGACAGTCTCCTCTCCGGATTTAGGACACGCGCGTGAGCGATCCATCGACGATGTCCGGTCAGGCCGGAAGCGCGGCCCCGACCGACGATCTGATTCAACCTTTCCGCATCGAAGGCAGCGAGGTGCGCGGCCAGCTCGTGCGCCTGGGCCCGGTCGCCGACGAGGTGCTGCGCCGCCATGACTATCCGACGCCGGTCGCGACGCTGCTCGGCGAAACCCTGGCCCTGTCCGCCGTGCTGGCGGGCGCGCTCAAATACGACGGCATCTTCACCTTCCAGACCAAGGGCGACGGTCCCGTCGGTCTGGTGGTCGCCGACCTGATGACGGGCGGCGCCATGCGCGGCTATGCCCAATTCGATCAGAAACGGCTGGCGGCCGCGGCGAACGGCAATGGCGCCGGCCCCGTGCCGAACCTGATGGGCAAGGGCTACCTGGCTTTCACCGTGGACCAGGGGCCGGACACTGATCGCTATCAAGGCATCGTCGAGTTGGAGGGCGCGACCCTGTCCGAATGCGCGCGCCGTTACTTCGAACGCTCGGAGCAGATCCAGACCTCGATCAAGTCCGCCGCGGGCCGGGGGGCGGACGGGCGCTGGCGCGCCGCCGCGCTGATGGTCCAGCGCATGCCGCCGGAGCCCGGCAGCCACGACACGGCCGTTTCCGACGATGCCTGGCAGCGTGCTATGGCGCTGGCCGCGACCTGCACCGATGCCGAATTGCTCGACCCCGCGCTCGAGCCGAATGCGCTGCTCTACCGCCTGTTCCACGAAGACGGCGTGCGCGCCTTCGCGCCCAAGCCTTTGCGCTTCGGCTGCCGCTGCTCGGAGGAGCGGGCGGTTCGCGTGCTGCGCAGCTTCCCGCGCGAGGAGCTGAAGGATTTGGAGGTCGACGGCCGGATTGTGATGACCTGCGAGTTCTGCCGCGAGACCTACAATTTCGATCCCGACGCGCTGCCTGAAATCGCGCCTTAATTTTGCCCGATCAGGCCATTAGACAAGGCAAGGGTTCGCAGCCAAAGGTTGCGGGCTTTCTTGTCCGCGCCTATATCGGATAACGCCCACCCGCGGAGGACAGCGCATGGTTCGCTTCATAAAGCCCACCTTCGTCGCCGTGCTCCTGGCCCTGGCCGGCTGCAACACGCCGCCGCCGGTCGCGAAGTTCCCCGACATCACCTACGCCCATATGACGCCGATCAATCTCGATGTGAAACGCATCGAGGTGGTGTGGGCCTATGCGCCACCATACTCGGCGCCGAATGTGGATCATCTGTTTCCGACCCCGCCGGGCAAGGCTGCCGAGCGCTGGGCCACCGACCGTCTGAAGGCCGTGGGCAAGGAAGGCTATGCGCGCTTCATCATCCGCGACGCCTCGGTGGTCGAGACGCGCCTGCGCAAGACGGGCGGCGTGGCCGGCGCCTTCACGACCGACCAGACCGCGCGCTATGACGGCGTGATCGATGTCGAGCTTCAGCTTCAGGACGATCTGGGCCAGCGCGACGGCAAGGTCACAGCGCGCGCGACCATGACGCAAACGGCGCCCGAGAATGCGACCATCAACCAGACCGAACAGATCTGGTTCGACATGACCGAGGCGATGATGAAGCAGATCAACGCCCAGCTCGAAACCGCCATCCAGACTCACCTGCGGCCCTTCCTGCGCTAGCCGTCCGCTTCCGCGATTCGCGCGCTGCTGGCACACTGGCGCGCGCAAAAACGGGCGAGGCGCCGCCATGGCGGAATTGAAGGTCGGTCTCAAACACAAGAAGTCGATCAAGGTCGAGCCCGGGCTGACCGTGCCCGAGGTATCGCCTGCCTTCGGCGAGTTCCGCGACATGCCGCCCGTCTTCGCCACCGCCTACATGGTGGGTTTTGTCGAAGCGACGTGCATTGAGGGGATGAAGCCCTTCATCGGTCCGGGGCAGGGCAGCGTCGGGGTGCATGTGGACATGAGCCATTCCGCCGCCACGCCCGTCGGCATGGCGGTCACGGCCGAGGTGGAATTGGTCGCGATGGAGGGGCGGCGCTTGCGCTTCAAGGTCGAATGCCGCGACGAGCGGGATGTCATCGGCACGGGCTTTCACGAGCGCTTCGTGATCGACGTGCCTAAGTTCGTGGCCCGCGTCGAGGCCAAGGCGCGCGGATAAAAAAAGACCCGCTCCCTTTAGGGGAGCGGGTCAGATCATGAAGAATGCCCGTTTCAAGGCATCTATTTGGTATCACCCGCCCGGCGGGGCCTCAAATTAAGCCTTCATAAACGCCAGGCCGGCTGCCTCCTAAAGGCCGATGTCGTTCTTCCGTGTGTCGCGGAGGAACAGGATACCGACCAGCACCGACATGATCGCGACGACGATCGGGTACCAGAGGCCGTAGTAGATGTCGCCCGATGCGGCCACCATGGCCGTGGCTAACAGCGGCAACATGCCGCCAAACCAGCCGTTGCCGATGTGATACGGCAGCGACATCGAGGTGTAGCGAATCCTGGTTGGGAACAGCTCAACCAGGAAGGCGGCGATAGGCCCGTACACCATCGTGACGTAGATCAACATGATGACCAGGATGACCATGGTCATGAAGTAGTTGACCTGCGACAGGTCCGCCTTGGCCGGATAACCAGCGGCGGTGAGTGCGGCTTTGTAAGCGTCCGCGTTCCAGCCCTTGATCTCCGTATCGCCGATCTTGGTGACGACCGCTTCGCCCGCGACCGCCGGAACCGATTGGAACGATAGGCCGGCCTTGGTCAGATAATCCTTGGCCTTGTCGCAATCGGTGAAGCGCGTGCCGGGGAAGATGAAGATGTGGAAGCTGCAATCGTCGGCGGCCACCGTGATCTTCGTCGTCTGTTGGAACTTCTCGAGCGCAGGGTTGACGTAGTGCGTCAGGCCCTGGAACAGCGGGAAGTAAGTGAGGGCCGCGATCAAGCAGCCCGCCAGGATGATCTTCAGACGGCCGATCCTGTCGGACAGCCAGCCGAAGAAGATGAAGAACGGCGTACCGATGAGGAGCGCCGCGCCGATCAACGTGTACGTGGTGAGGAAGTCGAGCTTCAGCGTGATGGTCAGGAAGAACAGGGCGTAGAACTGACCCGTGTACCAGACCACGCCCTGGCCGGCGGTCGCGCCGAGCAGAGCCAGCAGAACATATTTGTTGTTCGGATATTTGAAGAAGCTGTCGGTCAGCGGCGACTTCGAGCCGCGGCCTTCGGCCTTCATCTGCTTGAAGATCGGCGATTCCTGCAAGCGCATCCGGATGTAGACCGAGAAGACCAGCAGGATCAGCGAGACCAGGAACGGTACGCGCCAGCCCCAATCTGCGAATACCTTGGCGTCGAGCTGGGTGCGGCAGATGCCGATGACCAGGAGCGACAGGAAGAAGCCAAGCGTGGCCGTGGTTTGGATCCAGCTCGTGGCATAGCCGCGCCGGTTGTTTGGTGCGTGTTCGGCCACATAGGTCGCCGCACCGCCGTATTCGCCGCCGAGCGCCAAGCCTTGAACGAGGCGCAGCGTGACGAGGAGAACTGGGGCGAGCACGCCGATCGAACTATAGGTGGGCAAAAGACCGACCGCGAAGGTCGATGCGCCCATGAAAACAATTGTGATTAGGAAGGTGTATTTGCGTCCCACCAGGTCGCCGAGACGGCCGAAGACAACCGCACCGAAAGGACGCACCAGGAAGCCCGCCGCATAGGTGGCGAAGGCCGCCAAGAGCGCCGCGGTGTTATTTCCTGGTGGAAAGAATAGGGACGCGAAGAACGGTGCCAGCGTGGCGTATAGATAGAAGTCGTACCATTCGAAGACAGTGCCGAGAGAAGAAGCGAAAATAACCTTCCGCTCCTCGGCTTTCGAAACGTGCCGCCCGTGACCGGCGGCATGCGCAGTAGCAGCCATGTATCCCCCCGTGGCCGGCGGGAGCCCCCATTTCCAGCAATTTTTGCCGGACCGGCGGCTCGTACGCCGCTTTGTTATTGCTATGCAAGCAGAGTGGGGGCACCCCGCATAACCAATCCATCCACGAATGGATAGTGCGACGTAACTTCTACGTAACCATCATCGATGGCGGTCAGAAACCGCCGTCGATCTGGTCCTGCGTACGCAGCCGATAACCGACGCCGAGTTCGGTCGCCAGATACTTTGGCTGGCTCGGCTCGGGCTCGATTTTCATGCGCAGCTTGCGGACGAAGATACGCAGATAGTGCACGTCATTGGCGTGCGCCGGGCCCCAGATTTCGGTTAGGAGCTGGTGGTGGGTGACGACTTTGCCGGCATGGCCGACCAAAATCTGCAGCAGCTTGTACTGCTTGGCCGATAGCTTCACAGGCGTGCTGTCGACCGCCACCGTCCGCCGGATCAGATCGACCTCGAGGCCGCCGGTCTGGAACACGGGCTCCGGCGCTTCTTCCCGCACGCGTCGGCGCAGCGCGGCGCGGATGCGGGCCAGAAGCTCGGCCATGCCGAACGGCTTGACCACGTAATCGTCGGCGCCGACATCGAGCGCGCGGACCTTTTCGCCTTCATGCGAGCGCACGGACAGGATGATCACCGGCACCTTGGACCATTCCCGCAAGCGTTGCAGGACCGTGAATCCGTCCATGTCGGGCAGGCCCAGATCGAGCACCACCAAGTCCGGGCGCGCGGTCGCCGCCAAGCGCAAACCGTCCGCGCCCGAGGCCGAGGTGGCCACGCCGTAATCGTGGGCGCCCAGGCCCGTCGCCATGAACCGCAGGATCTGCGGCTCGTCGTCCACCACCAGAATCGTCTCGCGCGCTCTATTCATCGTTCTCGTCCGTTTGAAAATCCATGCGCTCATCGGCCGTCGGCAGGGTCACCCGCAACGTGGCACCCAGACCGCGGCCTTGGCTCATGGCCTCCACCCGCCCGCCATTAGCTTCCACGAATGCGCGGCAAATAGCGAGGCCAAGCCCGCTGCCCGGCACGTCGCTGGTCCCTTTCGTCCCCCGGTAAAACCGGTCGAAAATCCGGTCCAAATCCGACGGATCGATCCCGATTCCGTTGTCGATGATGTCCAGGCGCACATGGTCACCATCGGCGCGCGCGGAAACCCGGATTTTCGCGCCCGCGGTCGAGTATTTGACCGCGTTTTCCAGAAGATTCACGAGC
>CAYZFH010000111.1:0-9566 GCA_964477375.1 uncultured Rhizobiaceae bacterium | reverse complement strand
GGACGAAGAGATAGCCACCTTCCGCATAGGACAGCGATAAGCTGCGGAAGAACTCTAAATGCCTGCGCGGTAGGGCCTGTCCCAGGTTGGCCTGGACGTTCTCGATATCGTCTATATCGACGCTCGCCCCCAAATAGCTTTCGACCGTGGCGAAGCCGCCATTGAGAAGCCAGTTCGGGCCCACGCCAGCGCCATCAAGAAACCGCAGCATGAAGTCTTCGTGGTTGCCGCGAAGATGAATTCGCTCGAAACCCGCCAGCGGCTCATCGATCAAAGTATCCACGACTTGGCGCGAGTCCGGGCCGCGGTCGATATAGTCCCCCAGATAGACCGCAACCGGCCGCTCCACGGGCGCGCGATTGAAGTCTTCGCGGATAAGACGATGGATTTCGCGTAGAAGATCGGCGCGGCCGTGGATATCGCCAATCGCGTAAACGCGCGTTCCACGCGGCACAGACGCCTCTTCCGTCGGCTGCCGGCGCCGGAAGAGCTTCATGATGGCCCGCGCCCCGGGCCGGCACTTCGCGCTTTGATCGCCATGGCTCGAATGTAAGATCGATATATCGGATACGCTAGGAGGACCGACCGACGGAATTCTTCTATGATTCCTTGCGCCACACGAAATCGAGGTTTCATTGTCGGCCGTTGATCGCACCCTTCCCCTGACAGCGTTGTACGTCCCGGTACCGTCGAGGAGCATCAGCGAACAGGGCTCTGCCACCCTCGATATGCTGCGCGCCGTTTCGGCCGCGTTGGTGATGGTCGGCCACGTTCGCGGGCTGTTTTTCGTTCCCTATGCGGACGTTACGGACAAAAGCTGGATCAAGCAGACACTCTATTTTGTCACCGGCTTTGGACACGAGGCCGTCATGGTTTTCTTTGTTCTGAGCGGCTTTTTCATCTCCGCCAATGTTTTTCGGGCCTTCGGCGGCGAGCGGTGGAGCTGGCATTGGTATCTTGGCCGGCGCGTGACGCGACTGTCCGTGGTGCTTTTGCCCGCTCTTCTTATCGGCCTGGCATTCGATGCAACCGGGTTGTCCTTATTCGGAACGGCAGGCCCATATGGCGGCGGCGAAGGCTACGCCCACATCATTGCCGCGCCCGTGGCGGAGCGGCTGGGTTGGGTCACGTTTCTCGGCAATGCCGCCTTTCTGCAGGAGATTTTCGTTCCGACCTTCGGCTCGAACGGACCTTTGTGGAGCCTGAGCTACGAGTTCTGGTATTACATGCTCTTTCCCTGCCTGCTGATTGCCGGCTTCGGGCGTGGCTTGGTTCGGCGGGTGTCGCACGGCTTGGCGGTCGCGGCGATCGCGCTTTTGGTCGGGGAACGGATTCTTATCTATTTTTCGATCTGGCTGTTCGGGGTTGCGGCGTTTCTGGCCCCGCCTCAGGCAGCGTTGGCACGCCGCGGCTTGCCACGAAGCGCAGCGCTCGTGATCACGGGCACGCTTCTCTTCCTGTTTCTCGCCGCCGGAAAACTACGCCCGGTACCGCAGCCGGCCGGGGACATAGCGGTCGGCGTCGTATGCGCGGTTTTGGTCTATCTCTTCGCCCACACGCCGTCTAAAGGCGGTCCCCGTGAAAAGACCGCCTATGGCAAACTAGCCCGCCTCTCCGCCAGCTTTTCCTACACGCTGTATCTGACCCATCTTCCGGCATTGGTTTTCCTGTGCGCTTGGTTGACCGCCGCCGGGAATGGACGCTGGCAACCCGATCTGCTGCACGGAGTCTATGGGCTGGTCATAGCCGGCGGCACGCTGCTTTATGCCTTCGGCGTGGCACAGTTGACGGAAGCCAGGACCGATCGTGTGCGAAAGGCGCTTTTCGGCCGCCGCGGGGGCTAGCCCATGGCCCTCGGGCGGCTTGGGGAAAGGGGCCGGAAGTTGGCACGGACTGTGCCATGGTGGGGCCTGTGACCCAGGCAAAAATCCCCCCCCTCAGCGGAAGCGTCTCAGGCCTGTCCGGCTATGCGTCGGGAACCGATACCCTGACCATCATGGCTGGGGTTCTGCGGGCCTGTGACGGGGCGTCCGTGCTGGTGGCGGGCGTCCTCGCCTACTGGTTCCGGCATGAGGCTTTGGATTTGCCCAACCCCTATCTGGTGGCCTTGGCGGCAAGCTTCATTTTGACCCTGAACATCTTCCACCTGGCGGGGCTTTATCGACCGGAAGCCGTGCGCCACGCCGGAGCCGGAATCGGCGCCATGACCCTCGCGCTTTTGAGCGTGATCGGAACGCTGGTCATCGTGGCGTATTTCACTAAGACATCGGACCATTTTTCCCGTGTCTGGGCGATTCTTTGGGCCTGCCTATCCTATGCTTTCCTGCTTGGGATCCGCTTCGCGGTCGAAGTCCAGCTCCTGCAATGGGGGCGGGCCGGGCGCCTCAATGCCAATGTCGCGATCATCGGAGGCGGGGAAGCCGCCCAACGGCTAATCGCCCGCATGAGCGACCCCCAGCAGCCCGGCTATCGCGTTGTTGGGGTCTATGACGACCAGCCCGGGACATTGAGCGCGCTTCCGGACGGCATAGGACGGGGGTCGCTCGACGAGCTGATCCGGCTGAGCCGCGACTTGCGCATCGACGACGTCATCATCGCGCTGCCGGCACCATCCGACGAAAGCCTTCTCGCGGTGTTGAAGAAAGTCCGCTCGCTGACGGCCAATGTTCACCTCGGCCCTGACGGCATGGCGCTGCCGCGCGTGCCCTCGCGCGGCTTTCGCTTGCTCGCGGGCATGCCGGTCCTGAATCTGCACGAGCGTCCGTTGAGCGGTTGGGGAATTGTTCTCAAGACGATCGAAGACCGGCTTCTGGCCGCCTTCATTCTGGGCTTCGTATCGCCACTGCTGCTTCTGATCGCGTCGGGCATTCTTCTAAGCAGCGGCCGCCCGATCCTGTTTCGCCAAGTCCGCTATGGCTTCAACAACAACGAGTTCATCGTCTACAAGTTTCGCACCATGCGCGGCGACGGAGAAATCGATCCGAGCGTGCCGCAGGCGCGGCGCAACGATCCGCGAGTCACGGCGTTCGGAGCTTTCCTGAGGCGTACCAGCCTGGACGAATTGCCGCAGCTGTGGAACGTGTTGAAGGGCGACATGTCGTTGGTGGGGCCGCGCCCGCATGCCGTCGCACACAATGTGCAATATGCCGAGATCATCGACGACTATCTCGGCCGCCATCGCCTGAAGCCGGGCATTACCGGCTGGGCTCAGGTGAACGGCCTGCGCGGCGAAGTCGATACGCCGGAGAAGATGCGCCTGCGCGTGGAACACGATCTCTACTACATCGACAATTGGTCCCTTCTCTTCGACCTGCGCATTCTGCTGCTGACCGTCGTCTACGGCTTCGTGCACAAGAATGCCTATTGAACCGCGCCGCCCTCGGCCAAACGCGCGGGCGACTGAATCGCCTGCGCCGGACGAGTTGCCATCGAAACTTGAAAATACCTGTTTCTGGCTCCTGACCACCATTGTTGTCCTGGCGCCGATTCCGTTCGGCAGCTACCGGGCTTGGGCGTGGAGCGCACTGTCCGTTGGGGTCGGCGTTTTGATGCTTCTATGGAGCATTTCCGCCATCCGAAGACCCAGGGCCGCTTGGATACCGTCGCGCGCCTTAGCCCTGCCCGCCGCGGTTTTCGCCATCGTAATGGTCTGGTGTCTTTTTCAGGCGTCAAACGCTTCGCCCGCCGCATGGCATCACCTCATTTGGCGCCAAACAAGCGATGCACTTGGAACGGATGTCCCCGGTGCGATCAGCATCAACCCTGAAGCCTCGATCAGCGGCATCATGCGCTTTATCGCCTATGCCGGTGTTTTCTTCCTGGCACTTCAGTTTGGCCGGGCGCCGTCACGGGCGAACATGATGGTCTGGACCGTAGCGCTGGCCGGCCTGGGCTATGCGCTTTATGGCCTGATACTGAAGTTCACCGGAACCGATATGATTCTTTGGTACCCGCGTTGGGCGTATCCGGGCTCGCTGACAAGTACCTTCGTCAATCGCAATAGCTATGGAACCTATGCTGGCTTGGGGGCTGTCGCGACGTTGTCGCTCATGAATGCCGCATTTGTCCGCAGCTTGGAAAAGGACATCCGGACGAAGGCCGGGTTCCTTCATTTCGTAAACAATCTCACCCCATCGCTTTTTTTCCTGGTAGCCGCGTTCGTGGTGATCGCGACCGCGCTTCTATTCAGCCAGTCGCGCGGTGCTTTCCTGGCCGTGATTCTCGGTATCGGCACATTCTTCGCGATGATGGCATTACGCCGCCAGCAGAAGACCGGGGCCGCGATCGGCTATGTGGTGGCGTTCATCGTGGCCGGCGCCGTCCTGGTCTCCTTTAGCGGGAGTGCGACCTTGGCACGGTTTGCCGAGTTCGCGACGGAAGACAGTGGACGCAGCGGAATCTTTGCTCTGAGCGCCCGGGCCATCGCCGAGCACCCAATCCTGGGATGGGGATTGGGGACGTTCCGCGGCGTTTTCCAAATCCTGCGCGACGCTAGTTTCTCGGTCCTGACACCGGCCTATCAACAGGCGCACAGCAGCTATCTTGAGCTTGCGCTGGAGGCCGGTCTGCCGGCCTTCGTACTGATGATGTCCCTGCTCGCCGGCATCACGGGGCTTTGCATCAGAGGCGTCTTGCGCCGCAGGCGGCGCGTCATCTATCCGGCCTTGGGCCTGGGAGTAACCGCCTTGGTTGCGGCGCATGCCGCGATCGATTTCAGCCTGCAGATTCCGGCGATCACCGTGACGTATCTGTTTTTGATGGGCGCGGCCTGCGCCCAGTCGTTCAACACCGCCCCCATCAGGCCGGATAGGGGCGCCTAGTAGCCCCTGCGATAGTAGAAGCCAACTCTGCGATAGAGGCCTTCTTCGTCGCGCAGAGCCTCTGCCAGGATGTCCGAAGCGCGATGACGACGCGCCATAAGGGCCAGTTTCTTTTCATAGAAGCGGGCGGCGATCACGACCTGCTCGTTCATCATGGTCCGCGTGGTCTTGTCCAACATGGGCCAAACAGTGAAGGCCAGCTCAAGGCGGTCCAATACGAGCTGCGGCTCGCGCGGCGCGGTTCGAACCGACATCTGCAGTGGCGGGTTGAGCGCTGGCGTCATGCCGTTGACGACGAGCTCGGCCTTGGCCACGCGCAGCCAGGCATAAGGCTGGACCGGATCGAGCGCCAAGGCCTGGCGGTGGGATTCCAGGCTCCGTACGGCGAGGTCGCGCCCCTGGGTCGTTTGAAGCCCCGCAGCCTCCGCCTGCTCTAGTTGAAGGGCGCCCAGGTCGCTCCACAGCCGGGAATTGTCCTGCCAGCGAATGGCGCGTTTTCGGCTCAGAATGGCGGCCTTGACGGCGTCCGGAGAGACAGTACCGGCCTTGGCCGGATCGCCCAAGTCACGCATCGTCTGGTCGTAGGGTGCCGAAATCGCGGCGGCCATAAAACGCGGAACGGCGAGCGCCAGAAGAAGGGCGCCCGCCGTTGCCGAAATCAGAACCAGGCCGAGGTCCTTGCGCATCGCCACCGGACGTCCGGAGCGAGGCAGGCTCACTCCGTGTAATAGTTTTTGTAGTTGCCGTAGTAAGAATACGCCGAGTCGGCGAAGTCATACTGCGCATGCTTGCGCATGTCGACCTGGCTGAGCAGGACGCCGGCCAGACGGCCGCCAGCCTCCACCAGGGCGCGCAGGCCGGTGACGGCGGATTCGCGGCGCGTCTTCTCCCAACGCACGACGAAGAGGCTGCGGTCAACTTGACGGACCAGGACGAGGGCGTCGGACACGGCCAGTAGCGGCGGGGTGTCGAGCACGACCAGGTCGTAGATCTGCGAGAGCTGACGGATGAGCTTCTTCATCTCGGCCGAGCCCAGAAGGTCGGTCGGATTCGGCGCGCGGTTACCGCCGGTGATGAAGTGCACACCCGAGCGCGGATCGATCTCGATCACGTCCTCAAGGGTCGCCAAGCCGGCCAGATAGTCGCCAAGGCCAAGCTGGTTCGGGTGGTCGAGATAGGTGTGCAGCGTCGAGTGCCGCAGGTCGCAATCGATGATGATCGCCTTCTGCGCCGAGCGCGCGGCCATCGCGGCGAGCGACAAGGCGATGGACGTCTTGCCTTCGCCCGGAACCGACGACGTCACCAGCACGGTCTTCGGCGGATTGTCCACGCGCGACAGGAGAAGCGCCGTCCGCAGTGTGCGAATGGCTTCGCCATAGGCCGAGTTCGGACGGTCGAGCGCCACCTCGTGCGGGCGTTTACCAAGCTTCTGGACATCGCCCAGCGAGGGCACCAGGCCGATGGTGGGCTGGCCCGTCATGGCTTCGATCTGATTGAGACTATGGAAGCCCGAGTCGAGATACTCGGCGACAAGGGCGAGCGCGATGCCGATAACGATCGACACCACGAAGGCGGCCGCGATCATCAGCCCGCGCTTGGGATAGAAGGGGCTGCCGGGAATGGCGGCGCGCGAAATGATGCGCGCATCGGCCTGCTGCAGGAGATCATCGCGGGCGACGCTGGTTTCCTTGAAGCGCGACAGCAGAGTCTCGTAGAGCTGCTTGTTGGCACGGACCTCGCTCTCGAGCGAACGCAGCGTGACCTCGGCTTCCTTCTGCTGCTCAAGCAGCTGCTCGAGACGGCGGACTTCCTTGGCGACGTTGGCTTCGCGCGTGCGGGCGATCTTCAACTCGCTGTCCTGATTGACCGAGATCTTGGCGACCTCGGATTCGATCTTCGCGCGCGCCGCGGCCAGCTCCTGCTGGGCCTGCTTCAGCTTCGGGTGCGTCGGCAAATACTGCTGCGACAGGTCGGCGATCTTTCGCTCGAGCATGGCTTCCTGCTCGCGCAGGCCCTGGATCAGGCGCGAATCCAATACAGCCGCGACGGCCTGGGCGTCGCCGCCGGCCTTCGTCATGGTCTGAACCTGCTCGTAACGCGCCTCGGCTTCCGCGCGCTTGTTACGGGCCTGGATCAATTCTTCGTTCAAGCCGACGAGCTGCTGCTGGAACAGGGTTGCGCCGCCAACCTCGACGATACCGGCCGTGCGGCGGAATTCTTCCAGGCGCTGCTCGGAGTCGATGACGCGACGGCGCATCTCGTTGACGCGCTCGGACAGCCACTTGCTGGCGCGCGAGGTGGCGTCGCCCTTGGCGGCGAGCTGTTCGAGGATATAGAGCTCGGCGACCGTGTTCGCGGCCAGGGCGGCGAACGCCGGATCGGTCGAGGTATAGGTGACGGAGAGCACGCGCGAGCGGTCATGCGGCATCACGTTAAGGCCGCCGAGAAAGGCGCCCGACAGTTGGTCAACCAGAGCTTCGCGCTTTTCCTCAGCCGTCATGGAAACGGTTGCGGGCTGCACCTCGCTGGACTCGGAACCGAAGACCGCTTCGCGGATCGGCGCCACAAGCGTGGCGGAGAAGAACTCGCGCACCGGCCCAAACACCGTGCCGAACAAGCCCCTTTCCGGACGGCGGAGTTCCGAGTTGAACATCGGGTTGTTGACGAGGTTCAGCTTTTCCACCGCCTTACGCGCCATTTCGCGCGACGAAAGCACGGCGGCCTCGGTCTCGTTGGTCCAATAGTCCGCTTGGACGCTTTGGACCACGGATTCGTTGTTGATGACCTTTTGGCGGCCGCCATCGACCACCATGTCGACGTCCGCCCGGTACATCGGGGTGATTTGATAGACGAACAAGGCGGCCAGCGAGGTGACCAGGAACGCCACACCGGCGATCAGGGCCACGCGGCGGCGCAGGACGGAATAGAGCCGGCGGATCGTGAGCGTCTCTTCCTCGACCATCGGAATCGGACTCGACGTCTCTCGGACGGCGGGCTCGTTTTCCGGCAGGGGAAGTCGGGTCACAGAACTCAAGGTCTCGATCCTTCGGCCTTCTTGGACAAATCCGTCCGTGTAAAGCGATTCTGCAAAGCGACGAACCAATTTGCGTTAAACAGACTGGGGCAGAGCGGGCTTTATTCCGATAAAGTACTGAAAAATAAGCACTTTACGCGAACCCCGGCGCCCCCTTGCGCCTAACGCATCCATAGCACTGCACACCCCGTGCCAAGCGTGGCACCGGGGTAATTTATGCAGAATTATCAATAAGTTGTATTGTTAAGCGAAAGTCGTACTAGAAGAGGCGCCGGTCTACGTCGATCGTATCCCCCGGAAGGACAGGGGCGTCCAGATCGGCCTCGAAGGCCTCTTCCACAACTGGATGGGTCTGCTGCAGTCCGAACCGATCGCCCTTCAAGAGTTCGCTCAGCTCCTTGGGGGTGACACCCTTATCGTTCCGACTGTCCCGATAAAGAGTGACCTCGGACGTCTTCGCCCGGCGGTTGAACCCGCCAGCGATGGCGATGGCCTGGCGGATGTTGATGCCGACGACGTACGCATAACTGCCGGGACTTTTGACTTCGCCCAGCACGTAGAAGGGCCGGTAGTTGAGCACGTCAACCGATACCTTGGGGTCGACCAGGAAATCCTTGGCCAAGCGCTCGGTGATTGCCTTGGTCAATTCCGGCACGGTCATACGCCCGGCATCCACCGCACCCACGAGGGGAATGGTCACTTGGCCACTCGCGTCCACCGCGAACTCGCCGGACATGTCGGGCTGACCGAACACCGTCACCCGCAGCTTGTCCCCAGTCCCCAGCCGGTACTCGGCGATGTTTTGCGCGTGGGCATCCGCGAAGAGGCCGGTGAACAAGGCAAAGGCGCCGGCGAGGGCCAGCATCCAAGCCTGCCTGAAAATTCTCGTCTGCGTCAGCACTGTGAATCCCTCCATAACGAAGTCCGACGGGCGAGCGCGTCGTCTCGCATCATATCTTAGCCGCGATGCTCACGAACCATTGCCGCTTGGTGAGTTGGTCACCCGCGAAATTGGATTTCCGATCCGTGAACATGTACATCGCATTAGCTGTGAGATAGTCCAAGAAATAGTAAGTCAGACCGACGGAGTAGCTGAAAGTCCGGTCGTGCCGATCCTCGGCGGGCGTGAAACCGCTCACAGTTTGGTTCACGGATTGATAGACCGCATCGATGTAAGACGTCGTGAGATTAACGTACAGATTGTCGCGCGCCTCCCAATCGGCACCGATCGAGAAAGAATTGGCCGCGACCTGCTTGGTCTCAAAATCCGTCGTCGCCAGATTGCTCTGCAGCAACTTTGCGTTCAGCGTCAGAAGCTCCGTAACATTCCAAATCCCGCTGATGTTAAAGGTCGGGCCCGTCGTCGGCGAGAACGCGGGGTCGGTGAAGGTCGAGTGGACAACGCCGATGCCGATATCGAGATAGCTCACGTCGGCGAAGTCATAGGTGAGGCCGAATAGGACCTGATATTCTCGTGAGTTTTGGTTGAACCCATTGATATCCTGATTCGCGTCATAGATTCGCTGGCTGTATTGCGGCTCGATATAGATCGACGTGTCTTCCCATGCCAAATAGCCAAGGCGCGGCGTGATCGCGTATTCCCAGAAGTTCTGATATCCCAAATCCACATTGTTATTGTTGACGTAGGACCAGCGTTGGCCGTCGATGTTCACTTTCGCGATCAGCGGATCAGTGCTGAAGACGGGCTGCAG
>CAYZFH010000110.1:3096-9580 GCA_964477375.1 uncultured Rhizobiaceae bacterium | reverse complement strand
GGCTGGCTGACCGCGCCCTCCAGATCCGTCAGGGCGGTCTCGTCCAGAACACCGTCACCCGCGCGGCGGGCGGCGGATGGAGAGGCTTCAGGATGCATGTTCCAGCGCGCGAGGACGGTGATCAGCCTCGCGCGATCGATCGGCTTGGCAACGTAATCGTTCAGCCCTTCTTCCAGATATTTCTCGCGGTCGCCCTTCATCACGTTGGCTGTCATCGCGATGATCGGAACCTGGCCGGCAGGCGCGGCCAACGCGCGGATCCGGCCCGTGGCTTCGATACCGTTCATCTCGGGCATCTCGATGTCCATGAAGATGACGTCGTAGCCTCGCTCCCGCTGGGCCTGTATCGCCTCCGCCCCGCTCCCCACCACGTCGACCGAATGGCCGAGCTTCCGCAGGATGCCCGCGCCGACCATTTGGTTGATCGCATTGTCGTCAACCAGAAGGATGCGCAGCGCCACGGTGGGAGTTTCGGGCGCTTCCGGCGCAACCATCGCCGCTGTCTTCGCGGCCTCCGGCCCCTGGCTGAGAGACACGAGCTGCTCGAACAGGGCAGAAGGGCTGACCGGCTTGGTGAAATAGGCCAGCACATCCACATCGCGCAGCCGGTCCGATACGCCACGCGCGCCGATGGAGCTGGCCATGATCAGCTTCACGCCGCGATATTCCCTGGATGAATGGAGGCGATGGGCCAACTCATCGCCGCTCATGCCCGGCATCATCACGTCGATGATCGCGACGTCCGGCAAAGCGTGGCGCTTATCCGCGGCGGCCAGGGCGGTCAGCGCGGCCGGGCCGTCGATCACCGTTTCGACCTCCACGCCCCATGATTCGAGCTGCTTGCGGAAGATCGCGCGGTTGACCTCGTTGTCGTCGACGACCAGCGCGCGCAGGCCGCGCAACTCGCCCGCTTTGGGCATGCGGCGCGCCCCGGAGCCGGCGACAAGCGGCAGCGAGACGCGGAACACGCTGCCGCGGCCGGGCACGCTCTCCACGCTGATCTCGCCGCCCATAAGGGTGGTGAGCTGCTTGCAGATGGCCAGGCCAAGACCGGTGCCGCCGTATTTCCGCGCCGTCGAAGTGTCGGCCTGCATGAAACGCTGGAACAGCGCGTTCTGCGTGTTCTCGGACATGCCGATACCCGTGTCGGCGATCGCCATGCGCAGGCGCGGCTCGCCGCCGCGCATTTCCTGGCTGACCTCGACCCAGACGCCGCCTTTCTCGGTGAATTTGATGGCGTTGCCGACCAAGTTGAGCAGAACCTGACGCAACCGCCCGGGGTCGCCGCGCAGGGTGACCGGCAGATCGGGCGCCACGAACCAGGCCAGTTCGATCCCTTTCCCGATGGCGCGCGGATTGAGCAATTCGACCACGCTGGCCAGCACTTCGTTCAGGTCGAAATCGAGAGTTTCGAGCTCCAGCTTGCCGGCTTCCAGCTTGGACAGGTCGAGCACGTCGTTGAGAAGGGCCAGCAGCGCCTCGCCCGACAGGCGGATGCTTTCGGCGAAGCGGCGCTGCTCGGCGTCCAGCCTTGTGTCGATCAGAAGCCCCGCCATTCCCAACACGCCATTCAACGGCGTGCGGATTTCGTGGCTCATCACGGCCAGAAAATCCGACTTGGCCTGGTTGGCGGCCTCGGCGGCCTCGCGTGCGTGATTCAATTCGGCGATGTAGCGGAGGCGCGCCTCATCGGTCCGCCGCATCTCGCGCGCGAGGCGCACGCCGTAAAACACCGCACAGGCGACAAAGAGAGCGACGATTCCCACGGCCGTATGCTGAAAGCGGCGGAGCTTGGAAACGAACCGAGCCTGCTCACGGAAGTTCTCCTCGCGGATCAAACGGACCTTCTCGGTCAGCAAATGAATCTGGTCGGTCGCCCGCGCGAAGTGCTGGTGCATTTCCGCCGCGGCGCGCGCGGCGGCTTCCATCTCGTTGTTCTGGACGTGGTGGAAAACTTCGTCTCCCTTCCCCACCATGGACGCGACCGCCTCATCGACGGCGCCAAGCCCTTCCACGATGGGCGCCGCCCTGTCGCGATGCTCTTCCTGGCCCAGCAGGTTTTCCGAGAGACGACCGCGCGCCTCGGCGTAGTCGCGCAAAGCGTCGTCGCGCTTTTTGATCGACGCTTGGGTGTCAGGCGTCAGCACTGCGTCGCTGCCGGGCCGGCGCACCTGACCGACCTGCCGGCGCAACTCATTCAACTCACCATGCCGCGCCGCCCACCACTGGTTGACCTCGATCGAGCGGGCGAAGCTGTGCGCGAGCAGATGGCTGGCGTAGAGGCCGCCGCAGATGAGAATGAGCGTCGCACCTGCCAACAGGAAATAGACGTGGTGCCACTTGAGGCGCCGCGGCTTCTCGGACGGGATGGGATCGGAGAACGTCATTGTGGCTATGATTTTAAGCGGGCCGCTTTTTTAGCTAAACCCTTAATTTCTTAGACGATCTTCCCATGCCGCGCGGCTTCGGCCTGTTCGCGCGGCATACGTTCCACCTCGTCCTGGCGCAGGATGCCGTTGATCTCCGCGCCCAAGATGAAGATCGCGCCGGAAAAGAAGAAAAACACGAGACTGATCACAATGCCGCCCAGGCTGCCGTAGACGACGTTGTACTGGCCGAGATTGCGCAAATAGACCGAGAACACGCTAGCCAGCGCGATCCAGGCCAAGGACGAAAATGCCGCGCCCGGCAGCACGTGGCGCCAACGCTGCGGCACGTTGGGCAGCCACCGGTAGAGAAACGCGATCGACGCGAACACGACCAGAAGCGTCAGGATGTGGCGCGCTCCGACATAGAGGAACATCCACGTCCGCGGCACATCCAGCGCCTGGGTCGTGGTCTTCCAGATCAACGGCCCCAGAACGATCGCCGTGGTGGCCAGAAGCACCACCGCGGCGGCCACGACCACGAGGCCGAAACCCTGCAGGCGGCGCAGCACGAAATGCCGCTTCCGCTGCACGTTATAGGCGCGGTTCAGCGCCATGCGCAGCGCCTCGATGCCGGACGAAGCCACCCATACCGTGCCGATCAGGCTGACGGTCAGCACGCTGCCCCGCTTGGTGCTGAGAATCTGCTTCACCGTCGGGCCGATGGAGCGCGCGACCTCCTCGGGCAGCACAGTCGCCAGCAGGACGACATAGTGGTCCGCCTTCTGGGCCGCGCCCACGAAGGCGGCCAGGGCGGTAACGAAGATCAGGAAGGGGAACAGGGCCAAAAGGCTCGAGAAGGCGACATGGCCCGAATAGACCGAGCCTTCGTCGACCATGAATTTGACCAGCGCCCGGCCGGTCAGGCTCACCGTCCGGGGTGGAGTTGGCATCCGTCGCATGTGGAGTTCCGTCGTTCCCGCGCCACCGCAGTATGCCGGTCGCGTGTGACAGCGGCCAGTTCGCCGCTAGGGCGCGGGCGGCTTCGCCTTGCCGAGCCCGGCCAAGATCGAGCCCGCCGAGACGGCCAGGCCCGTGGAGACAGGCTGTGCGTTCAACGTCGCCACGTGCAGCGCGACCACTTCGTAATGGTCGCCCCGCTTGGCCAGGATCGGCGCGCCCGAATCCCCGCGTGTCGCGTCGCAGTCATGCAAGACAAGCGTATCGTCCTTGGCGAAGCCCTTGATGTGGCAGTTCACGTGCATCGACAAAGTGTGCGCCTTGTCCTGGCTGTAGCCGGCGTGGATGTAGATGGTCGATTTCTGCTGATCGGCGGTGAAGCGCTCGGGCCCGAAATCGGCCAACGGCACCATCCCCACCGCCTGACCGATCGATTCCGAAAGAGTCAGAACGGCCCAGTCTGCGGATGGGTTGCGCTCGTGCTTGCCTTGCGGCGATTCGGCGCCGGGTGCCAGGACATAGGACTCGACTCGGCCGTTCTTGAGGTAGCGGGCCTGTCGGTAGCCCGCGAGAAAATTGACTGAGTGGGGTTGCAGCCAACGATCGGTGCGCGCGTTCCACAGGCAATGGGCGGCGGTCAGCACCTTGTCCGGCGCGATCAGCACACCGGTGCAGAATCCGCCGATGGTCCGGTTCACGCGCCCGATCGAACTCCAGGGCGGCCCGACGGGATCGACCATCAGCCGGTCGTCGGTGCCCTTGATGCCGGGGCGCAGCGGATCGTCCGCCCGAATAGGGAAAGCGGCCAGGCACAGCACGGCCGCGAATGCGCAGATCAGTCTCCGGTGCAACACCGTCTCCGCATTGGCGGCCATCGACGCGCGGACAATCGCGCGGGACCGTGGCGGCTGCAATCAAAATCGGGGCGCGCCCATTTGGCACGGCGGAAGCGGCGGACTATCCTCGCGCGCGACGCACATCGAGGGGAGCGCACCGTGGAACTGCGAAAACTGGTCACCTACGTCGAGGAAATTCACAAGGACGGCGACCGCGCGGCGAATCCGCCCCAGCGCATGGCCGCCGCCGCCGCGGTACTGCGCAACCCATGGGCCGGTAAAGGCTTCGTGGCCGACCTGAAGCCCCTGATCCTGGAGGTCGCGCCCAAGCTTGGCCGCATCCTGGTCGACAAGCTGGTGCCGCTGCTCGGCGCGCCCGCCGAGCTCGAGGCTTACGGCAAGGCCGCGAACGTCGGCAGCAACGGCGAAATCGAGCACGCCTCGGCGCTGATCCACACGCTGCGCTTCGGCAACATCTTCCGCGACGAGGTCGGCGGCACCAGCCCCCTGTCCTTCTCCAATAAGCGCAGCGGCCCAGGCGGCGCCATCACCATTCCGATGACGCACAAGACCGACGAGCCGCGCCGCTCGCATTTCTTGACGCTGGAATTCTCGATCCCCGACGCGCCGGGACCGGACGAGATTGTCGTCGCCATCGGCGGCGCCGTGGGCGGCCGGCCGCATGCACGCATCGGCGACCGCCGCCAGGATGCCAAGGAGATGGGCATCGCCTGATGGCACGGCGCTATGACGTGAAGTGGCAGGCGGACGGCACGGGTAAGCCCGTCATCCTGATCCATGGCTTGGGCATGGACCGGCATATGTGGAAGGGCCAGGTGGACGGCCTGTCCAAGCGCTATCGCGTCATCAGCTACGACAATCTCGGCCATGGCCAGACCGAGAAGCCGCCTGGCCCCTACAGCCTGGCGCTGTTCGCCGATCTGGTCCGCGACGTGGCGGACCAGGCGCGCGCGGAGACATTCGCGCTGATCGGCTTTTCTCTCGGCGGCATGATCACCCAGAGCTTCGCGCTGACCCATCCCGAGCGGCTGGCGGCTGCGGTCATCATGAACGCGGTCTACAAGCGCACGCCGGAGGAAAGCGCCGCCGTGATCGCGCGCGCCGATGCGATCGACGTCGAGGGACCGAACGCCACCGTGGACGCCGCGCTGGACCGTTGGCTGACGCCGGAATTCCGCAAGGCGCATCCGGAAGTCGAGGCTTTGGTACGCAAGCGCGTCACGACCAACGACCACAAGGCCTATGCCGCCGCCTATCGCGTCTTTGCCGAAGGCGATCCGCACCTCGCGGACAAGCTTAGCGGCATCCGTTGTCCGATGCTGGTCATCACCGCCGAGCACGACAAAGGCTCCAGCCCGCGCATGGCCAAGCAGATGGCGGCGGAAATTCCAAACGCGAAGCTCACGATCCTTCCCACCTTGCGCCATCTCGCGCCCATGGAAGGCGTCGATGAGATGAATGCCGCCCTTCTCTCCTTTCTCGCAGAGGCCTATCCGCCATGAGCAAGGATTGCCTGATCGATTGGCATACGAATCTTTGGCTGCCCGAGCATCTGGGCGAGGAATCGCGCGAGGAGATGGGCTCGCGCACCGGCGGCCAGATGGATGCGAGCCCGCCCGCGCACGAGAAGCTGGTCGCCGGCACCGCCGAGAAGTTCATCGTGCTGGCGCTGCGCCACAACCAGCTCGGCATCCGCGTGCCGAACGACTTCGTGGCCGATTACTGCAATCGCTTCCCGGGCCGCGCCTATCCCTTCATGGGCATCGACTGCACCGACCCCATGGCGCCGCGCCAGGTCGAGCAGGCCGTGAAGGAGCTGGGCGTGAAGGGCATCAAGCTGTCGCCCGTCTATGCCGGCTTCGATCCGTGGTGCGACACGGCCATGCGCGTCTACAAGGTGGCCGAGCGCCTCAAGGTGCCGCTGCTGTGGCACCAATCCGCCGCCTATGCCGCGAAGTCGACGCTGGAATGGGGCAACCCGATCCTGCTCGACAAGATCGGACGTGAGTTCCCCAAGCTGCGCATGGTGGTGGCCCATATCGGCCAGCCCTGGACCGGCGAGACGGTCGTCCTTCTGCGCAAGCACAAGCAGATCTTCACCGATTTGTCCGCGCGCTATTACCGCAAGTGGCAGTGCTACAACGCGCTGATGCTGGCGCTCGATTATAAGGTGACGGATCAAATCCTGTTCGGCTCGGACTTCCCGATCCAGACGACGCAGCAGGCGATGGATTCCTTCCGCGCCATCAACGATTGGGGTCCGGGCGTAGCGATGCCGAAATTCCCGCCCGAGATCATCGA
>CAYZFH010000110.1:0-2996 GCA_964477375.1 uncultured Rhizobiaceae bacterium | reverse complement strand
CGACGCCACGGGCGCCGTCATCGCGCCGAATGATTTGCCCAAGCAGACCGAAGCCATGTTCGACGCGCTTGAAGCACATCTCGGCGCGCTCGGCGCGGATCCGGCCGACGTGGTGAAACTCACCGTCTATTTCACCGGCGGACGCGCGGACTGGGATGTGATCGCCACCGCCCGCGCGCGACGCTTCGCGGCGCCCGGCCCGATCGTGACCGACGTACCGCTGCCGCGTCTGTCGCCGAAAGGCGCGCGTATCCGCATCGAGGCCACCGCCATGCGCGGGCGCGACGGCAAGCGCTTGGCACGCAAAGCCCTGCGCCCCGGCGGCCATTGGGGCTGGCCGGCCGAGCAACCCTTCGTCCACGCGCTTCAATGCGGCGACAAGATCTTCGTCGGCGGTCAGGTGCCGCTCGATGCGAAAGGCGCGGTCGCGCACCCGAAAGATGTCGAGAAGCAGACCCACCGCGTGATGGGCGACATCAAGGCGCTGCTCGGCGAGTTCGGCGCCGATTTCGGCCAGGTGGTGAAGACCAACATCTTCTATGTCGGCGGGCCGACGCCGCACGACCTGCACGCCAACCTGAATATCCGCTCGACCTATTACGCGAAGCCCGGCCCGGCCTCGACGGGCGTGCCCGTGCCCGCCTTGGCCTTTCCCGGTGCGATGCTGTCGGTCGAAGTGCTGGCGATGCCGGACTAGCCGACGACGACCACCACGTCCCAGTGGCTGACCTTGGGCTTGCCGGTCATCAGCGACTTGTGCGGTTCCATCGCCGCCGCGAAAGCGCCGCTGGCTTCGTTGGCATCGGCATCGGCCTTCGAGCCCCAGAGCGAGATCGAGGCGATCTTCCCCGTCTTCCGATCGCCGCAGAAATAGGCGTGACGGAAACCCTTTTCGCCCAGATAGGCCTCGACCTGGCTCGGCCAGGTGGCTGACGCCTCGTCCACGCTGTCCACGCGCAGCTCGACATCCGCCACGCGCGCATAGCCGACCTTGCCCGCATGGCCGGGCAGATGGGCCAGCACCTCGCGCGGATGCAGATCGGGCTCGGTGGTGCGGAAGCGCTTGGCCTGCTGAGCGACGGGGCCCAGGGAATTGTGGGTGTTGGCGTCCATCACGGCTTTGCTCTCGAACAGGACGACCGACAGGGTCCAGGCGTGGTTGCCTTCCTCCAGGAGGAAATAGCCCTTCTCGACCCCGTTGAATTCCTCGACGCGCGCGCGCCAGAACGGGACCAGCTCGTCCATCAGCTCAGGCCTCATCCCGACATAGTTCAGGCGTGCGTACATGGCGTTTTCCCCTCAATTCGCGGCTGACGGAATGCAACCTAACAAGGTTGTGGCGGCCGGTCACGGTGTCTAAGGTTTCCGGGCCGCACCACACGAGGGGAGGAAACCATGCCGCGCAAATTCGCTTATCCGTCGGGCCATTGGAGCCTGAAGGTCGAAATCCCCTACAGCATGGGCGTGCGCGCCGGCGACATGATCATCCTGGCCGGCCAGGTGGACATGAAGGGCAACGGCGAGGTCCAGCACCCGAACGACCTCTATGCCCAGACCGAAGTCTCCGTCGGTCACGTCAAGCGCGTGCTGGGCGAGTTGGGCGCGGACTGCGAGGACATCGTCAAGCTGGTGGTCTTTTACAAGACCGACGGCAGCGTCGACGAGGACGCCTATCGCGCCGAGATCGCGAAGCAGATCGGCATCGTCGACAGCCCCATCGCCATCGGCTTCGTGCCGCTGTCGCACCTGGCCTATCCCGGCATGATGGTCGAGATCGACACCTATGCCATGCGCCGCAAGGACGGGAAGCGCATCACCAAGGTGGCCACCGCCCTGCCCGACTTCGAGGATCTGGGCCGCCCCTTCGTCCACGCGGTGCGTGCGGGACAAATGATCTTCACCAGCGGCATCAAGGCGCGAAACCGCAAGGGCGAGGTTCTGCACCCGAACGACACGGTCGAGCAGGCACGCGTCGTGCAGAACAAGCTTCTGGAGGTGCTGCAGGCGTTCGGCGCCGATCAGACCGACGTGGTCAAGCTGAACACGTGGTACGTCGCGGGCGGCACGGTCGAGGAGTGGGAAAAGAGCGCGCGGCTGCGCAAGGAATTCTTCCCCGAGCCCGGCCCTTCGGCCACCGGCATCTCATTGGCCACCGTCGCGCCGCGCGGCGCGCGCTTCCAGATGGACGCCTGGGCCATGCTGGGCGAGGACGGCCAGAAGCTGCCCAAAAAGAAGGTGTGGCTGAAGAATCATTGGGACTGGCCGAAGCTGCATTTGCCGTTCCAGCACGGTCTGCAGTGCGGCAACATGGTTTTCGTCGCGGGCCAGGCGCCGCTCAACGACAAGGGCGAGGTGCTGGAACCGAACGACATGC
This sequence comes from uncultured Rhizobiaceae bacterium, assembly GCA_964477375.1. GTDB lineage: Bacteria > Pseudomonadota > Alphaproteobacteria > CADEGL01 > CADEGL01 > CADEGL01. The sequence goes on along the minus strand of CAYZFH010000110.1, from coordinate 622 downwards.
CCAAACAATCCAAGATGTGCATGGACTATGTCGGCCGCGTCCTGGCGCACTACGGCCTCAACTTCAAGGACGTGGTGAAGATGAATGCCTACTACAAAGGCAAGGACGGGCCGGACGAGCTGCACGGCAACGTCAACGTGCGCTCGTCCTATTTCCAGAAGCCCGGCCCGGCCTCGACCGGCGTGCCCGTGCCGCATCTGGCCTATGACGGCATGACGGTCGAGTTCGAAGCCATCGCGATGACGGAGTAGGCCGGCCGCCTCACCGGCGACGGGTTTTAGGGGGACTGCATGATCAGCGAACTGTGCCGCCTGTCCGCGCGCGAGGCCGTGCGCCGTTTGAAGCGCAAGGAGATCAAGCCGGAAGAGCTGATCGAGGCAGCCGCCGCGCGCATCGCGGAGGTAGAGCCCAAGGTCAACGCCCTGCCGACCTTATGCCTGGACCGCGCGCGCGAATCGGCTAAGCGGATCGACGCCTTGGGCAAGACGGGCGCGTCCGACCATCCCGGCTGGCTCGCGGGCCTGCCCGTCGCCATCAAGGATCTGAACGATGTCGCGGGCGTGCGCACCACCTACGGCTCGCCCATCTTCACCAACCACGTGCCGCAGGCGTCCGACATCAT
>CAYZFH010000109.1:7037-9628 GCA_964477375.1 uncultured Rhizobiaceae bacterium | reverse complement strand
CGCATCCTGGACGGCATCCTGCTGATGGCGACCGCGTTCGCCATCGTGCCGGTGATGGACACCGCGGCGAAGCTGCTGGCCCAGGGCTATCACCCGCTGCAGATCGCGTGGGGCCGCTATCTGTTCCAGTCCATCTTCACCTCGGTGCTGATCCTGGGCATCGGGCGAAAGCCGTTGTCCATCCTGCAAACGCGCCGGCCGCGCTTGCACATCACACGGACCTTCTTCGGCTGGGTCTCCAATCTGCCCTTCATCACGGCCCTGATCTTCATTCCGCTGGCCGACGCCTTCGCCGCCGTGCTGGTCGGCCCGCTGATCGTCACGGCGTTGTCGGTGCCTTTGCTCGGCGAACGCGTCGGCATCTGGCGCTGGAGCGCGGTCGTCGTCGGCATGACCGGCGCGCTGATCATCGTGCGGCCGGGCATGGGCGTCATGCACTGGGCGATCGTCCTGCCGCTGATCTCGGCCACCACCTTCGCGCTCTACCAGATATTCACGCGGAAGCTGAGTTCGACCGAAAACGTCGACACCCTCTTGCTGATCGACGGCTATGCCGGGCTGGCGATGAGCACGCTTACCCTGCCCTTCGTGTGGAAGATACCTGACCTGTCTGGTTGGGGCCTGATGCTGCTCATGGGACTCGTGGTGACGGGCACGCGCGTGGCGCTGGTCTATGCGCTCAAGTTCACGCCGGCCGCGATCCTGGCGCCCTTCGCCTATGTGCAGATCATCAGCGCGACGCTGCTCGGCCTGATCGTTTTCGGAAACTTCCCCGACCGTTGGACGATCGTGGGCGCGGTCATCGTGTGCCTGAGCGGCATCTTTATCGCCCTGCGCGAGCGCGCATTGATGCGGCGGCGCGCGATCTGACAAAGAAAAAGCCCGCCGGGCGCGAACCCGGCGGGCCTTTATCGGAACCGGCGTCGCTTAGAACGCGTAGCGCGCGCCGATCATGATGTTGTTGCTCTGGAACTGGGACTTGATCGTACCGCCGCCTGCAGCGTCGAACTTCGGATCGACCGTGGCGAAGTAGCGATATTCCAGGAACATGGTCGTCTTCGGCATAACCAGGTAGCTGATGCCGCCGATGGCCTGATAGGCGAACACGAGATCGCTGTCGTCCATGACCGTCGTGTTCAGCGTCTGGATGTTGTTCGCGGACACGTTGGCAAAGCCGACGCCGGCGCCGACATAGGGCTTGAATTTGGGACCCAGGTCGTAGCCGATGTTGAAGTCGTACAGGCCGTTCACCATGAAGCTCAGCGCAGACATGTTGCCGCTGCCCGGGTTCGTGCCGCCGCCGGAATTCAGCCGGACGGTATCCACAGAAGCCTGGCGGTAGCCGACCTCGCCCTCGAGGCGCAGGCCGAAGTCGAACTGGCGGCCGCCGGCCGCGACGAACGCGAAGCCGGGATCATAATTGGTGGTGATCGACGAGCCGGCATTGCTGCTGTCGCCATCGTTAAATAGGCTCACGCCGCCCGCGCCGGTGACATACCACGCGTCTTCGCCGGCCTGAGCCGCGCCGACCGTGGAGAGGAGCAAACCGCCCGCGAGGGCTGCCTTTGCGATTGTCTTAAGCATCAATACATTCCCCTTCTATAGCGGGCGCGGCTACGCCCGTGACGAGGCCCTGTCATATAAGGATTGAGAACCTAGGAAAGAGTACTTATACTCAGGAGTCGCGTATTTGAAACAATTGTTGCGCTTATGCCACGCATTCTCATCCCAAATAATTGAAAATATTGGGACATTTCCCTGATAATGCGCCGCTTTTCTTATTTCTTCCGCCCACTGCAGAGGGTTGCGATGCAATACGATGAGACTAATTCAATCACGCGCTTATGCGGAGCCGTGCTTGTCAGCGCGCTCCTTTCTGCGTGCGCAACCGAGGCGGCCTATACCCAGAATGTCCGCTCCTGGGTCGGAAAGTCGCAGGGCAATCTGATCTATGTCTGGGGCGAACCGACGCGCATCGAGGATTCGGACGGAACGCGGACAATCGTCTACGAAACCTCACGCACGTCGCAGGATTATGCGCGCGTGACCGCCAAGCCGGGCGCGCATCTGGACGGCCCCCTGCGCTGCACGACTACCTTCTTCCTTGAGCAAGGCGTGGTCACGCGCTTCGCCTTCGAAGGCAACGACTGCGTCGTGAAATAACAACTTATTTGGGTGCGACGCAGGATCGATCGCGCAGGAGCGCCCACTCCTCGCACACCCTTCCGTCGGGGAAGGTGCAAACGCCGTACTGGTCGCCTTTGCTGCTGGTGCGGATGTCCGTGCGCCCGCCCTGCTTCGCGCAATTGACGGAGGCCGGGTTTGCCAGTCCGACCGCGACCGGCCTTAGCGACAGATCGAAGGGCGCATCGATTTCGTGCCGCTCGCGGTCGAGCGACAGAAGCGATCCGTCGGCGCGCAACAGATAGTACTGCGTCTTTTTAGGCTTGTCGGGATCGAGCGCGTAGACGGTGGCAGAGGGATCCTTCGGTGTGCCCTTGAGCGTTGCCCATCGTCCGGACGATTTGAACGGCGTCTTGGACTTGCCGATATAGTTCTCGGACAGGAAATAGGTGCCCTTCCCAGCGCCC
>CAYZFH010000109.1:0-6937 GCA_964477375.1 uncultured Rhizobiaceae bacterium | reverse complement strand
TATTTGCCGGCCATGACCTTCTTGACCTGCTGGTCGTACTCGGTCTGGTTGATGGCGCCGGCATCGAGGGCGCGTTTCAAGTCCGTCAGCGACTGCTGCTGGGGAACCAGCCGGTTGACGACGACCGTCTTGTCGGAACCGCCGCACGCAGCGACGGACAAGACCAGCGCACTTGCTGCGAGCAACGACACATAGCGGGCCATGAACTTCACTCCTGGCGCGAGGGTGGACGGGGTGAGCGGCTGCCGCCCTACTCGTTCAGGATCTTCTGGCGCTGCTTGTCATACTCGGACTGGCTGATGGCGCCGGCGTCGAACGCCTTCTTCAGGTCGATCAGGGCCTGCCCTTTGCTGACTGTCGTGTTCTGCACCTGGGTGTCCGAAGAGGCGCCGCCGCCGCCGCAACCGGCGAGTGCGAGAGTCGTGCCCATAAGGGTCAGAACGGCAAGCTTGCGAAGCATCCTGGTCTCCATGATCTGCGCGGGTCCGCGCCACGTGATTTTCATTTTAGCCGATCGTTGGTCCGATCGCGCGGATTTTTACTTCAGTGCCGGCGGCCCATCCGGCGGGGGACGGTAACCGGGGGGAAGCGTGCGCCAGGGAATGCCGTTTTCGCCCAGATTCTCGCCCACGGCATACAAGCGGATCATTTCCGAGCGATCGAACTGCTCGGTTGTGGTGGGCTTGTAATCGGCCGGAATGGCGACGTAGCGCATCTCGAACTCCTTCCCGACGACACCGAGATACATCCGGTAAAGGTCGTTGATGCCCGAGACCTTGAGCAAGCCGCTGATCGAACGCGAGGAAATATCGCCGAGCGAGCGCTTCACCGGGCGCGCGGTCGGCGTCACGAAACTGTTGCGGATGATGTAAAGGCTGTGGACCGAATCCTTGGTCCATTCCGGGTGTGCCTCGCGCACCATCGCCTTCATGTCCGCGTTCGAGCCGACGAAGAAGGACTGCATGAAGACGCCGCCGTCGACATGCATCTCGTCGCGCGTCTGGCCGTCGACTTTCACCTTCAGCATGACTGGCGGGAACATCGTCGGCACCGAGGCGGACGCGATCAGAACCTCGCGGAACAGGTGAACACGCATCGGGTTCTTGCTGGACGCAATCTCTCCCATATTCCAGATCACGGGCTGCTCGCGATCCAAGTCCGTGGTCAAGACCAGCAGCATGCGCCCCTTGGCATGCTCCGTGGCAATGGCGTCAAGGAATTCCGGCGTCACATAGTGCGCGACCATTTCGCGGAACGGCGCGTTGTCGCTGAGCGATTCCGACCACAGGATGCTGAACAGATCGTGCACCACCATGACGTTGTCGGCACTGATCGTCGTATAGGCCCTCTTCATCTCGTCGTTATAGTCCCGGCCCAAGAACGCGAAGGGCGCGATCAGCGACCCCGTCGATACGCCCGTGACGATCTTGAACGTCGGGCGCGTGCCGGACTTGCTCCACCCGTTGAGCAGGCCAGCGCCGAACGCCCCGTCCGACCCCCCGCCCGAGACGGCCAAATAGCTGTACGTAGCCACGCCGTCGGCGCTCATGACGTAGTTGTCGGACGGCTCGTTCTTGTAGGAATTGGCAATGGCGGAGGTGAATTCCCTCCATTCATCGTGGCCGTCATCGGAATCGAGCGGGTAATAGCGGATTTTGTCGAAGCCTTCGAATGCCGGCGGAGGAGCATCGGGCGGCGCGGGATGGCGCAAGATGTCTGCGCAGGCCGCCAGCAAAAGAAGGGGCGCCAGGAGAGCAATGCGAAGCATTGCCGCAACCCGTTTCACACACGCACCACGCGACCAATTCCGATTCATGCCCGCCCCTAGGCGTGGGCTCCCCAACGGGTCTTTTGGCCCGATTTCCAAAACCCGTCAATTCCCATGACTCTGGCTGAATCGGGCCGTTTAGACGCATAATTCCGTCTCAGGGAATCGCGCCGCGAGAGACCGGAGGGGGCCAGTGGCCGCGAAGAGGAAATCGAAGAAATATTTCGACCCGTTGGAGGCCGCGCGCATATCCAAGGCCGGCGCGCGCCTGAGGACCACGAGATGTTGGTAAAAGCCATACAGGCTGGCAAAATCGAAGCCAGCAACATCAAAACCGGGAGCAAGGATATATGAAGACCCTTATCGCCGCGTTGGCGCTCGCCTTCACCGCGGCGGCCGGCATTCAGGCCGCCCACGCGCAGATCAATCCGTTCGGCAAGTGGGCGCAGGTCGGCTACACCAAGGAAGATTCCGAAATGAATCAGGCCGCCATGGCCAGCCTTTACGAAAAGCCGGATGTGAAAAAGGGCGACAAGGCGACGTGGCAGAATCCCGCGAGCGGCAACGGCGGCTCCAACGTCGTCACGAAGGTCTATCAGTATAAGGACATGCCCTGCGTCGACCTGACCTCGTCCTTCGAGCTGAAAGACTCTCAGGACAAGAGCAAGAAGGAATTGAAGACCACGCGCTGCAAGGTCGCCAGCGGCGAATGGAAGATCCTTCACAAGTGACGCCCCGGGCCGGCACGTGAATCTGGGGCTCGACGGAAAGAGGGTTCTGGTCACGGCCGGAGCGGCCGGCATCGGGCGCGTGATCGCGCGCGGCTTCGCGGCGGAAGGCGCAAAGGTCCTGGTCTGCGACGTCGACGCCAAAGCCTTGGCCGACTTCGCGCGCGAGAACCAGGCCACCCGCACGATGATCGCCGACGTCTCGGATGAAGCCTCGGTGGATGAACTGTTCACCGAGGTCCAATCCGCCCTCGGCGGCCTCGACATACTGATCAACAACGCCGGCATCGCGGGGCCGACCGGTCCAGTCGAGACGCTGGCGCTCGACGACTGGAACCGCACCCTCACCGTCAACATCACCGGCCAGTTCCTGTGCGCACGCCGCGCCGTGCCGATGTTGCGCGCGGCGGGCGGAGGTTCGATCGTGAACCTGTCGTCCGCGGCGGGGCGCTTTGGCTTTCCGCGCCGCACCCCTTACTCGGCGTCCAAATGGGCGGTCGTGGGGTTCTCCAAAAGCCTCTCGATCGAACTGGGGCCGGACGACATCCGGGTGAACGCGGTGCTTCCCGGCGCCGTGGAAGGACCGCGCATCCAGCGTGTCATCGCGGACAAGGCCGCCTCGCTCGGCATCCCGCACGCAGAGATGGAAAAGCGGATCGTCAGCAAATCCTCGCTCGGGCGCATGGTCACGGCGGAGGACATCTGCAACACCATCCTCTTCATCTGCTCCGATGCGGGCCGCAACGTGTCGGGCCAAGCCCTGGCCGTGGATGGCGACGCTCAATATCTCGTCTGATCACTTCGTTCTCATCCCAATTTGCAATCGCATTAGCATTTCGGCGGCCCTGCCAGCCCTGATTTTTAGGCAATACTCCCTATTTCGCCTCGTAAGTACCATTACCTAAGAATAAGTATTTGAAATTATTACGAAAAATAGAGATTTTCACGATTTTTCCCAAAATTTTCCTCAATAATTTCAATACCTTGGCGCGAATGTTGCTCCCCTCCATTCGATGGCCGATTTTTATGGCACTTCTGGCAACGACACGCTGACCGGCACGCCCAACGCCGATCAGATTTATGGCTATGCCGGAAATGACACGCTGTCGGGTGTTGGCGGCAACGATTCGATCTACGGCGACATCGGCATCGACACGATCTACGGCGGTACCGGTAGCGTCTACATCACCGGCGACCAAACCTGGTATCAGGACCAGGACGGCGCGGATCTCATTTACGGCGGCGCGGCCGGCGGCACGATCTACGGCAGCGGCGGCGGCGACATCATTTGGGCGGGCGCCGGCAACGACCTGATCTACGGCGACCTGTCGTATTTCGATAGCGGCTCGCGCCCCGCCGGATGGTTCAACGATCAGATTCACGGCGGCGACGGCATCGACACGATCTATGGCGGCCAGGGCGCCGACCGGATCTGGGGCGACGGCGGCAACGACTTCATCATCGCCGACTTGCCCGGCACAAGTTCGTATGACGCGATCGACACTGTCGATGGCGGCGCGGGCAACGACACGATCTACGGCAACGGCGCGGTCGACACGTTGGCCGGCGGCACGGGCAACGACATCATCTACGGCGACGCCGATACGTTCTATTCGACCTATGACGGCGCCGACATCATCGACGGCGGCGACGACAACGACACGGTCTACGGCGGCGGCGCCAACGACACCATCCAGGGCGGCCAGGGCGACGACATCCTGTGGGGCGGCGCCAACGCCAACTATTACGCGCCGCAGGACGGTAACGATTCGCTCGACGGCGGCGCGGGCAACGACACCGTCTATGGCGGTGCGGGCAGCGACAGCGTGGCCGGCGGAGAGGGCAACGACCTTCTCTACGGCGACATGAACCTGAATTTCGACGACGCCAACGCCGGTAACGACACGCTGAACGGCGGCGCCGGCGACGACACGATGTACGGCGAATACGGCAACGACGTCTTCACCATCGCCGGCACCAACAACGGTTTCGACAGCATCAGCGGCGGCGCGGGCACAGATACGATCCTGGGTTCGGCGTCGGCCGACGTGATCGGTCTCGGCACCTACACCGGCGCGTTCACGGTCGAGACGATCAACGGCGGCAGCTCGTCCGACACGATCCTCGGCAACGGCGACGCCAACGTCCTGGATTTCAGCGGCACAACGCTGACCAGCATCGAATCGATCGACGGCGGGGCTGGCAACGACATCATCACGTCGTCCAGCGCCGCGGTCACCATCGTCGGCGCCGAAGGCGACGACACGCTGATCGGCGGTGCTGGCAACGACACGTTCCTCTATTCCGGAACGGACAACGGTTTCGATACGATCTCCGGCGGCGGCGGCACGGACCGCGTTGTCGCCACCAGCGGCAACGACGTCATCGGCTTCTCGCGCTTCTCCAACGACGTCGAATCGATCAACGGCGGCAACGGCGAAGACACGATCCTCGGCGACAGCAACGCCAACTATCTCGATTTCGGCTCCACCCTCATGTCGAGCATCGAAAGCATCGATGGCGGCGATGGTAATGACACGATCGTCGGCTCGACCGGCGTCGATCGTATTGTCGGCGGCCAGGGCAACGATACGCTGAGCGGCGGCGGCGGCGCGGATACGTTCCTCTATTCCGGCACGAATAACGGGTTCGATACGATCTCGGGCGGCGCGGCCACCGACCGCGTCCTCGGCTCCTCGGGCGACGACATCATTGGCTTCACGAACTTCGTCAATGACGTCGAAACCATCATCGGGAATGGCGGCTTTGACATCATCCAGGGCGACGGTAACGCCAACATCCTGAACTTCGGCTCCACGACGCTAAGCGGCATCGCCTATATCGACGGCGGAGCGGGCAACGACACCATCACCGGCGGCAGCGGCGACGATACGCTGATCGGCGCGGCAGGTGACGACCAACTGAATGGTGGCAGCGGCACGGACACTGCCAGCTACGAGAATGAAAGCGCCTTCGTCGTCGTCAATTTGACGACCCAAACCGGCTATGGCACCAGCGCCGGAAATGACACGTTCACCAGCATCGAAAACGCTATCGGATCGGCCTACAACGATACGCTGACCGGTTCGTCAGTCGCCAACGTCATCACAGGCGGCGCGGGTAACGACTCGATGGATGGCGCGGGTGGCGCCGACACATTTCTATATAACGGAACGAACAACGGGTTCGATACCGTCATCGGCGGTTCTGGGAACGACACGCTGTTAGGCGGGACCGACGATGACATCATCGGCCTAATCAACTTCGACAACGACACCGAAGTCGTGAACGGCGGCGGCGGAAACGACACGATCCTGGGATCGACCGCCAACAACGTGCTCAACTTCGCCGCCGCGACCCTGACCAGCATCGAACTGATCGACGGCGGCGCGGGCGACGACACGATCACCGGCACCGGCAGCGCCAACACCATCATGGGCGGCCAGGGTAACGACCTGATCGACGGCGGCGGCGGCGCGGACGTCTTCCTCTATAACGGAACAGATAACGGCTTCGACTCGGTCATCGGCGGCGGCGGTAACGACACCATCATCGGCACCGGCATCGACGACATCATCGGGCTGACCCGGTTTACCATCGACGACTCGGTCAACTCCATCAACGGCGCCGGCGGAAGCAACACGATCGCGGGCGACAGCAACGACAACCTGCTCGATTTCAGCGGCACGACTCTCAGCAATATCGCGCTGATCGACGGCGGATTGGGCGCCGACACGATCACGGGCTCGTCCAGCAACGACGTCATCAGGGGCGGCCTAGGCAACGACATTCTGGCCGGTGGCGGCGGCGTCGACACCGCCAGCTATACCGACGCGATCTCTGGCGTGACCGTCAACCTTGCCACGGGCACGGCCACCGGTGGCGCAGGTAGCGACAGCCTGACCGGCTTCACGAACATCATCGGCTCCGACTACAACGACACGCTGACGGGTTCGACGGGCAACGCCAGTCTCATCGGCGGGCTGGGCGACGACCTGATCTTCGGCGGCACCGGCTTCAACACGGTCTGGGGCGGCTCGGGCAATGACCAAATGATCGGCGGTTCGACCACGGACCAGCTCATCGGTGGCGACAACACCGACTCGCTGTGGGGCCAGGGCGGCGCCGACACCATTTCCGGCGGCGATGGCGATGACGAGCTTTACGGCGGTGCGGGCAACGACCTGCTGATCGGCGGCGAGGGCTACGACTATTATTTCTTCGGCCGGGGCGACGGCACCGACGTTATCCAGGACGGCGGAACCTCCGGCACCAACATGCTGACCGTCTTCTACGGCTTCAACGGCCCGCCCACGAACATCACGCCGGCCGACATAAGCTTCACGAACAACGGCGGCGGCTCCTGGAGTATCACGATCACCGCGACGGGCGACAAGGTGACGTTCAGCTCCGCCGAGATCCACGACATCGTGATCTGGGG
>CAYZFH010000108.1:0-9664 GCA_964477375.1 uncultured Rhizobiaceae bacterium | reverse complement strand
TGATGAACAAGGGGCTCGAGGTGATTGAGGCGCACCATCTGTTCCCGGTGCCCCAGGATCGGATCGAAGTCATCGTGCATCCGCAGTCCGTCATTCACAGTATGGTCGAGTACGTTGACGGTTCGGTCTTGGCCCAACTCGGAACACCGGACATGCGCACGCCTATCGCGTATGCGCTGGGCTGGCCGGAGCGGATCGAGGCGCCGTCCGCGCGCATCGACTTCGCAACGTTGGGGTCGTTGACCTTCGAAGCGCCCGATCCGGTGCGCTTCCCTGCGCTGCGTTTGGCGCGCGACGCACTGCGGACGGGCGGTTCGGCGCCGACCGTGCTGAACGCCGCCAATGAGATCGCGGTAGGCGGCTTCCTCGATCGCCGCATCGGCTTTCTGGATATCGCGAGGGTGGTCGAAGAGACCTTGGCCGCGATTCCCGTCACGCCGATCACCGGCATCGCGATGGTGCGCGATATCGACGCGCAGGCGCGCGCCCAGGCGACGCAGTTCGTCAACGCCGGCTCGCGCGCGGCTTAATTATGGATATTCTTGCCAGCCTTGGTTCGGGCGTGGGCGGCTATGTGCTGCCGTTCCTCATCCTTTTGACTGTCCTGGTCTTCGTTCACGAGTCGGGCCACTACCTCGTGGCACGCTGGAACGGGGTGCGGGTCGAGACCTTCTCGATCGGATTTGGGCCGGAGATTTTCGGCTTCAACGACCGTCACGGCACGCGCTGGAAGTTCAGCCTTGTTCCGTTGGGTGGCTACGTGAAGATGTTCGGCGACCGGAACGCGGCCAGCGCGCCGGATAATGAGGCCGTCGCCGCGATGTCGCCGGCCGAGCGCAAGGTCGCCTTCGCGGAAAAGTCGGTTGGCCAGCGCGCCGCCATCGTCGTGGCCGGGCCGGCGGCCAATATCCTGTTTGCGATCGTTGTCTTCGCTGGCTTGTTCATGACCGAGGGCGAGCCTTACACGCCGCCTGACATCGGCGCGGTCGAACCCGGCAGTGCGGCCGCGGCGGCTGGCATCCAGCCCGGCGACCGTATCGTCAGCATCAACGGCAGCGACGTCCGCCGTTTCGAGGATATCCGGCAGACCGTCCAGGTCGGCCTCGGTGCGCCGCTCAAGATCGTCGTCCTGCGCAATGGCCAGGAAATCGCGCTGGAAGCCCAGCCCGCCGTGGTGTCCGAGCACGACAAGCTGGGTAACGCATACCAACTCGGCCGCCTCGGCGTGCAGAGCAAGGGGTTGGCCTATGTCCGCCACGACCCCGCGACCGCGGTATGGCGGGCCGTATTAGCGTCCTGGAACCAAGTGGAAGTGGCCGGAAAGGCCATCGGCCAGATGTTTTCGGGCGTCCGTAGCACCAAGGAGGTCGGCGGCCCCCTCCGGATCGCCTGGATGACGGGGGAGGTGGCCGAAGGCGGGTTCCTGGTCGCCCTGACCTTCGCTGCGATCCTCTCCGTCCACCTCGGGCTGATCAATTTGCTGCCTGTCCCCATGCTGGACGGCGGTCACCTTTTGTTCTATGGAGCGGAGGCGTTGCGGGGACGGCCGCTGGGGGCCCGGGCACAGGAATACGGTTTCCGTCTGGGCCTAGCCCTGGTATTGGTTTTGTTCGTATTCGCGACGTGGAACGACCTGGTCCACTTGCGTGTGGTGCAATTCTTCCAGGGACTTGTGACCTGACCTGGACAGCCCTCAGGGGGACCGACTTGTCGCGCGCCGTAGGAGTCATCCTCCTCGCCATGACGCTCTTGTGCGCCTGGATGGCGCATGGGCGTTTGGCGTTCGCACAGGCGCCGCCGGCAGCTCCGGGTGCCGGTGCCGCGGGTGGCGGCGCGCCGATCGCCGATATTCGGATCGAAGGAAATCAACGTATAGAGAGCGAGAGCATCGCCTCATACCTGGTATTGAAGCCGGGCGACCCGTTCGACCCCATCCGGATGGACAAATCGCTGAAGGCGTTGTTCGACACAGGCCTGTTCGCCGACGTGACCCTGCGAAGAGAGGGCAACGCGTTGGTGATCCGCGTGGTTGAGAACCCGATCATCAACCGCATCGCCTTCGAAGGTAACGACAAGATCTCGGACGAAACGCTGAACCAGGAAGTCCAGCTTCGCCCCCGCGTCGTCTACACCCGAACGAGGGTGCAGAACGACGTGAAGCGCATCCTCGATCTGTATCGTCGAAGCGGTCGCTTCGCGGCGACGGTCGAGCCGAAGGTCATTCCGCTGCCGCAGAACCGCGTTGATCTCGTGTTCGAAATCAACGAAGGCAAGGTGACGGCGATCGAGCGGATCACCTTCATCGGCAACAAGGTGTTCAACAGTTCGCGCCTGCGTTCGGTCACGCAGACAGTTGAATCGGCTTGGTGGCGTCTTTTGAGTTCGGACGACACCTACGATCCGGACCGCATCAACTACGACAAGGAACTGCTGCGCCGGTTTTACCTGGCGAACGGCTATGCCGACTTCCGCGTCGTATCGGCGGTCGCCGAATTGGCGCCGGAAAAGGAAGGCTTCTACGTCACCTTTACGGTGGAAGAGGGCGACCGTTACAAATTCGGCAAGGTCGATCTGACGTCGACGCTGCGAAACCTAGAAGCCGAGCGCCTCAAGGCGCTGGTCGTGATGCATGACGGCGACTGGTACAACGCCGACCAGGTGGAGGCCACGGTTAACGCCATCACCGATTACGTCGGCACGCTGGGCTATGCCTTCGTCGACGTGCGTCCGATGGTCACGCGCGACCGCGAGAAAAAGACGATTTCCGTCACGTTCGACGTGCGCGAGGGGCCGCGCGTATTCGTCGAGCGGATCAATATTTCCGGCAACACCCGCACGATGGACAAGGTTATCCGTCGCGAGTTTCAGATCGTCGAAGGTGATGCCTTCAATACGGCCAAGATGCGGCGTTCGCAGCAACGCCTGCGCAACTTGAACTTCTTCGAAACAGTGGATGTGACGAATGCGCCTGGATCGGCGCCGGATAAGACCGTTGTCGACGTGCAAGTGAAGGAAAAATCGACCGGCGAATTGTCGTTGGGCGCCGGCTTCTCGACCACGGAAGGCGCCATCGGTAGCTTGGGCTTGAAGGAGAAGAACTTCCTGGGAAGCGGGCAGGAAGTTCGAGCGACGTTCCTCTTGTCCCAGAGAACGAGTGAAATCGACCTTGGTATTTTCGAGCCTTACTTCCTGGATCGTAACCTATCCGCGGGCCTTGACCTGTTCCGCATCACGCGCGACCGCGAATCGCAGAGCTCGTTCAATGAAAAGGATACGGGCGGCAAGATCCGCATGGGCTACGAGATTGTCGAGCCGTGGAGCCAGCAGCTTCATTTGACGATCCAGGAGCAGGACATCAACAATATCAATTCCAACGCCGCGACATTCATTCAGGAGCAGGCGGGCAGCTCGTTCCTGAACGAGTTCGGCCAAGACCTGCTTTATGATCAACGCGACAACAGGCTCGACCCGACCGACGGCTATTTCTTCAAGATCGGAGCGGACATCGCGGGGCCAGGCGATCAGCAGTTTGTCCGTGGCCGTATCGAAGCCGGTAATTACTACCCGATAGCCGACGAATGGGTGGCTAGTCTGACCGGTGAAGCGGGCGTCATCGAGACGCTGAACGGGAAGACAATCCGGCTTCTGAACCGATATTTCCTTGGCGGCGACAACCTGCGCGGCTTCGCGGTGGCGGGTGTCGGTCCGCGCGACATTGCATCCAGCGACGCGTTGGGCGGCACATGGTTCTATGCCGGCACGGCGGAATTGAGCTTCCCCATCGGCTTGCCTAAGGAATTCGGCATTTTGGGCAAGCTTTTCACGGACTTCGGCAGCGTCGGCGCTGGCGACCTGACACAATGGGATGCGTATACTTTTAACGACCCGGCCATCCGCGCCTCGATTGGCATGGGTATCGGCTGGCGCTCTCCGTTCGGCCCGATTCGTGTTGACTTCGCGAAGGCCATCCTTAAACAAGACTTCGACAAGACAGAAACCATTCGCCTCAGCTTTGGGACAAAGTTCTGATCATGATCATGCGCAAGCTCATTTCGTTCATTACCATCGCTTTCCTTTTCGGTGCGTTTGGCGTCGCTCAAGCGGCTCCTACGAAGGTGCCCGCGCCACAGATCGCGGTGCTGGATGTTGCCCTCATCATGCGCGACTCGACCGCCGCCGCTGGCGCGCGCAGCCAGATGGAGAAGTTCCAGCAGCAGTTCCAGACAGAGATCGGTGCGCAGGAAAATGCCCTCCGTCAGGCCGACCAAGATCTGGCGCAAAAGAAGGCTGTTCTTTCTCAGGAGGCCTTCCAGCAGCAGGCGCAGGAGTTTCAGAAAAAGGTGACCGCGCTTGGTGAGCTGGTCCAGAAGCGCAAGAAACAACTCGACGATGCCTATGGTGCGTCTATGAAGCAAATTCAGGATGCCTTGATGGAGGTCGTTCAGGCGCAGATGCGTGAGACGGGCGTCAATCTTGTCCTGCCGCGTTCGATGGTGGTGGATGTCTCGAAAGAGATGGACATCACTCAGGAGACGCTGAAGCGCCTTAACCAGAAGCTGCCTTCCGTTAAAGTGACCGTCGCCAACCAGTAGTTTGATTGGCGAACATGGCCGACTCTCGCTTCTTCAAGGTTCAGGGCCCGTTCACGGTCGGCCAGATTGCAACGATCGCCAAGGCCGAACTCGCCGATCCCGCATTGGCTGAACGCGTCATCATGGACGTGGCTCCGCTGGAGACAGCCGGTGGCGAGCATTTGAGCTTTCTGGATAACAAGCTTTACGTCGACGCGTTCACGAGCACCCAGGCGGGGGCTTGTATTGTCGCTGCGGAGTATAAGGAACGCGCGCCGTCGGGCACGGCGCTGCTTTTTTCACAATACCCCTATCGTAGTTATGCGCTCGCGGCGCAGGCATTCTATCCGCCCGCCAAGGCCGTTGCGTCTATTCATCCCTCCGCGATTATCGATCCGACAGCCAGCTTGGGTGAGGGGTGCGTGGTCGAAGCCGGCGCGGTCATTGGGGCCAACGTTATGCTCGGGCGCGATTGCCATATCGGTCCGAACGTTGTGTTGGGTGCGGCGATTGAATTGGGCGATCGATGCACAGTGGGCGCTTGCGCCTCGCTCAGCCACTGCATCGTTGGCTCGCGGGTCACTATCTTTCCTGGTGCGCGGATCGGGCAGGCCGGGTTCGGTTTCGCGGTCTCTGCGGAAGGGGTAACTAAAGTTCCGCAGCTGGGTCGGGTCGTGATCGAGGACGATGTCGAGATCGGCGCCAATACTACTATCGACCGTGGCGCTGGGCCGGATACGGTCATCGGCCGGGGTACGATGATTGATAATTTGGTCCAGATCGGGCACAACGTGCGCATAGGTAAAGGCTGTATTCTTGCGGGCCAAGTGGGTATCTCCGGCAGCACGCGGGTTGAGGACTACGCGATGTTTGGCGGGCAAGCCGGCTTGGTCGGCCATCTCACGATCGGCAAAGGCGCGCGGATTGGCGCGCAGGCGGGGATCTTCCGCGACATTCCAGCCGGTGAAACCGTGGCTGGCAGTCCGGGCGTTCCCGTCCGGCAGTATTTCCGCGAAGTGGCGGCGGTTCAGCGGCTGGCCAAAGGGAAGGGCAAGTGACGTGAACGACGTGAGCCCGCGCGAAGCGGAAGCGGTGAAGGGGATCGAGATCGATATCACGCGGATCATGGAAATGATCCCGCATCGCTACCCATTCCTCATGATAGACCGCGTCGTCGATGTGATCTCGAACGCGAGCGCCATCGGGGTCAAGCAGGTCTCGTACAACGAACCTTATTTCCAGGGCCATTTTCCGCAGCGTCCTGTGATGCCGGGCGTCTTGATCGTCGAGGCGATGGCGCAGACGGCGGCCGTTCTGGTCGTCCACACACTGGGCCCGGACGCGGAAGGCAAGCTGGTCTACTTCATGTCGGTGGACAACGCGCGCTTCCGGAAGCCGGTGTTCCCCGGCCAGACGCTGATGATCCACGTCCGGAAGGACCGCAATCGCGGCAATGTCTGGCGCTTTATTGCCGAGGTGAAGAGCGACGGCGTGCTTGTGGCCGAGGCGACGTATTCGGCGATGATCCTGGATGACTAACGTCCATCCGACCGCCATCGTCGAGAAGGGAGCGCGACTGGGCCGGGAAGTCACTATCGGCCCTTACTGCGTTGTCGGCCCGGACGTCGAATTGGGCGATCAGGTTTCTCTCGTCTCGCATGTCGTCGCGGCCGGCCGGACGAAGGTCGGCGCGGGAACGCGCATCTATCCCTTCGCATCCATCGGACATCCGCCTCAGGATCTGAAATACCGGGGCGAGCCGTCCGAGCTCATCATCGGTGCGAACAACGTGATCCGCGAGCACGTGACGATGAATCCCGGCACCGAAGGCGGTGGGTTGATTACTCGGGTGGGCGATAACTGCCTGTTCATGGTCGGCGCGCATGTCGCGCATGACTGCATCATCGGCAATAACGTGATCATGGCGAACAACGCGACGTTGGGCGGGCATGTTCACGTCGGTGACTTCGCCATCCTGGGTGGGCTGTCTGCGGTGCATCAGTTCGTTCGCATTGGTCCGCACGCCATGATTGGCGGCATGTCAGGGGTTGAGAACGACATCATTCCTTACGGGTCGGCCATGGGCGACCGGGCGCATCTTTCCGGTCTCAACATTGTCGGGATGAAGCGGCGCGGCTTTTCCCGCGACGATATCCACGTCTTGCGGACCGCCTATCGCCTGCTGTTCGCGCAGGAAGGCACAATGTCCGAGCGCGTCGACGATGTGGAATCCATCTACCGCGATAATGAAGGCGTGATGGACATCGTCGAGTTCGTCCGCGGCGCGTCGCAACGGGCCGTATGCCAGCCCAAGGTTGGGCCAGCGGAATAGTGCGCACGCTCGGCATCCTCGCCGGCAAGGGCGAGCTGCCGGCTCGATTGATTGACGCATGCCGCGCGTCCGGCCGTCCTGTCTTCGTCTTGGCTTTCGAAGGACAGACCGACCCTGCGTTGGTCGAGGGTGTCGCCCATGGCTGGTGCCGTTTAGGCGCCGCCGGAACGGCCTTCAAACTTCTCCGTGAAAATGGTGTCCAGGATCTGGTCATGGCCGGACGAATGACTCGTCCATCCCTGGCCGAACTGCGGCCGGACCTTCGCGCCACCCGCTTCTTTGCCAAGGTCGGCGTCAAGGCGCTCGGCGACGATGGCTTGCTATCCTCGGTGGTGCGCGAGATCGAAGCGGAAGGGTTCAAGGTCGTGGGCGCGGACGAAGTTCTGGGAGACCTGATCGCGCCGCCGGGCTTGTACACCAAGCACGCGCCGGACGATCAGGCTCGTGCCGATATCGCGCGTGGCGCGCGTGTGGCGCGCGAGCTTGGGCGCATCGACGTCGGGCAGGCGGCGGTGGTGCAGCAAGGTCTAGTTCTCGGGGTCGAGGCGATCGAAGGAACCGACGCGCTGATCGCGCGCTGCGCCGCGCTTCGGCGCGAAGGGCCGGGGGGCGTTCTGGTCAAGATCTGCAAACCCGGGCAAGAGCGGCGCGTCGATCTGCCGACCATCGGTGTCTCCACGGTTACCGCCGCCGCGACAGCCGGATTGCGCGGCATCGCGGTCGAGGCTGGTCGCTCGCTGGTGCTCGACCTTGCGGCGGTGACTAAGGCGGCGGACGAAGCCGGCATTTTCGTTATCGGCATCGAAGGTCGGGAATGACCGCGCCGCCTGCCGGTCCGCCGCTCGTTTTCGTGGTGGCGGGCGAGCCGTCGGGTGACGCTATCGGTGCGCGTCTGATGGCCGCGCTGAAGGAAGAGGCCGGCGGTGCGATCCGGTTCGCTGGGATCGGCGGCGCGCGTATGGAAGCCGAAGGGCTGAAAAGCCTGTTTCCGATGTCCGATCTTACGCTGTTTGGCTTAGCCGAAGTGCTGCCGAAGATCAGGATGGTGAAAGCCCGTATCGCCGAAACGGTCGGAGCCATTCGAACGATGCGGCCCGATGCGGTGGTGACGATCGATTCGCCGGGCTTTTCGTTCCGTGTGCAGAAGCAGCTCGCCGCGGGATCGACCAAGCGCATTCACTATGTCGCCCCCACGGTGTGGGCGTGGCGGCCGGGGCGGGCCCGGAAGATCGCACGGTTTCTCGATAGACTCCTTGTTCTGCTGCCGTTCGAGCCACCCTATTTCGATGCGGTTGGCCTGCCGTGCGATTTCGTCGGTCATCCGGTGTTGGAGGAGGGGGCCGACCGGGGCGACGGCGCCGGCTTCGGCGCGCGCCACGGCATTCCGGGGGATGCACCGATTCTTGTCGTGCTGCCTGGCAGCCGCCGGTCGGAAGTCCGCACGCTTCTGCCTGTCTTTGCCGATGTCCTGGCGCGGTTGAAGCCGCGCTTTCCAAACCTGCGTGCTGTCGTGCCGACGGTCGGGACCGTCGCGGGTGAGGTAAGGGATGCGGCGGCGTCCTGGCCCGTGCCCACGATCGTGGTGGAAGGCGTTGCCGAGAAGTATGGCGCGTTCGCGGCCGGCACCGCGGCGATGGCGGCATCCGGAACGGTGTCGCTTGAGTTGGGGATTGCCCGGCTACCCAGCGTGATCGCCTATCGCGTTCATCCGCTTTCCGCCGCCGTGGCACGCCGTCTTGTGAAGGTGCGGTACGTGACGTTGACCAACATCATCCTGGGACGTGAGGCAGTGCCGGAGTTTATTCAGGATCGCTGCCGGGCGGATCTGATCGCGGATTCGGTGGGCGCCTTGCTGTCCGACCCGGATTTGCGCGCAAACCAGATGCGAGAGGTTTCCTTGGCGCTTGCCCAGTTGGGTGGCGATAATCCTCCACCGCCGTCGCGGCGTGCGGCCAAAGCCGTGCTGGCCGCGATCGAACAGCGTTGAGGGAGGAAGAAGATGAGCCCGGCGATCACGCCCTATCGCATGTTGCACACGATGATCCGCGTCCGGGATCTCGATGCGTCGTTGAACTTCTACGTCAAGCTTCTGGGCATGAAGCTTCTGCGGAAGAATGATTATCCGGGCGGTGAGTTCACGTTAGCCTTCGTTGGTTACGGTGACGAGGCTAGCAACGCGGTCATCGAACTGACCCATAACTGGGGTCGGAAAGAGCCGTACGCGCTGGGTGATGGGTTCGGACACGTCGCGATCGGTGTGCCGGACGCCTACAAAGCCTGCGAGGAACTGGCGGCGGCGGGGGTAAAGATCACGCGTCCGGCGGGACCGATGAAGCACGGCTCGACGGTGATCGCCTTCGTCGAGGATCCTGACGGCTACAAGATCGAATTGATCCAGCGCTGAGCGCGGATCAGGTGAAATAAAGCAGCAGAAGTCCGCCAAGGCCGGTCACGGCGGCGACTGCCGCTGTGATGATGCGCACGCGCATTCCGTAAGGAGCCGTATTGTCGTTGGCGGGCTTGAGCAGAGCGATCCGCCGTCCCATCAGGCGGACGGGCGCTGCCGGGGCAGCGCCGCTGCCCGGCGCTTTGCTTGGACGACGCGATCCGCCCGCCGCCACCTGAGCCTCAGCCGCGCTGATGCAGCGGGACGTACGGCCGCATCTCGTTGCCAACATAAAGCTGGCGCGGACGGCCGATCTTCTGCGACGGATCGTCGATCATTTCCGTCCACTGCGCGACCCAGCCGACCGTGCGGGCC
>CAYZFH010000107.1:0-9782 GCA_964477375.1 uncultured Rhizobiaceae bacterium | reverse complement strand
AGCCCCTGCCCCTTGGCGATCTCGATCACGGCCAGCCGCGTGATGCCGTTCAGGATTTCCGGACCCGCGCTGCGCGTGATCAATTCGTCCTTCGGCGTGACGATCCAGGCGTTGGTCGCCGTGCCTTCGGTGACGAAACCTTCGCGGTCGATCTGGAACGCCTCATAGGCGCCCGCCTCGGCCGCCTGCTGCTTGCCCAGCACGTTGGGCAACAATGAGACCGATTTGATGTCGCAACGCGCCCAGCGGATATCCGGGATGCTGATGGCCTTGGCGCCCTTCTCCAGGAGTTCGGCCGCGGGCGGCTTCTTGCGCCGGGCGGTAATGACGACCGCAGTGTCCACGTTCTTTGGGAAGACGTGGTCGCGCGGCGCAACGCCGCGCGTCATCTGCATGTAGACCAAGCCATCCGCCACCAGGTTGCGGCGGATGACCTCGCGCATGACCTGGCGCAGGGCCGCGCGCGGCATGGGAGCGGCGATGCGCAGCTCCTTCAGCGAGCGCTCCAACCGGTCCAAATGCCAATCCTCGTCGACCAGCGCGCCGCCGGCGACGGCCACGACCTCGTAAACGCCATCGGCGAACTGATAGCCGCGGTCCTCGACATGGACCGTGGCGTCCCGGTGGGGGCAATAGCGTCCATTCACGTATGCGATACGCGCCATATGACTCTTCCGATCAAAAGAATTGCAAACTGACCGCGAAAATCTTCTCGACCGCCCGGATAGCCTCGGGCCGCGCAAAGATGATGACACGGTCCTTGGCTTTCACCACCGTATCCAGACGCGGAATGATGACATGGTCGTCGCGGATCAGGGCTCC
Organism: uncultured Rhizobiaceae bacterium; assembly: GCA_964477375.1. Taxonomy (GTDB): domain Bacteria; phylum Pseudomonadota; class Alphaproteobacteria; order CADEGL01; family CADEGL01; genus CADEGL01. Next base: position 8,960 of record CAYZFH010000107.1, on the reverse strand, counting down.
GACCACGATTCCCTTGTGCAGGTCTGCGTCCTTGATCGCCCGGCCGATCAGGCGCGACGTCTCCATCGCTTCGGCCTCGATCACCTCGCCCAGATTCTCGCGCAGTGAATGGACCGAACGGATCCGGCCCCGCCGGACATGCTGCAGGATGGTCGAGACAGTGATGGCCTGGGGCACCACGACCACGTCGACGCCCAAGGTGGCGACCAGCGGCTCGTAACTCATGTTGTTGATCAGCGTCATGGCGCGACGCGCGCCCGCGCGCTTGGCCAACAGCGAGGACAGGACGTTGACCTCGTCGTCATTGGTGACAGCCACCACGGCCTCGGCCGCTTCGGCATTGGCCTCTTCCAGAATCTCCGTCTCCAGCGCGCTGCCGTGGATGACCACTGTGCGCGACAGGCTCTGGGCCGCGAACTCCGCGCGCTCCTTGCTTTGCTCGATTACCTTGGCGCTGACGCCGGGATGCTCGTTCTCGATCTCCTGCGCCAGATAGAGGCCGATATTGCCGCCACCCACGATGACGATACGGTGCGCCTCCGGCTCCTCATGGCCAAAGGCAGCCATGCCGCGCGCGACCTGGGTGCTGTCGACGACGAAATAGACGTCGTCGCCCGCCTTCAACCGCTCCTCGCCGCGCGGCAACACCGCCTGCCCCGCCCGCAGGATGGCCAGGATCACGATATGCAGGTCGGGGAACAACTCGGTGAGTTGACGCAACGGCGTGTCGAGGATCGGGCATTCCTCGGTGCAGCGCACGCCGATGACCTGGACCCGGCCCTCGGCCAGGGGAATGTTGTCGAACGCGCCAGGCACTTGCAGGCGGCGGCTGATCGCGCGCGCGACCTCGATCTCGGGCGAGATGATGACGTCGATGGGCAGTTTCTCGCGGCTGAACAAATCCGCCCAGGCCGGCTGCAAATAGCTCTGGCTGCGAATGCGCGCGATCTTGGTCGGCACGTTGAACAGCGATGCGGCCACTTGGCAGGCCACCATGTTGACCTCGTCGCTGTGCGTCACGGCGATCAGCATGTCGGCGTCGTTGGCGCCCGCGCGCTCCAGGACGCCCGGATGCGACGCGTGTCCTACGATGCCTCGCACCTCCAGCGAATCGCTGATCTTCCGGACCAGTTCGGGAGCGTGATCGATGATGGTGACGTGGTTGGCCTCGGTGGCCAGGTGGCGCGCGATGTTCGAACCCACCTGCCCCGCGCCGCAGACGACGACCTTCACGACGCCGCGCCTTCGGCCGGCGTCCGGTCAGGCATCGGGCTTGTCCGCCCCCGCGACGCCCAGGCTCTTCAGCTTGCGGTGCAATGCCGAGCGCTCCATGCCGACGAAGCTGGCCGTGCGCGAGATATTGCCGCCGAACCGCGTGACCTGGGCCATCAGGTATTCGCGTTCGAAGATCTCGCGCGCCTCGCGCAAGGGCAGCCCCATGATCTCGTCGCTCTTGTTCCAACCCACCACGGGAGAAGCGATAGCGCCGATCTCGGGCGGCAGCATATCGGCGCGGATCACGTCTCGCGCGTCGCCCGGCGCCATGATGAGCAGCCAGTCGATCACGTTGCGGAGCTGGCGCACGTTGCCCGGCCATTCATAGGCTTGGAGCGCGGCCATGGCATCCATGCCGATCTCGCGCGGCGGCACGCCCGCCACCTCGGCCGCGCGATCCATGAAGAACTTGGCCAGAAGCGGGATGTCCTCACGCCGCTCGCGCAACGGCCCCACCCGCACAGGAACGACGTTCAGGCGGTAGAACAAATCCTCGCGGAAACGGCCGGCGGAAATTTCCTCTTTCAGATCCTTGCTGGTGGTCGCCAGCACACGCACATCCACCTCGACGCGCACCTGCCCACCCACGCGCTCGAAACTCTGTTCCTGCAGGACGCGGACGATCTTGCCCTGAGTCTCGATGGGCATGTCGGAGACTTCATCCAGCAAAAGCGTTCCGCTATGGGCGCGCTCGAAGGTGCCCGTCTTCGCGGGCGATCCGGCGCCGGCGGCGCCCGGCTCGAAGCCGAACAACTCACCTTCCATCCGCTCGGGCTGCATGGTGGCACAGTTAAGGACGACGAAGGGACCGGCAGCGCGGCGCGAGCGCGCGTGAATGAAGCGCGCCACGACCTCCTTGCCCACGCCCGCGGGACCCGAAACCAGGACGCGGCTAGAGGTTGGCGCCACACGCTCGATGGCTTGGCGCACCTGGGTGATAACCGAAGATTGGCCGACCAGCTCGTGGTTACCGCCCGCGCGAAAGCGCAGCTCTTCGTTCTCACGCTTGAGCTCCGCCGCCTCGATGGCCCGCTGCACCAGAAGCAGAAGCCGGTCTGACTTGAACGGCTTCTCGATGAAATCGTAGGCGCCTTTGCGGATCGCCGTCACGGCCGTCTCGATGTTTCCGTGACCGCTGATCATCACCACAGGCACTTCGGGATGATCGCGCTTCACGAGATCGAGGATCTGAAGCCCGTCGAGCTTGCTGCCCTGCAACCAGATATCGAGAACGACGAGGCTCGGACGGCGGCCGGCGACGGCCTCCAGCGCCTGGTCGCTGTTGCCGGCCTCGCGCGTGCCATAGCCTTCGTCCTTGAGGATCCCGGCGATCAGCGAGCGGATGTCCGCTTCGTCGTCGACGATCAGGATGTCATGAGGCATCGTTGGTCATGTCCGATTTTGACCAGCGGCTTCCGCGTGGGGCGCGACTGCCGCGGTAGCCGGAAACACGAGCCGGACACGGGCGCCACCACCTTCGCGGTCTTCCAGCACCAACTCGCCGCCGTGATCTTCCATGATTTTGCGCACGATAGCCAGACCGAGGCCGGTGCCTTTGGCGCGCGTTGTAACATAGGGTTCGGTCAACTGATCGCGCTGCTCCACGGGCAGACCGATGCCATTATCCTCGACATCGATCCCCACCTCACCGGCGCTCGCGACGAGGCGCACGACAATGCGCCCCTCCGGCAAGACGCCATCCTCGGGCCCGGGCCGCGCCAGGATCGAATCGGCGGCATTCTGCAGAAGGTTGGTCAGCGCCTGGCCGATCTGCCGCCCATCGCACACGAAGGGCGCCGCGTCCGGCGCTTCGATCGTATAGGCGATGGTCGGATTGCCGTTCTGCTGCAGGAAGACGGCCTGGCGGCAGAGCTTCACCGCATCCTCTTCGCGCATCACGGGCGTGGGCATCCGCGCGAAGGAAGAGAATTCGTCCACCATGCGCCCGATATCGCCCACCTGACGGACGATCGTGTCCGTGCAGGTCTCGAACGTCTCAGGATCGCTGGTGATTTCCTTGAGGTATTTGCGCTTCAGCCGCTCGGCGGAAAGCTGGATCGGCGTCAGCGGATTCTTGATTTCGTGCGCGATGCGCCGCGCCACGTCCGCCCAGGCCGCCTTACGCTGGGCCGACAGAAGCTCGGTAATATCGTCGAAGGTGACGACATAGCCCAACACCTCCTGATCTGCCGCGCGCTCAACGGCAACGCGCACCAGAAGGGTCAGATTGCGCTTCTCGCGCGCCACACGGATCTCCGACTGGATAAGACCGCGCGGGCGGCGCAGTGCCTCATCCAGCAATTCACCCATTTCGGGCACGATTTCGATCAGAGGCTTGCCGATCTCCCGGTCAAGATCAGCGCTGAGAAGCGCAGAGGCCGAACGGTTGGGCAAATTGATGTGGAATCGGTCGTCCAGACCGATGACGCCAGACGAAACGCCACCCAGCACGGCCTCGGTGAAACGGCGGCGCGTGTCGAGCTGCACGTTCGCGTCGAGCAGTTCACGTTGTTGACTTTCCAACTGGCTGGTCATGCGGTTGAACGCGCGACCCAGCACGCCCATCTCGTCGTCTCCGTCGGCGACGGGTACGTGTACACCCATATCACCTGAACGTACGCGCTCGGTCGCTCCGATCAGGTTACTGATCGGCCGCGCCAACTGATTGGCGAAAACCAAACCGATCCACACGGCTGCGAACAACAAGAGCAGCGCCAGCACCGCGAACAACAGCGCGAAATTCAACTGCATGCTCGATCGCCGGCCTTCGAGCTGTTCGTAGACGAGCACGGCATCCTGAGTACGCTTGACATGATTCAGCACGCTTGGATCGACGAAGCGGCCGACATACAGAAACGTATCCGGCGTATCGCCCAGCCGAATCAGGGCGCGCACCCGGTCGCCCTTTTCATTCACGATGAGAGCCACCTCGCCGGCCCTGGCGCGCTCGATGGCCCAGGTGGGAACCGGGTCGAACTCCAACGTATAGCTAAGATTCGAACGTCCGATCACTTGGCCCGTCGAGCCCTCGAACAGCATCACCTCTGGCACGCCACGTAAGGCGCCGTGTGCGCTCAATACTCGGTTGAGCAAAACCGGATCCTGAAACACAAGCTGTTGTTCGCGCGAAATATCCTGGCCCATGACCAGGATGTCTGCGCGGACGGCCTGCTGCTGTTCGTTGAGATAGGCCTCCGAAACTGCGAGCGAGGCACGTAAGGCCGTTCGGACTTGGTCGCTGAACCAGGACTGGATGCCGACATTAAAGAAAATGACGGAGAAAACTGCGACCACAATGGCCGGCGTCACCGCGATCAGGCTGAACAGCACCACGAGGCGCACATGCAGGCGCGAGCCTGCCGAGCCGCGCCGCCGAGCGCCCCATAGGCTGACGATGCGCCGCGCGACCACAGTTCCCAGCATCAACAACAGGGCCAGGTCGATGTTGACCAGAATCAATACGGTGTCCGGGTCCGGCCCGAACGGCGCCGATTGGGTCATGACGATGTACGTGGCGATACCGGAAGCCACCGACAGGATGGCCAGCATCAGGGCCACTGTACGGCCCAGCGCCACACGCGCGATCCAGCCGCCCGCGCGGCGGACGAAAGTAGGACGGACGGTCTCGGCGACGGGAGGCGTATCCGCGTTCATTTCTGCTCCCGCGGCATGACGATATCCAGTTCGCGAATCTTCTTCCGCAGCGTGTTGCGATTGAGACCCAAGAGCGCGGCCGCGCGAATCTGGTTGCCGCGCGTAGCGCCGAGGCTAAGGGAAATCAACGGCCGCTCCATCTCACGCAAGATGCGCTGGTAAAGCCCCGGCGGCGGCAGGCCGCCTTCATGCGCATCGAAATAGGTCTTGAGGTGCCGGTTGACCGCGGCGCCCAGATTGTCATCGACGGGCCGCTGCTCGACCGCGGCTGCAGATTCGGCGATCTCGGTCTCGATCACTTCCGCGCCGATATTGTCGGCGGGATGGAGCGCGGCCAAGCGCACCATCAAATTCTCCAGTTCGCGCACATTGCCGGGCCACGCATGGCGGCGCATCACGTCGACCGCCGAAGCATCCAGGATCTTGGCCGGTAGACCGCTCTCGGCCGCCCGCGCCAGGAAATGGCGCGCCAAGGCGGCCACGTCGTCGCTGCGCTCGCGCAACGGCGGCAGGCGCAGCGGCACCACGTTCAGGCGGTAGAACAGATCCTCGCGGAAAAGACCGCGCCTTATGAGCTGGCGCAAGTCGCGGTTGGTCGCCGCCACGATGCGCACGTCGGCGCGCACGGGTGCCCGGCCGCCGACGGTCGTGTACTCGCCCTCCTGTAGCACGCGCAGAAGCCGCGTCTGCGCCTCGGGCGGCATGTCGCCGATCTCGTCCAGGAACAGCGTGCCGCCCTGGGCCAGCTCGAAGCGGCCGGCCTGGCGCGCGCCGGCGCCGGTGAAGGCGCCCTTCTCGTGGCCGAACAACTCGCTTTCGATCAGTTCGCGGGGGATCGCAGCCATGTTGATGGCGACGAACGGCGCGTTGCGGCGCTTGCCGAAATCATGCAGCGCGCGGGCAACCAGCTCCTTGCCGGTGCCCGATTCACCCGTGATCATCACGGTCAGGTCGGTCGCCATCACGCGCGCCATCACACGATAAACGTCCTGCATGGCGGGCGAGCGGCCGATCAGCGGCAGCTTCTCTTCGCTCTCCTCGCCCGGGACAGGCACGGCACCCGCGGGCTCGAGCGCGCGCCGAACGGCATCTGTCAGCGCCGACAGGTCGAACGGCTTGGGCAGATACTCGAACGCGCCGCGCTCGGTCGCCCGCAACGCGGTCATCAGCGTGTTGCGCGCGCTCATCACGATTACGCGCAGGTCCGGACGCACGCGGCGGATGCGCGGCAACAGGTCGAGCCCGTCGCCGTCCGGCATCACCACGTCGGTGATGACCAGATGCCCCTCGCCTTTGGTGACCCAGTTCCACAGCGTGCCGGCATCGGCCGCCGCGCGCACGTCGTAGCCCAGTCGTCCCAGCGCTTCCGACAGGATGGTGCGGATGCCACGGTCGTCGTCGGCGACGAGGATGGTCTCGCCACTCACGGCGCGCCCTCGTGCAGCGGCAGCATGACGCGGAAGACGGAGCGGCGCGGCGCGCTGTCGAATTCCACGACGCCGCCATGATCGGCGACCAGCTTGGCCACCAGCGCCAGGCCCAGGCCCGTGCCGTTGGGCTTTGTGGTGACAAAGGCCTCGAACAGATGCCGCTGCACATCTTCCGGGATACCGGAGCCGTTATCGGCCACGGAAACCACGATCGGCAGATGCACGCGCGTGTCGCGCCCGGGCAGCGCCAGACGGATGCCGTGCTGATAGGAGGTGGTGACGGTGATCTCGCCGCCCTCGAACGGCACGGCCTCGGCGGCGTTCTTCACCAGGTTCATAAAGACCTGGATCAAAAGGTCGGCATTGCCTGAAACCGGGGGCAGCGACGGGTCGTAAAGCTCGACGATCCGGGCACGGCGGCCAAAGCCGTGCTGCGCGATGCGGCAAACGCGGTCCAGAAGTTCATGAATGTTCACCGGCCCGCGTACGATGGGGCGTTCGTCGGAGAAGGCTTCCATCCGGTCGACCAGCGCGCGGATACGGTCGGTCTCATCGCAGATCAGGCGCGTCAGCGAACGGTCCTCGGCGCGCGCGCTCTGCTCAAGCAACTGAGCCGCGCCGCGTATACCGGACAACGGATTTTTCACTTCGTGCCCAAGCATGGCCGCAAGAGCCGCCACCGAGCGCGCCGCGCCGCGATGCGTCAGTTGGTGGTCGATGCGGCGGGCGATCGACTGCCGGCGCAGCGAAACGACGACGCAGCCCGCCGCTTCCGGCAAGGTCGAGACGTGCAGCGTGATCTGGTGGCTGCCGATGCGCGGCGTTTCCAGCAGAACATCGTACTCGGCGACGCTGCCGCCCTGGTTGCGCACCTGCTCGACCAGCGCGTGGATGGGACTGTCCGCGGGCAGAAGCTCGACAAAGGGCCGGCCGCCGAGATAGGCGGCACTGGCGTCGAACAACTGTTCCGCCGCCATGTTGACGTGGCGCACCGCGCCGGTGCCGTCGATGACCAGGGTTGCGTCGGGCAGCGCGTTGAGGATGGAAGCCGGATCGATGGCGCGGGGCGCGAGGCGTGCGGGAGCCGTGCCTTTCGCGGTCACGCCGCCGCCCTCTCCTCGGCCGGGCCGTACAGGTCCCGGATCGCGGCGCGCACGTCATCGGGATCGGACATGCGGTTGGTGCGCGCACGGAAGTCGGACGCGCCCGCGAAACCCTTCGAGTACCAGCCCAGATGCTTGCGCGCCATGCGCACGCCGACATCGAGCCCGTAATGGCTCAGCATCAGGTCGTAATGCTCCAGCAGCATGTCGCGCTGGAACGCGACCGGCGGATCGGGCAGCCGCTCGCCGGTCTTGAGATAGCGGATCACCTGGTTGACGAACCAGGGCTTGCCCTCGGCGCCGCGGCCGATCATCACGCCGTCCGCGCCCGATTGGTCGAGCGCCGTCTTGGCATCTTCCAGTGTCTTGATGTCGCCGTTGACGATGACGGGGATCTGGACGGCTTCCTTCACCTCGCGCACCGCAGCCCAGTTGGCGTGACCTTCGTAGAACTGGCAGCGCGTGCGGCCGTGGATGGTCACCATCTTGATGCCGCACTCGACCGCGATCTTGGCCAGCTTGGCAGCGTTGCGGCTCTTGTCGTCCCAGCCCAGGCGCATCTTGAGCGTGACGGGCAAGCGCACGGATTTGACGGTGGCTTCCAGGATTTTCGCGGCATGGACTTCGTCGCGCATCAGCGCCGAACCCGCGTGGCCGTTGACGACCTTCTTCACCGGACAGCCGAAATTGATATCGATGATGGCGGCGCCGCGGTCCTCGTTCAGCCGCGCGGCCTCGGCCATCTCGGCCGGATCGCAGCCCGCGAGCTGCATGGACACCGGCTTCTCGTCCAAGGCATTTGCCGCGCGTTTCAACGAATCGCGCGTTTCGCGGATCATCGCCTGGCTCGCGATCATCTCGGACACGACGAGGCCGGCTCCGCAGCGCTTCACGAGGCGGCGGAAAGGCATGTCCGTCACGCTCGACATGGGCGCGAGGATGACGGGATCGTCGATTGCGATGGGTCCGATCTTGATGCCCATTTTCTAGGCACTTCCCGATAATGCTGAATTTGTGGGCAAAATGACGGGACAGATAAACCAGAAAACCAGCCCCGCCGCAACCTCGGCCCAACCCGAAATTGCCCTTCGCGCTGGCGGGTTTAGGCCCCAAATGCTAAGCCATTTGCCCCTATGACGTCCGCACCCCGTCACCTGTCCCGGATTCCGCCATGCCCCGCTGCGTCGCCCTGATCGTGGCCGCCGGCCGCGGGCACCGCTTCGGCGGCGAGATGCCGAAGCAATACCGGATGCTGGCCGGCAAACCCCTGCTCCGCTATTGCGCCGAAGCCTTCGCGCGCCATCCGAAGATCGACGTCGTGCGCGTCATTATTCATCCGGATGATCGTGAATTGTACGACGCGGCCGTCGAGGGGCTCGATCTTCTGCCGCCGGTCCACGGTGGCAAGGAGCGGCAGGACTCCGCGCGGCTCGGCCTTGAAAGCCTGGCCGAGATGAAACCGGATCATGTGCTGATCCACGACGCGGCACGCCCCTTT
>CAYZFH010000106.1:0-9808 GCA_964477375.1 uncultured Rhizobiaceae bacterium | reverse complement strand
GATGCGGCGACGCCGCTATCGTCGCCTGGAGCGCGCGCGCCAAGTCCGGTGCTGTGCCGGCCCACGGGCACCTGGCCGCGATCGCGTGGCTGCGCGACGTTTTCCGGGCCCAAGCGATTCTGTTCATTGACGGAAAAGGCGTGCCGCGCCGGGCGCCGTCACCATTTTGATGCCGCATTCCGGGCCTAGACCCGCGTGAGATCCGGGGATTCCCGCGAGTCCCAAACGGGCTATGATGGCCCACCCGCCTGCGACGGAACGAAATTTGGAAATAAAACCAGGGGTTTCCGCGTCGTCATCACGGGCGGAGGCGCCGATGCGGCGGCGCCGGACCCTGCAAGGAGAAGAAGAAACATGAGAATCCCCCTCCGGACCCTCTTCGGATTCACCCTCGTCCTCGCCCTCGCCACCAGCTCTATCGCACGCGCGGAAACCAGCCAGGAAGAGCTGGTCAGCAAGGCGCGCCTGACCATCGAGCGCCTGTCGGCCAATCCGGATTTCGGACGCATGAACGCCGCCGTCAAGACATCGCAGGCAGTCATGATCTTCCCCTCGGTGCTCAAAGGCAGCTTCATCATCGGCGCGGAAGGCGGCAACGGCGTGCTGGTGACCAAGGACGCCAACGGCGAGTGGAGCTATCCCGCCTTCTACACAATGGGCGCGGGCAGCATCGGCCTGCAGGCCGGGTTCCAGGATTCCGAAGTCGTTCTCGTCATCAACACGCTGAAAGGCCTGAACGCGGTCTTGAACAACAACTTCAAGTTCGGCGTCGATGCCAGCGTGGCGCTGGGCCCCGTCGGCCAAGGCATCGAGGGTTCGACGACCACCGCGTTCGGCGCGGATATCGAGGCCTATTCCGCGACGCGCGGCCTGTTCGCCGGCGGCTCCTTCGAGGGCGCCGTGACGTACGAGCGCGCGGACTGGAACCGGAATTATTACGAGGTCGGCGCCACGGCGCGCGGCATCGTGATGGATCGCGCCTTCCGCAATGCACAAGCCGACGGTCTGCGCGAAGCCATGGCGAAGATCAGCAGCGCCGCACCGTAGCGCTTTTCAGTCGGACATCGCCCAAGCGAAAACGACCGCAAGCGCGAACAGCACGCAGGCCACGGCATAAAGCCGCAATGCGCGCGCGACATCGCGCGCCTCGACGTCGGGCGTGCCGTCACCCAACCAGGGATCGTCGACAATCTCTGCGCCATAGCGGCGCGGGCCCGCGAGCGCCAAGCCGAGCGCGCCGGCCGCAGCCGCCTCGGGCCAGCCCGCATTGACCGAGCGGTGTTTGCCAGCGTCGCGCCAGGCGACCGCCACGGCATGGCCCGGCCGCGCGCCCGGAACAAAGACGGCTGCCGCCGCGAGCAGAACCGCCGAGAGACGCGCGGGAATGATATTCAGCGCATCGTCAGCGCGCGCCGAGACGCGGCCGAAAGTGAGATGCCGCGGCGAGCGATGGCCGATCATGCTGTCGAGCGTGTTGATTGCCTTGTAGGCGAACAGCCCGGGCAGGCCGAAGCACGCGTAGAAGAATGCCGGCGCAATCACACCGTCCGAGAAATTCTCGACCAGCGATTCCGTGGCCGCTCGGGCCACCCCGTGCCGGTCGAGGCTGCGCGGATCGCGGCCGACGACATGGGACACGGCCTCGCGCGCGCCATTCAGATCGCCACGCGCCAGCGGCTCTTGAACACGGCGCACATGGGCGAACAGGCTGCGTTGCGCGAGAAGCGCCACGACCGCGGCCGTTTCAACGATCCAGCCGAACGGAAGGGACAGCGCGAGCCTATGCACAACGGCGCCCGATAGAGCGGAGCCCGCGACGACGATGAGCGCCACCACGCCGCCCCAAGCGATGTTTCGCGCGGGCTGTCGTTCCGGCCGGTTCAACGTGCGGTCGAGATGGGCGATCGCCGCGCCAAGCAGGCGGACGGGATGACGAGGCCACGGGAACGGCCAGCGATGTTCCGGCAAGACGCCGTCGAGAAAGAGTGCCGCGGCAAGGATGGCCAGCGGGTCCGGATTCGCGGCACCGTCGAACATCATGGTCCGGGAGACGAGAATACGGCCAAGCGTGTCACGCCGGCCGAAGCGGGCTCAGCCGCCCGAGTCGCGAAGAAAGCGCACGGTCGCAGTCTGGCGGTTGCGCTCTGCCCATTCCATCGCCGTGACGCCGGTGAAGTCGCCGCGCTTGAGATCGACCTTCTTGGTCGCGATCAGAAGCTTCACGATATCCAGGTTGCCGATCTTGGCAGCCTTGATCAGCGGCGTGGCGCCCGAACGATCGATCGTGTTCGGATCCGCGCCGGCCTCGAGCAAAATCCTCACGGCGTCGGGATGGCCCCGCTCCGCGGCCCAGTTCAGCGCCGTGTTACCGCTCTTGTCCTTGAGATCGACCAACGCCCGGTCGCGAATCAGGACTTCCATAACGTTAATGTGGTTGCCCTTGGACGCCGCGATCAGCGCGGAGGTCGCATCGAGCTTATCGACCTCGTTGGGATTCTTTCCGCCGTTCAGCGCCTTCTGCACGCCTTCCAGGTTGCCGTTACCGGCATCCAGGAGAAACGTGTCCGGCCCGAAGCCGCCGGGGGGCGGCGCCAAGCCTTGGGCCAGAACCGGGGAAGCGAGAAACAGAGGGAGAAGAAGCGCGGACAGGCGGACGAGATGTTTGATCTGCATGGGAAGGGTTGTCAGAGGAAGCGGCGAGCAAGTCAAGGCGTTGCTATGTCATATCCCGTTTACACGCAGGCTGCGGATCCGAGGCTGGCTTGAACCTGCCGTATTTTGCGCATATCTTGAAAAAGGTAATGATAGCAACCCGTTGTTCCCCTGCCAGGGGCTGGACGGGCGTCTCTGGGAGGCTCGAGATCATGGCGTTGTCCCCGCGCATCGCGCGCGCCACGACGGTATTGGCCGCGCTGGTGTTCGTCACCGCCTGCGGTCAGCGTGGCGTTTGGACGAAGGAAGGCGCCACCCAGAGCGAGGTGACAAGCGCCCAGAAGGAATGCACCCGGGATTCCGGCGACTACGGCTTCCTGAACAACCAAAGCGCCAGCGAAGGGGCCAGCCCGCGTTACGAGACGGACAGCCGGAACAACCTGTACCGGATGTGCATGTCGTCCAAGGGCTTCGGGCAGATCCCGGAATCCCAGGCCAAACAACAGCAACAGCAGCAACAGCAGAAGCCGCAGCAAAGCCAATAACGCTCGCTTGACCGCTGGCTGGCTCCTGCCTCAAATGCCCGACGGAGCGCATCATGTCCAAAGTCACCCTGCGCGGCGTCTATGCCGCCGCCCTTACCCCCCTCAACGACGATCTCAGCCCCGACCTGAAGGCGCTGGTGCGCCATTACAAGTGGCTGCTGGCCAACGGCTGCGACGGTCTGGCGCCTTTGGGCACGACAGGCGAGGCCAATTCCTTTTCCGTCGATGAACGGCTTTCCGTCATCGACACGCTGGGCGGCTCCGGCATCCCGATGGACCGCTGCATCGTCGGCACGGGAAGCTGCGCGCTGACCGATTCCGTGCGTCTGACCAAGCGCGTCTTGGACGCCGGCGGGCGCGATGTGCTGGTGCTGCCGCCCTTCTACTACAAGAAGGTCACCGACGACGGTCTTTTCGCCTCGTTCTCCGAGGTGATCCAGCGCGTGGGCGATTCGCGGCTACGTCTTTACATCTATCAGTTCCCCCAGATGACCGGGCTCGATCTGAGCCTGGATCTGATCGGCCGCCTGATCGACGCCTATCCGAAGACCGTCGTGGGCGTGAAGGACAGCTCGGGCAACTGGCCGAACATGGAAGCCATGTGCAAGCGCTTCCCCGGCTTCGAGGTCTTCCCGGGCAGCGAGCGCTTCCTTCTGTCCGCACTCAAGGCCGGCGGCGTCGGCTGCATCAGCGCCACCACCAACGTGACGGCGCCGATGGCGGCCAAGGTCTACGCCAACTGGAACAACGACAAGGCCGAAGCGCTGCAGACCGCGCTGATCGCGGTGCGCGACATCCTGGAGACGTTCCCGCCCATCGCGGCCTTGAAGCAGCTTCTGGCGCGCACCAACGGCCAGGCGTCTTGGCTCAACATCCGACCGCCGCTGATGCGTCTGACCGAGGCGCAGGCCCAGGCGTTGTTCGCCAAGCTCGAAGCCGTCTCCTTCGAGACCGCGCGCGCGGCCTGATGGCGAAGCGGGCGACAGCCCCCACCCATCTCGATCTCAACGGCCGGGCGGTTCCGTTCAGTATCCGCAAGATCGCGCGGGCGCGGCGGATGACACTGCGCGTCGACGCGGCGGAGGACGGCGTCGGCCTGACCCTGCCGCGCTGGGTCAGCATCGACGAAGGTCTGCGGTTCGTCGAAGCCAAGCGGGGCTGGCTCGAAAGCCGGCTGGCGCGTCTGCCGCCGCGGACCATGATCGCCCATGACGCCGACATCCCGATCTTGGGCGTGCCCCATCGGATCCAGCATTGCGCCGATGCCCTGCCCTTCATCCTGCAGGGCAAGGGCGAACTGCGCGTCGGGGGACCGGCGGACGCCATGGCCGTGCGCGTTCTGGCCTGGCTGCGCGAACGCGCGCGAACCGAAATCCCGCGCCGTGCGGCCGAGAAGGCCGCGCAGATTGGCCTCGGCCCGCCGCCCGTCGGCCTGCGCGACACGCGCAGCCTATGGGGAAGCTGTTCGCCCCGCGGACGCCTGTCCTTCTGCTGGCGCCTCGTGATGGCGCCCGAACCGGTCCTCGATTACGTAGTCGCCCATGAGGTCGCACATCTGCGCCATCTCAATCACGGCAAGCGCTTCTGGGCACTGGTCGAAACGCTGACGCAGGATGTCGACGACGCCCGCCTCTGGCTGCGCCGCGAAGGGCCGGGTTTGCACCGCTTCGGCTAGGGCCCATATCCACAGCAAGAGTCGGATAGCGGTGCCGTGCACCGCGCCCCATAGTCCGAGCATGGATAGCGAAAGACCGAGCGACGTGAACGCAGACGACAAATGGCAGGCCGTGGTGGCGCGCGATGCGCGGCGCGACGGGGCCTTTGTGTTCGCCGTGCGCTCCACGCACATCTATTGCCGCCCTTCCTGCCCCAGCCGCCGGCCCTTGCGCCGCAACGTGGCGTTCTACGCCACCCCGCGCGAAGCCGAGGCCCATGGCTATCGCCCCTGCCGCCGTTGCAAACCAGAGCAAGGCGCGCGTCCGGACGCGGCCTCCGAGATGGTGCGCAAGGCCTGCGCCTTCATCGATGCGCGCAGCGACGGCCCGCCGACCTTGGAAGAGATTGCGGAGCATGTCGGCCTTAGCCCGTTCCACGTCCAGCGCACGTTCAAGCGCGCACTAGGATTGAGCCCGCGCGCCTATGCCGATGCGCGGCGCCTCGGGCGGCTGAAGCAGAAATTGAAACGCGGCGACGATATCGCGGGTGCCCTCTACGAATCCGGTTACGGCTCGTCGAGCCGGCTCTACGAGGGCGCGTCCGCGAAGATGGGCATGACGCCCGCGACCTACCGCAAAGGAGGACAAGGCATGCAGATCGGCTACACGATCGTTCCGTCTGCGCTGGGCAAGCTGCTGGTGGCCGCGACCGAGCGCGGCGTCGCTTACGTCGCGCTGGATGACCGCAACGCCCCGCTCGAGGCTCGGCTGCGCGAGGAATTCCCCGCCGCCTCCATCGCGCGCGACGACAAGGGCCTTGCGCGCTATGTGCGTCCTTTGACCGGATATCTCGACGGGCGCGCGGTGGATATCGATCTGCCCGTTGATGTGCGCGCGACCGCGTTCCAGCGCCGCGTGTGGGATGCGCTCAAGGCCATCCCCGTCGGAGAGACGCGCACCTATAAGGAGATCGCGCGCAAGCTGGGCGATCCCAACGCCGCGCGCGCGGTGGGCAGCGCCTGCGGACGCAATCCCGTGTCGCTGATCGTGCCCTGCCATCGCGCGATCCGCGAGGATGGCGGGCTAGGCGGCTATGCCTGGGGTCTGCCGCGCAAGGAGAAGCTTCTGGCGGCCGAGCGCAAACGCGCGGGCCGCCGCGGCGCCTAGGTCAGCGCTTCTCGATCGGCGCTTCGCGCACCGCCGGCGCGCCGCCCTCGCGCGTCACCGTGACCGACGGACGCGTGGGTGTTGAGCCGGGCGCCATGGCGGCCGGCTGGGCGCCGCGTTCACCGGGTTCGGGTGGCGTCAGCGGCGCGCCCGATTCAGCCACAGGCTGAACGGAAGCCGGCATTGGCAACGGCTTCACCGGTTTACCTTCAAGCGCAGCCCCCATGTATTCGTGCCACAACGAAGCGGGCAAGCGGCCGCCGGAGACCGCGCGCATAGGCGCGCCGTCGTCATTGCCGAACCAGACACCGGTGACAAGCTCGGCCGTGAAGCCGATGAACCAGGCGTCGCGGAAATCCTGGCTGGTGCCGGTCTTGCCCGCCGCCGGACGGCCGATCTGCGCCGCGCGGCCGGTGCCTTCGGTGACGACCGCCATCATCAGGTCGTCCATCTGGGCCAATTGGCGCGGCTCGATGACGCGGCCTGGGCCAGAGCCCTGGCGCTTGTAGAGAACACGGCCTTCGCGGTCGCGAATCTCCTCGATGCCGTAGGCCCAGACGCCGTTGCCCGCGTTGGCGAAGGCCGCGAAGGCCTGGGTCAGTTCGATCAAGGTCACTTCGCTGGTGCCGAGCGCGATGCTGGGCGTGGCCTTCAGATCGGCCGTGATGCCGAGCCGCCGCGCCACGTTGACGACGTTGCGGCGGCCCGCCCGTTCGGACACCTGCACCGCGACGCTGTTGAGCGACTGGGCGAAGGCTTCGCGCAGCGAAACCTCGCCGCGGTATTTGTTGTCGAAATTGCGCGGGCTCCAGCCCTCGACCGAAACGGGCGTGTCGACCATGCGTTCGGACGGATCCATGCCGCGCTCGAGCGCCGCCAGATAGACGAACGTCTTGAACGCCGAGCCCGGCTGGCGCAACGCCTGGGTCGTGCGGTTGAACTGGCTGAGCGCATAGTCGCGCCCGCCGACCATGGCGCGCACGGCGCCATCGGGCGACATCGACAGAAGCGCGCTCTGGCTGACGCCCGCGCTTGGGCCCTGCGCCGCCAGCACCGCGTTCAGCTTGGCTTCGGCCAAGCGCTGCAACTGCGCATCCATCGTGGTGACGACGATCAGGTCGCGGTCGGGATAGCCGACGAAGCTCGACACCTGATCCAGCACCCAGTCGCCGAAATACCGACCGCCCTGTCCCGACAACGCATAGGCCAGACGCGGTCGCGTGGATTTTGCGATCTCCGCCTGGCGGCCGGTGATGAAGCCCGCATCGACCATGTTGGCCAGCACCTGGTCGGTGCGCCGCGCGGAGAGATCGCCGTCGCGCGAAGGGTTGTAGCGCGAGGGCGCCTTCAAGAGGCCGGCCAGCATGGCCGATTCGTAAAGTGTGAGCTCCTTCGGCGACTTGCCGAAATAGCGCCGTGCGGCGGCGTCGACGCCGTAGGTGCCCGAGCCGAAATAAACGCGGTTCAGATAGATGGTGAGGATCTGTTCCTTCGTGTAGCGCTGCTCCAGCCAAAGTGCGAGCAACGTCTCCTGCACCTTGCGGCGGATGGTGCGCTCGGGATTGAGGAACAGGTTCTTCGCGAGCTGCTGCGTGATCGTACTGCCGCCCTGGACCACGCGTCCCGCGCGCAGGTTGACCACAAGTGCGCGCCCCATGCCCCAGGGATCGAGACCGCCATGCTCGAAGAAGCGGCGGTCCTCGGTCGCCAGAAGCGCCTTCGGCAGATAGTCGGGCAGGTCTCGGACCTGGATCTGCTCGCCATAGATGTCGCCGAACGACAGCAGCACCTGGCCGTTCGTATCCACCAGCGTGATGCTGGGCTTGCGCTCGGCCTCGGCCAGCCGGCCAACCTCGGGCATGTCATAGGCGAAATAGGCGACCGCAGCGGCGCCCAGCACGATCAGCCAGATCAGCGCGGTCGCCGCCAGGCGCAGGGCGCGCATGGCGCCCGAACGCGGCGGCCGCGCGGTGGAGACCGGTTTGGCCGGCTTGGGCTTGCGCGCTTCGCCGCTGGGTTTAGGAGGCATGCTCGGTCTCAGAACAGGGATACGGTGGCGCCGTGATATGCGGCGGCCTCCGCAATTCCGCGAAGCTCCCCCTTAGGCAGGGAAAACGGCGAATCTGCGGCACAGTTCCCGTGTCCGCTCCCCTTAGACGTCCAGATTGGCGACCTTGAGCGCGTTTTCGTGGATGAAGTCCCGCCGGGGCTCCACCACCTCGCCCATCAGGGTCGAGAACACGCTTTCCGCCTCGTCCACATGCGTCACCCTGACCTGCAACAGGGTGCGGACATTGGGATCGAGGGTGGTTTCCCAAAGCTGCTCGGGGTTCATCTCGCCCAATCCTTTGTAACGCTGGATGGACAGACCCTTCTTGCCCGAATCGAGAATCGTCGCGACAAGGCCAAGCGGCCCTGTCACCCGCGTCTCCCTATCCTTGGTCACCAGCGTGGCGGGACGCGCGTAGACGCCCTGCAACTCGGCCGCCATCTCGTCCAGCTTGCGAGCCTCGGCGCTTTTCATCACCGCGCTGTCGATCACATAACGCTCCGTCACCCCGCGCAGCGTGCGCGAAAAGACGAAGGCGCCGTCGGCACGCAGGTCCGACACCCAAGCACGCTCGTGCTTTTCTGCAAGGCCGTTCAGGCGCCGCGCGATGACATCCACGATCTGCTTCGAGCTTTCCACGTCGCCCAAAAGCTCCGGCTTGAAGGCGCCCAGGATGGCGGCCTGCTCGATCACGTCGGAATTTCCGAAATGCTTCAACAGAGGCGTCATCAGACGCTTGGCATGCTGCGCCCGATCGAAGATCGCCTTGAGGTCTGCGCCCGCGCGCTGCGAGCCATTGTGCAGCCGGAGTACGGATTCATCGAGCGAGGCATCACCGAGATACACCTCGAGCGCGCCGTCATTCTTGAGATAGACCTCGGACGAACCCTTCTTCACGCGATAGAGCGGCGGCTGGGCAATATACAGATTCCCAGCATCGATGACCGGCGCCATGTGGCGGTAGAAGAACGTGAGAAGCAGCGTGCGGATGTGACTGCCGTCCACATCGGCGTCCGTCATGATGATGATCTTGTGATAGCGCAACTTCTGCATGTTGAAGTCGTCGCGCCCGATCCCGGTCCCCAGCGCCGAAATCAGCGTGCCGATTTCCGCCGAGCCCAGCATCTTGTCGAAGCGTGCGCGCTCGACATTCAGGATCTTGCCGCGCAGCGGCAGGATGGCTTGATTCTGACGGTTGCGCGCCTGCTTGGCGGAGCCACCGGCGGAATCACCCTCGACGATGAACAGCTCCGAAAGCGCGGGGTCGCGCTCCTGACAGTCCGCCAGCTTGCCCGGCAGGCTGTTCATGTCGAGCGCGCCCTTGCGCCGCGTCAGTTCGCGCGCGCGCCGAGCCGCTTCACGTGCGGCGGCGGCCTCGACAACCTTGGCCACGATCTTGCGCGCGTCGGCCGGATGCTCCTCGAACCATTGCTGCAGCTTCTCACCCACGATCGTCTCGACGACGGGGCGAACCTCGGACGACACCAGCTTGTCCTTGGTCTGGGACGAGAATTTCGGATCGGGCACCTTGACCGAGAGAACGCAGGTCAGCCCTTCGCGCGCATCGTCACCCGTCAGCGCGATCTTTTCGCGCTTGGCCAGGCCCGATTCCAGCGCATAGCCGTTGACGGTGCGCGTCAGCGCCCCGCGGAAGCCGGCCAGATGCGTGCCGCCATCACCCTGGGGAATGTTGTTGGTGAAGCAGAGCATGGTCTCGTGATAGCTGTCCGTCCATTCCA
>CAYZFH010000105.1:0-9849 GCA_964477375.1 uncultured Rhizobiaceae bacterium | reverse complement strand
AATTGTTCTGCCCTTGGCTCTTGGCGCGGATCATGGCTGCCTCTGCACAGCGCAGCATTGTGTCCGAATCGGACGCATTGTCTGGAAAGATGGCAATGCCGATGGTGAGCGCGACGCGCACCGCTCCGTCGCAAATGAGCAAAGGCTCGCGAAAGATGGCCAGAATCCTTTCCGCCGCAGTCTTTGGATTCGTTTCGTCCAACAACGGGTCAAGCAAAACCGCGAAATTATTCCCGCCCAGACGCGCCACCGCTTCGCTTTCACGCACGCAACGGCGAACGCGGTCCGCGACAATCCGCAGTACCTCGTCGCGGATGTCGTGGCTCGGCGTATCGTCAAACCCCTTGAATTCATCAAGGTCGATGAACATCAGCGCGAGCGCATCTCCGGTGCGCTTAGCCCGGGCCAGCGCGAGCTGAAGTCGCTCTTCGAAAAGCGCCCGGTTGGCGAGGCCCGTGAGCCTGTCAGAATGCGCGCGACGCGCAAGGTCAGCCTCGAAAGCCTTGCGTTTGATTGCATAGCAGACGGCGCGCCGCAACCGGCCGGCGTCATCCTGCCGCTTGACGAGATAATCCTGCGCACCCAAGGTTATGGCCTTGAAGGCCATGGATTCGTCGTCCTGATCGCCAAGAACGAGGATGGGCATGTGGGGAACGGCGGCGGCAAGCTCGCACAGGCCCTCCAATCCCTCGCTGTCCGGCAGCGACAGGCCGAGCAGGATCACGTCATGGCAGCCGGTGGTGGCCACCGGAATCGCGGCCGCCAGTTTTTCGACCACCGCTACGTCGAATTGCGGAGAAAGGGAATTGCCAAGCAGCTGCTTGACGAGGCCAGCGTCGGCCGGCCTTTCTTCGACTAGCAGCACGCGGATGGATTCGACGTTCAAGCATTCCCCCCCAAGGCCACGGGGGCGGACGCGGAAGCCGCCAGCAGCTGGTTAGCGAAGCTCATTGCGATCGTTGGCTAGGAAGCACCGCCCGGTACAGAACGCCCGAAAAGCGTTTATCGCATTTTGTCGCAGTTCAGTCCGCGCCCTTCGGAACGCGGACCGAGCCAGTCAGGGACGGTCGGCGCCCGAGCGCATTTAATACGTGACCATACTCCGTGGTTTAACAGGCTACAAGCTGGCTCCATTGAGGAATGGATGCCCGAAAGTTAGTTGCCTGGAACCTGCGCCGGATTCGGGTAGAGAAAAAATTGCCGCAGGAAGCGCTGGCGGTGGACGCCGCCATTGATCGGACCTATGTCAGCCGACTGGAGCGAAGCCTGGAGAATCCGACGGTTGCCGTGCTGGAGCGGCTGTCCCACGCGCTCGATGTCCCCATCGTCGAGTTCTTTGCCGCGATGCCGCCCAATGCTAAGCGCCTGGACGTCCTCATGCCAGGCCGAAAGGCACGTTCGCGGGTGAAGCGGCCCGCACAGAAGTAATTAACCAAGCAGAGCATCATGATGCATAGCGGGCTAAATTGTTGCCAAACCCATACGGAGAACTCCTCACAGGCAGCTACTGCCAGCCCGGACCTTAGGAGCCTTGATCATGTATTGCCGGCTCGTGTGAATTACGCCACCCTCCTCTGGCCATATTCCACTTTGCACATTCCAAGCCGAGGCGCTGAGATGTGGTGCCTTAGTGGTTCACGAAAAAACGGCGATGCCCCCATTGGGCACGGTATTGCCGAGGCCCTCACGCAAGAGTACTGATGGTCGCCATCCACGCACCCAAACCCGGCTCCTGGAGCCCGGTCCAGCTGGAGAGGCGGCTGCACGATCGTGTGCCGAGTTTAGATTCGGACGAGATTCTGAAACCCAGCATCGTTTTGCAGCAGGCGGTGCTTTTCGTCGAACCCGTGGAGCGGTCCGCATATTCGTGACGTTCTACGCTTCGCCGACTGCGAAGCATAGTGACCTATGCCAGGAGCATGAGGTTGCACGCTGAAAGATCTGCTGCATGTTTAGAGAATTTCATGAATGTGCAACTGGTCCCCACGCCGGCTGCCGCCGGATTTCCTCACCTACTACGACGAATTGCTCGGAACGTGGAAGCGCCGGCTGGGGAATCGCCACGACGCAGAGGACATCGCTCACGAAACAGTCTTACGGATGCTGGAGGCAGACGCGGCGTCGGTACTGAAGCCCCGCGCCTATTTGCATCAGACGGCGCGGAATCTGGTCACCGATGAGTATCGACGCCGCGCACGCCACGAGATCGTATCACTTGATGATTTGCAAGACGGATTGGACGAACTCGCCGTACCGGATCGTGTTCCCGACTCGGCGGTTTACGTCTCGGAGATCCTATCGGCCCTGGAAACCGCGCTAGCAGAGTTGCCGCTCAAGTGCCAGCAGGTGTTCGTCTGGCAATGCATCGGCGCCATGAGCCAGGGCGAGATTGCCGCGCGACTCGACATATCCAAGAACATGGTCGAGAAATATAGGATTCGCGCGATAAGGCACCTCCGTACGCGCATGGCCGATTTCGACTCCCAGGGTTCAGATTCCCACCGATCGCGTCGCCGACCACGCAATGAACCATGAACCGGTAGCCGCTGGGGCACGGGCCGTCAGAGGTGCTTCTTGTAATAGGCCCACTGCAGCCGGGCCAGCAATGCGATAACCACGATTCCCGCCAGCCAGAGCCAATCAGGGAGGGCCGTGGACGGAATCAGCAGGCGGACGACAGCCAGCATGATTGCCAGGACGAGCTGCAGGTGCTTCGCGCGGTGATAAAGGCTAGCCGACTCCCTGCCGCCGGCGGCGCGGCGAATCGCCCTTCCCATCAAACCGTCGATCACGGCGACCACATAGGCAGCAAGCAATGCTGGTATCGCCACCGTCAAGCTGGCGAGCCGCAGGCCGAAGAGCTGCGTGCCGATCATGGCGACACGGATCGCCTCGTAGTTCGCGATGTAAGTATCGCGCAGCACCGTGTCCGGAATCGACACTGGCGCACTTTCCGCAAAACGCCGTCCCATGTCCTGGATGCCGGTGAGTCCGAATATAAGTTCATAGATCCCGTTGGCCACGGCACGCGCGAACGCCGGATACCCGCTCCAGACCTCCCCGATACGTTCGGCGCGCGCCAGTTCCAACATCATTGATCGCTGCAGGTGAGAGACGCCATCCGGCCATACTCTGGTCACGAGCACCCAGTCCACTATCCACGCGGTAACAATCAAAGCAATGAGCAGCAGCATCGTGACGAACCACCACTTGAGCGGCGAAAACAGGATGCCCGCGACGCCGCGCCGGTGAAACGATGCGTCGCTGGATGCCATCAGGCGGCCTGCGTCGGAGCAGCTGATCGGGCAGATCGCCGGCGTACGGCAAACCGGCCTTCGAGGTCCTGCCCGATCGCATCAAGACTCTGCGGCATTGATGGGTCGTCGCTGCCGTCTGGAAGCGGTATGCGAATCTTGTACAACTGACCACCGTGAATGAGCGCGAATGCCTGCCCCTTGGGCAGTTGCACCAGATCGCTCGGCGACAACATGGGCGCGCTCTCGGTGGTGATGCGATCCTCATTGCGGCTCGCGAAGTCCGTGAATTCCATCGGATCATTCGTATCGGAGACGGACGACGACAAGATGGTAGAGACCACGCGCACTTCTGGAAGCTGGTTGGTGAGAAGCTCGGCGGTCGCCATCTCCTTCACGCGCAGCATAAGGAGCGTATTGAAGTTGCCGGCGACCTGCCCTGCCTTCGGTCTGGAGCCGATGCGCGCCTCGACGTCCGACCAGGTCTGCGTGTAGGCAGTCACCTGGAACCCCGCGCCGCCTGCCTTGTTGAGCAGCGGCACGAATTCGTCGCCGATGAGTTCATTGAACTCGTCGGCATGTATTGCGATGCGGGTCGGCGTAGCCGCCTCGGGCAGGCCGCGTCCCGTGCCGAACTTGTACAGCGAACCCGCCACGCTGGTGAGGTCCGCGAACATGGAATTGCCGACCGCGCCGGCGACTTCGTAGTCCGACAGGGCGTCCAAGCCTACATAGACGATGCCATTGAGATGGATGACGGCGTTCCAGTCGAACACCGGACGCCAGTCATCCGGGTCGTCGTAGTCCGGCGAGAGCAGTGCCGCCGTCCGCCCCGTGGTGAGCTTCTCCATGAGCGGCAAGAGGCTCGCGACGAGCTTGTCGAAGTAGCTGCGCTCGTAGTTCAGGGTGGCGGCCAACGCGTGCGCGATCGGATCGTAGAGCTGGCGGCGCCGCGCGTACTGAACCAGAGCCACCGCGCGCGCGCCACGCGACTGGAGCCCCTTGTCGAGCGTCTTCTTGTCAATGGGCGAATCCACCGCCTCGCGCCAGCCTGTGGCCTTGGGCTCGCGGTCGAGCCAGTGCTCGAAGTAATCGACCAGCAGCGGCTCGACGTCCGAGGCATAGCGGTTGATCTGCTCGTAGTCCGGCTTGCGGCCCAGGGCCACCAGCGCACGCGCCATGACATTCACGTAACGCCACACGAATTCCCGGAACGCCGCCGACTCACCCCCTGAGGGCAACTGCCCGGCGATGCGTGTCGCAACCTCGGTGATGCGCGAGAAGCTGCCGACCGGGTTGTATCGCGCGGAGATTTCCGGATGCCCCAGATGGAAGAGGTAGAACTGTCCCTCGCGTCCGCAGCGTCTCGCTTCGGCGTACATGCGGCGTAGAAGATCGATGTCTCCTTTTGGATCGAAGACGATCACGGTCTCGCCGCGCCGGATGTCCTGGGTGATCAGGATCTCGGCAAGCCGGGTCTTACCCGTGCGCGTGGTGCCCAGCACCAGTGTGTGTCCGACGCGCTCAGCCAGATCCATCCAGATATCGGACTCCGCCAACTCGACGCCATGCAGTGCAGGATCGCCGCCGACGGCTGGCGCGGACGCCGTTTCAGGGCTCAGGCGCTCGATAAATCGCATCAGCCAGCCCGGCTGAAGGAGATCGCGAGCCCCGGGCAAGCGCGCCTCGTGCAGCCGCTGGGTATGCCGCTGGTCCCACCTAAAACCCTTGCCCAGGAACAGCCGCTCCCGTGACCACGGCATCGCATCAGCAGTGACGGCGTAAGGACGCTGGCGGCGCAGGCTCCATCGGTAACGCAAAATGCGCACACCCTGCGCGGCGCGCACCGCTGCCAGAGCGGCGAAAGTCCCGGCTGCTGCCCACCGCGCCGGCCCCTCGATCAGAAACACGTCCGGCGCCAGCGCTACGGCGGCCGCACCCGCCATGGCGGCGCCCGCCGAGTGGAACTCATAGGCGTGCCTTAGTAAGGCTTCAAGCGGCCGATTCATCGCACCTTGCGTCGCCGCGGCGCTGGGAGCGGATCGTCCACCGGATCGAGAAAGTCCTGATCGAAATCGGCGCCGGAGTCGCCTGCCGGAGATTTGTCTGGAACCGGGGCCGAGACCGACGAAGCGGAAGCACTCGGAGATACAGGCGAGACCATGGGACGCCATTCGATACCGGCCGCATGCGCCGCACCGCGCGCGGCGAGCTCGTGCAACGCGCTCCGTTCCGCCGCAGGCTCGCCACCGAGCTGGCAAAGCAGTTCGCGCATGAGATCGGCGTCGGCGGACAACCATTCGATCATCCCGATGGGCACAAAACGGTCGAACATAAAGAGCGCAAGCTTTCCGCGCGCCGTCTCATCGACCGGCAATGCGGCCCGCTCCCAGCGATAGCTCAATGCCTCGCGGGTGCTCAGAGCGCCCGCGAAGGGAAGCCACGACTCGGGTTCGCGGCCGGCCTGGCGCATCAGCACGCGCCGCTCGCACACCGGCCGCTCGATATGGTGCAGAAGCGCCGCGATGAACACGGCATAGGTCCAGCGATGGTGAAGCTCTCCGATCACTTCGGGCGATGCGCCTCGGGGCAATATCTGCCCTCGCCGGAAGTCGAGCGCCGACGATGCCGCCTCAAGGCCATGCAGGAGCAGCCCGCCTGCCTCCTCGCCCCGGCGAGGCGTCAGCGCAGGCAGTAACTGGACGAATTCCGCATAGGAGTGGACGAGCGGCAGCACGCCACCATCAAAGAGCGCGCGCGGGAAGCCGAGCTTCACGCGTAGCACCTCGACGAGTCGCCCGGCGCCGGTTCGTTCCAGGAGTGGCCCGGCGGCGAGCACCGGGAACTCATCCCGGGACGTGGCCTGTTCCTCCGCGCACACGGACGGCTCCTGAGACTGGGGCGATGCAGCTTTCGCACGCTTCCACGGCCAGCGAATCACGCCTTCCCCTTTGATCAACGGCGACGACAGGAAGTATCGCGACCGCGAGCGAACGCTGCGACACCCATCCTGCCGCATGTCGGGCCGCGCTTCGACTTGACGGGGCGCATCACTGAAGTGCGGGTGCACACGCATTCGCTCTCGCGCTGATTCGATCAATCGCAATCGTTTGGCGTCTTACGAGGAAGTCGCGCGCTAACGGGGCTTCCTCGTCGACACGTATCGGGCGGACTGCGCATCCGCCCGTCAATAGCATGTCATCGACTCGACCCGAACAGCGCACTTCACCCACACCAGCACAGCGACACTCGTGGACTCAACGCACATTCTTCGCCTTTACATGCAAGCCGCTCTGGCCTTTCTCTTGTGGCCCGCCAACCACGCGGCCGCGTGCTGGGAGGATGCCGCCACCCGCTATCAAGTCAATAGCGCGGTGCTGGTCGCCATTGCGAAGACCGAGTCGGGCCTGAATCCGCTCGCGATGAACCGTAATCGCAACGGGTCACGCGACATCGGGCTGATGCAGATCAACTCGGCATGGCTCCCAGCGCTCGCGGTCCACGGCATACGCGAGCACGACCTCTTCGATGCCTGCACAAGCATTCACGTCGGGGCCTGGGTGCTCTCCCAGAACATTCACCGGCTTGGCTACACCTGGGACGCCGTCGGCGCCTACAACGCCACGTCGCCATCACTGCGCAAAGCCTACGTCGACAAGGTCAAGAAGCACCTTGCATTCCAGCCTGCCGTCCCGCGTTCCACCCCCTGATCCACTTCACTTAAGGAGATAGAAGCATGAGAACCACCCGTCTTGCCCTTGTCGCACTAGCCCTGACCTTCCTCGCCGGCCCGGCCCTGGCCGGCACCACCGGCACCGAGTTCCAGACGATGTACACCACGCTTCTCAACTGGGCGACCGGTTTTCTCGGCAAGTCTATCGCGATCGCCGCGTTCATCCTGGGCGCCGGCATCGGCATTGCCCGCTCCTCGCCGATCCCAGCGCTTGTCGGCGTCGTGTTCGCGCTGTTCATGGTCTATGTGCCGACCATCATCGACAGCATCATGACCGCGGTCATCTGATCGCCATCGGGATCAGCGATGACTGACGTTTCTCTCGAGATTCCACGGCGGCTGAATGATCCGCCGCGCATGTTCTGGTGGGACCTCGATGTTTCGTTACTGGTGCTCGCCGCCGCCCTGGCCGGGATGATTTCCGGGTTTTTCGTGAGTGGCTGTGCCATCGGGATACTGCTTGCCTCCGCCTACGGTCGCGCAAAAGCAGGCAAACATCCGGCCTTCCTGCTCCATCTCCTTTACTGGCATGTGCCCGCCGCCGTGACGGGCCTCAAGCGAACGCCGCCTTCGCACTTGAGGGAGTTGGTGGGATGAAGCTCGCATGGATGCGCGAGGACATCGCGAGCGTTCGCCGGGCGACGACGTTCCTGGTCGTCTTGCTGGTCGGATCGATGCTCGTGAATCTCGTGCTTGCCGTGTTCACGATGCGGCTCGCCGGCCACCAGCGGATCGTGGTCGTGCCCCCCAACATTCACAAGACCTTCTGGGTGGAGTCCGACCGGGTGAGCAGCGAGTACCTCGAACAGATGGGGTACTTCCTGATGCAGCTCACGCTCAACGTCACGCCCCAGAGTGTCGACCACCAGGCAAAAGTGCTGTTGCAGTATGCGGCTCCGGCTTCATTCGGCGAGCTGCGTACCGCGCTTCTGGCCGCGGCGGAGCGCCTCAAACGCGACGGCGCATCGACGATCTTCAGCGCGCGGGACCTCATGGTCGACGAGCGCGCTCTCAAGGTGGGTGTGCGCGGGCAACTCACCACGTTTATCAGCGACCGCCGCGTATCGGACGTCTCGAAGGGCTACGCCATCGAACTCCAGTACTCGGGTGGCCGACTTTTTCTCAAGGCATTCCGTGAGACCAATCCAAATGACCCTCTTGAAAACCAGCCTCGTCCTTCTCCCGCTGCTGCTGTTGCTCAGTAACCCCGCCTCCGCGCTCCAGATTCTGGACGCGAAAGACGGGGAAACGGTGCTCGGCAAGATCTCGCAGAAGGAAATCACCCGCATCAGCTTCGAGCGAAGCCGCATCCGCAAGGTTACAGGCAACGCCGGCGAGTTCGTGCTGGAGAAGGACGAGGAGAAAGGACATATCTTCATTCGCCCGGCTTCGCCGGACAGCACCAAGCCGATCAATCTTTTCGTGACATCCGATCGCAGCACCGTGGCCCTGCTCTTGCAACCGGTCGACACCCCGAGCGACACCATCGTGATCCGGGAGGGGCGCGACCCTCTGAAGTCCGCCTCCCGCATGGAGAGAAGCGGCGTGCACGTGCGCACGATCAAGAACCTGATGCTCGCCATGGCCGGCGACG
Organism: uncultured Rhizobiaceae bacterium; assembly: GCA_964477375.1. Taxonomy (GTDB): domain Bacteria; phylum Pseudomonadota; class Alphaproteobacteria; order CADEGL01; family CADEGL01; genus CADEGL01. Next base: position 1,268 of record CAYZFH010000105.1, on the reverse strand, counting down.
CGCTGCCTGACGACATGGAAGTGCGGGAATCGGGACAGCAGTTGGCGCTCTGGCCGGGAGCACGCCTTACGTTGCAGCGTGAATGGCTGGGCGCGGGAATCGTCGGCGAGAAATACCAGCTCGCCAATGTCGGGACGGGCGAGGTGAACCTCGCCGAGCGCGACCTCTACAAGCCTGGCGTCATGGCCGTGAGCCTCGAGAACGCGAGCCTGCGCCCGGGCGAAACAACCAACCTCTTCGTAATCCGGGAGCGGCGAGCCCATGACTGATTCAACTCCGCAGAACGCGTCCGCCGTAAAGCGGCGCCAGTACCTGCTGCTGGGAGGCATCGCCGCCCTCATCCTTGGGGCCGCGCTTCTATCCGTTTCACTCACCGGTTCGCGTGATTCGGGCGAGCGTCCGATGAAGCCCACGTCCACGAACATCCTCGCCCCCGGCGGCCAGGTCGATCCCAGGGACGCCTGGCGCGGTCAGGCCGACGCGCAACTGAAGAGCATCGACCAGCGCTCGCGTGAACTCTCGCAGCGGAACGCCGAGCTGGAGGGCCAGAACAAGGAGATGATGGAGCGTCTCAGGAAGCTGGAGCAGACCGGCCTCACGGCCTTGCCCCCGCCGCCGGTAGCCGCTCCAGCCTTTCGCCCCAACTTCGGCCCGGATCGGCCTGGCGAGGCTCAGGCAGACAGTGGCCTGCAGCGGCTGCCACCGCCTCCGCCGCCCCGCCCGGGATCGATCCCGAGCTTCGCGTCTCCCGCGGCGCCGGTCATGGGCAGCGGTCCAGTCGCCCCCACGGGCATCGTGAGCGTTTCCCTCGCTGACGGAGCCATAGCGAAGGCCGGAAAGACACCGGCGGAGCCGGCCAAGGCCAATTCTCAGCCGCGGGACTCCCGCCGCTACATCCCCAGCGGCGCATTCACTCGGGCAATCCTGCTGGGCGGACTCGACGCGCCGACCGGCGGACAGTCGCAGCGCAACCCGCAACCCGTGCTGCTGCGGCTGGTGGACAACGCCGTGCTGCCCAATCACTTCCGGTCGCGGATCAAGGAGTGCTTCGTGATCGGTGCGGGCTATGGGGACATCAGCTCGGAGCGCGCCTACATCCGTACCGAGTCGCTTTCCTGCGTCACGCGCGACGGCACCGCCATCGATGTCCCGATCAAGGGCTACGTGGCGGGCGAAGACGGCAAGGCCGGCATGCGCGGGCGCCTGGTATCGAAACAGGGCCAGCTCCTCGCGAACGCACTGCTTGCCGGTGTGGCGAGCGGCATCGG
>CAYZFH010000104.1:0-9896 GCA_964477375.1 uncultured Rhizobiaceae bacterium | reverse complement strand
GCGGTGAAAGCCTATGTCGGCGGGTACGATTATTTCGGCCCGTCCGGCCAGGTCGATCTAGCATCCGTCGCGCGCTCGCCCGGCTCGACGCTCAAGCCGTTTATCTATGCCTTGGCATTCGACGACCTGACCGTCCATCCCGAAACCATCATCGAGGACCGGCCAACCCGCTTCGGTGCCTATGCGCCGCGCAATTTCGACCAAGGGTTTCATGGCGACGTGACGGTACGGGACGCGTTGCAGCGCTCGCTCAACATCCCCGCCGTCGCGGTGCTCGACCGGGTAGGACCCGAGCGTTTCGCCGGCGCGCTGGCGGATGCCGGTGTCGCGCTTCGGCTGCCACCCGGAACCAGCCGGCCCAGCCTTCCGATCGCCTTGGGCGGCGCCGGCGTGCGGCTCGACGAACTGACCGCGCTCTATGCCGCGCTTGCCGACGGCGGACAATGGCGCCCCCTGGTGTGGACGCAGCCGAGCCAAACCGATGCGCCCCGCGCGTTCGTTTCGCCCGTCGCGGCATGGTACGTGACCGATATCCTGGCCAGCGCCGCGCGGCCGACATCCTTCGCCCAAACTGGATCGAGCGGGCGCCGCATCGCCTTCAAGACCGGAACATCCTACGGCTACCGCGATTCCTGGGCGATCGGCTATGGCCGCCGCTACACGATTGGCGTTTGGGTCGGCAGGCCCGACGGCGCGCCGATGCCAGGCGCCACCGGAATAGCCTTGGCCGCCCCGGCGCTGTTCCGGCTGTTCGACATCGCCGCCGACGATGTCGGCGAGCAGACGCCTCCGACGGGCGCTTTGCGCGTGGCGGCGAGCCGCGACCTTCCCGGCGCGCTTCAGAAACTGGCCGTGCGCGAGCGCGAACTGCCGCGATCGCCCCGCTCCGGCATCGAGATCGAGTATCCGGTCGAAGGCGCGGTGGTCGATCTTCCGCGCGATGGAAAGGGCGCACTCTCGCCTCTGGCGCTCAAAGCGCAAGGTGGCACAGGCCCTTGGCGGTGGTACGCCGACGGCAAGCCATTGGGCGTGACCGAGCGCGGTGACCTTTGGTGGCAACCCGATGGCCCGGGCTTCGCGCGCCTGACGGTGGTCGACGAAGCCGGCGCATCGGCCACGACGGACATCCGCATCCAGACTGGACCCGAGCGTTCGTCCCGCCGCGCGGGACTTTAGCGATCGTGTCTCAGCGGCCGGGCGAAACTCAGCTCGTGGCCGTCGGGATCGGTCAGGTGGAAATAGCGCTCGCCCCATTCGGCATCCCGCGGCGGCGCTTCGGGGCAGAAGCCCGAATCAAGAGCGTGCCGGTACAGCGCGTCGACGTCGGAGACATAGAAGATGGCCCGGCCCCACCAACGCCATTCTCGCTTGGCCGGCTGCGCGATGATGTTGAGATAGCCGCCGCCGGCCTTGAAGCTGGTGAAATCCGCCTCCCCACCGCCATACAAACGTTCGAATCCCAACGCTTCATAGAAGCGGACCGAACGCGCCATGTCATGGGTTGCAAGCGTGATCGCGCTGATCGATTCGATCACGACCGCGTGCGGAACTCGTCCACCGCCTCTTCCATGGTCAGGAATACGGCGCCCAACTCCTGCAGCCGCAGGATGAGCCGCTCCAGCATCATCATGCGGTGGCCTCGCCCGATGACATAGGGATGGCAGGTGTAGGTCAGCACGCCCCAGTCCGTGGTCTGGGTCATATAGACGAAGTCGTCGACCCAGTTACCCAGCACGGCCTCGGCGTTGGCCAGGCCTGGCATCAAGAAATCCTTGGTGCGGTAGAACTCGAAATGCGGATGGTCGTCCAGGCTCCAGCTGATCGGCATCTCGACCAGCTTGGTCGTCTCGCCATGCACGATCGGCTTGTCAGCCGTGACCTTGTCGCCCTTGCGCGCCCAATAGGGCTCGTGATCGTGCCCCATCATGCTGCTTTCGTAGTCGAAGCCGTGTTTAAGCAGAAGGTCGATCGTAACGGGGCTTAGATCCCACGACGGCGAGCGGTAGCCGCGCGGATAGCGGCCTGAAATCCGCTTGATGCATTCGCGACCGCGCACCAGCTCGTCCTCCTCCTGCGCGGGCGACAGGGCGGCGGGTGCGGTGTGCGTATAGCCGTGATGGCCGATCTCATGCCCGGCCTCCACCACGCGCGCGCATTCTGTTTCATAACTGTCGATGACCACGCCAGGCACGAACCACGAGGTTCGAATGCCGTATTTTGCCATCAGGTCCAGAAGGCGAACGGCGCCAACCAGGCCGAACTCGCCACGCGAAACTGCAGTGGGCGTGGTGAGGCCGCGCGCAGCAAAGCCCGACCAGGTGTCAAAATCGAACGTCAGGCAAGCGATATGGCGCGGCATACAGACCCCTCGTTACGGACGTGATGGCCAATTGCATCATGGAGTACGCGGACGAACCAGCCTTTCGGTGTTAAAAACCGCAAATGCGCCCCAAAGCGTTCGTTTCCTGGAGCTCCGGCAAGGACAGCGCCTTCGCGCTGCACGAGGCACGCCACCGCGGGGAGGTCGACGTCGTCGGCCTTCTGACCACCGTCAACGAAGTGCATCACCGCGTCGCCATGCATGGCACGCGGGAAAGCCTGCTGGATCACCAGATCGAAGCCATCGGCCTGCCATGCCTCAAGATTCCGCTGCCAAGCCCCTGCCCCAACGAAATCTATGAAGCACGCATGACCGAAGCCTGCGCCCATATCGCGGCGCAAGGGGTGCGGCATATCGTGTTCGGCGATCTGTTTCTGGAAGATATCCGCGCCTATCGGGAGACGCGCCTGAAGGCGGTCGGGATGGAAGCCGTCTTCCCCCTTTGGAAACGCGACACGCAGGTTCTAGCGCGTGAGATGATCGATAGCGGCCTGGTCGCGCATCTGGTTTGCGTCGACCCGCGACGGCTCGACCGGAAATTCGCGGGCCGCCGGTTCGATGCGGCTCTCCTGGCCGAATTCCCCCCGACGGTCGACCCTTGCGGCGAGAACGGCGAATTCCACACCGCGGTGACCGCCGGCCCCATGTTCTCGGAGCCAATAACGGTCCAACCGGGAGAGGTCATCGAACGTGATGGTTTCGTTTTCGCGGACGTTATTCCGTCCGTGGATAAGCACTGATCGAGATGTAATTGGCCTGATTGGCATCCGCCCCGAGGGAGGCCTAGACTACCCATCCAAGCGCCCGATCCCGGCACTAGACGGCTGGCGATGGTGGGCTACACAGTTGGGAGGGACACGAAATGGCCGTTTCAATCCATCCTGCCGTCGACAAGGGTGTGAAGCCCGGCAATCCGAACTTCAAGGGCGGAAAGCTGAGCTGCCAGTGCAGCTCGGGTGCCGTCGAGATCACCATCAACAGCCAGTCCGCGCACAACCACGTCTGCGGCTGCACGAAATGCTGGAAGCCGTCCGGCGCGCTGTTCTCGCAGGTTGCTGTGGTGCCACGCGACAGCCTGAGCATTACCGCCGGCAAAGACAAATTGAAGGTCGTCGACGCCTCCGCCGCCATTCAACGCCATGCTTGCAGCGCCTGCGGTGTGCACATGTACGGGCGGATCGAGAACAAGAACCACCCGTTCTACGGCTTCGACTTCATCCACACCGAACTGTCCAAGGATCAGGGCTGGTCGGCGCCGGAATTCGCGGCCTTCGTCTCCTCGGTCATCGAGTCCGGCACCAAGCCGAGTCAGATGGGCGAAATCCGCAGTCGGCTCAAGGAGCTGAAGCTCGAGCCCTATGACGCTTTGTCTCCGGCGCTCATGGATGCGATCGCGACCCACACGGCCAAGGCCAAGGGTACGCTCAAGACCTGATTCAATTCGCGGCGGTGAGGAAAGCCTCGCCGCCGCGTTCTTGAATGCTCAGGCCACGGCCCGAAGATCGGGCCGGTTCGATTTACCAAGAGCGTTCGTTTTACCGGAGGCCGCGTTGACGTGGCGGCCCCACAGTTCGTGCGCGGCTTTCTCCGCTTCGCGAACACGCCGGTAGATCCGGCCGTCCAGCTTCCAGAAAATCCGGTGGGAGGCGAAGAAGCGGAAGCCGCCTTTCTCTTCAACCACCAAGCCGGCGGCCTTTCCGTTGATTTCGATGATGAATGCGTTGGCCATTCTGCGTACTCCTCGGGCGGCGCAGGAGACCGTCCCTCATTGATGCTTGGCTGAACCGATCGTCACGTCCGACCTGTCGCCACGACAACAACCGCACGCGAAACGAAGCCCAACGAAAACGTCCTGTCTCTGCGCCATGCGCCATCTCCTTTGCCCAGATTGGCACCGGCATGTTGCCGTCTTATGGCAACGACAGCCGGTGAACTCGAACTAAGTCCGTTCGGTTCCGTGGGCAAACGAGTTCTTTTGAAGGGGATTGTGAGAAATTCTATCCGCGCGTTGCGCGAGACGGCTGTTTAGCCGCAGGGGCGCGTATCGACTTGGGCCGAGGCCTTGCTCTGATTGAGAAAACGCACGAGTTCGCCGGTCGGCTGCGCGTAGGACACCCGTCCCGACTGTTCCTGATCCACGGCGATAAAGGTATTCACGCCGACCACCCGCCCACAGGCATCGACCAGAGGACCGCCCGAATTGCCGCCCAACACCGACGCGGTGTGAACGATCGCGGGCAAACCGACCACCGTCGTCTGAAGCGATTGAACTTCGCCGCGCGTCAGGCTGAGATCGGGTGAGGCGAACGCGTCACCGCTGGCCAGCCGCATGAACCCGCGATCCCCCTGCATGATCAATCCCGGATAGCCCGCCGCATAGACGGTCGAGAGCTTCGGTACGCTGGGAGTAAGCGTCAGGGTCGCGGGCGCGACCGCGTTTTCCAAGCGCAGTAGTGCGAAATCGAGGGAGCCCGTCTCTCCTTGCGGCGTCATTTTAACGACGCGCGCGCCCTGGATCCGGCCCAGCGTTCGGCTGGTCACGAGCACGAGGCCGTTCCTAGCCTTCTCGGCCACGTGTCGATTCGTCACGATCATTTGCGGGCCGATGAAGAAGCCCGTACCCGATCCGCCTTCGACGATGACCAGCACGGTGCTCTTCTCCAAACGGTCGCTTAGCTCCTTGTTCGAAAGGATGGGCGCCTTTCCGGTCGCCGGAATATCCTTGGCAGCCCCCGGCACAGCGCCTACCGCGGCGCCCGCCGCCGGCGATACGCGATTTGTCGGCGCCGCCGCGCGCTGCTCCGGGTGCTGACCGGGCGGGCAATCGATGGGCTGGCTTCGCTGTTTGTCGAGTTCTTCCTCGAGCTTGCGGTTTTCTTCGGCCAGGGCCGCCGCGCGGGCCCGCACGTCGGCCGGAAGCTCCTTGGCCGTCTGCGGCACCACGTTCTCGACGATGGGAGGCTGGCGCCAGAAAAAGTAGTACAGCGCCACGGCGATCAAGCCGGCCAATAGAAAAAGGGAAATTACCAGCCATGGCCCGCGCGCGGGAATCCGGCGCCACAGCGAAGGATGATCCGGACTGGCCGTCGTCATGGGCGGGTGATCATAGGCCGCTGCTCACGGCATTGCCTTGGTGTCGACATAATTGTCCGCCGGACCTACGGCGACCGCTGTTCCCGGCATCGCTCTTCCGCTACCAGCGCACGACGGCCATGCGCTAGTGTATACATAGGAGCGGGTGTTGGCAGCACCCATGCGGAGCGGAGCAATACGGCGACGATGGCCGACCACTTGATCCTGCGAACCTCCGGCGGCGGCTATCGGCCCCTCGGCGTGCACGGCCAGAGCGTCGTGGAATCGCATCGCCAGCTCGCGGCCATACTGGGCAGCCGTCTTGGTCCCACCCACGCCGCCTATTTCGCACGCCCGCAAATCGACGGCCAAACCGGCGCGATCGATTGGTATGCCGCCAGCGCCGGCAAGCCGGTTCCGGTTTCGCAGCTTGCGCCCGAACAAAGAGCCGCCATCGAGCGCCGCGCCGCCAAGCTGCGCGAAGACATCGCCGCGTTCGCAAGCCAGTTGCGGCGCGAAGGCGGGTCGGCCGAACTGGTCGGCAACATCCTTGAAGCGGCGCTCGACGTGCCGCCGGGCGACTATCTTTATGCGGCGAGCGACCAGCCCATCACGGTCCTATGGGGCCATGAGGTACAAGCCGCCGCCGTGCCCCCGCGCGCAGCCGTCCCGCCCCGTCCAGCGGCCGCGCCGTCCCCGCCTCCGCCGCGCCAGGAAGCCGCTGCCCTGGCTTCGCCCAGCCTGTTGGGGCAAGCATGGTGGGCGTGGCTCTTGCCGCTCGCGCTGATCATACTGCTGGCGCTGTTCCTGCTCCGGAGTTGCGAGCCGTTGCCGCCGCAAACGGTCGATGTGCCCGGCCCGCCATCCGCCGAGCCCGACAATCCAATGCCGGCCGAGGAAGCGCGCAACAAGGCGCTGCAAGACGAGTTGGCTCGCCTCAAGAACCAGCAGATCTGCGTTCCCGATCCGGAAACCAAGCTGCCGGAAAAGGTCGAGGAACTGCCCGCGACTCCGCCGCCGCGCCAGGAAGCCAAGCCCGCACCGCCGGTGAAAGAAAAGCCTAAGGAGACTCCAAAGGTCCAGGAAGAGGCCAAGCCGGCGCCCACGCCGGAAACACCGCCGACACCGGCACCGCAACAGGAGGCTAAAGTGGCGCCCGTAGAGAAGCCCGGCTGCCGCACGCAGTTCCCGCCCGGCGAAGAGCCGGAGGTCATTATCGTGGTGGACGCTTCCGGCAGCATGGGCATGGGCGGCTGGTTCGGCGGAAGCTCGCGCATGGATCGGGCCAAGACGTCGATCGACCATGTGGTGCGCGGCCTGCCGGACCCCGTCACTGTCGGGCTGATCGAATTCACCAACTGCAACAATGTGCGCCGTGACAAGTTCTATACGAGTCCGCAGCGCCCTGCCCTTCTCTCGGAGGTGAACAAGTTGACGCCGCAGCAAGGCACGCCGCTGGCCGGCAGCATCAAGCGCGCCGGCGATATCGCGTCCCAGGATGCAGAATCGGTCATCGTCCTGGTGACGGACGGCGATGATTCCTGCGGCGGCGATCCGTGCGCGGAGGCCCGTGCGGTCAAGGCACGAAAACCAAAGGTGAAGATCAACATCGTCGACCTGAGCGACGGCAGCCAAAGTTCCGTGCTGCGCTGTGTGGCGAATGCGACGGGCGGTCAGGTGCTGAAGCCGAATTCCGCCATGGATATGGACAAGTCGCTGCAACGCGCGACCGGTCAGTCCGACATGCGGGAGTGTAAATGATGAACAATTCGCGCGTCGGCCCGCTGCTCTCACAGGAAACCCTGGCGTCCTACCGACCGCTCGGCGCATTCGGCCGGCCGGTCTACGAATCCTATCTCCAGCTCCGCAGCATCCTCGGCACGCGCCTGGGCTCGCGCTACGCGAACTATTTCTCTCGTCCCAACCTGGACCAAGGCGCGGGCACCGTGCGCTGGACCGCGGATGTCGAGGGTCCCGTGCGGCATTGGAGCGACATGCCGCCGGAAGAGCAGACCAAGCGCGCGCTCGAACTGGAGACGATCCGCGCGGGTCTCGAAGCCTATATCCGCGAATTGCGCGCGGCGCCCGAGCCCACGGCCGGGCAAAAGGGCGAGAGCCCGCGCGCCTTCGCCAGCCTGCTCGAACAGGCCGTCACCATTCCGTCCGCCCGTCATCTGCATTTCGTCGGCGATCAGCCGGTCGCGACCTTCTGGGGCTTTCAGGAACTGAGCGGAGACGGCTTGAACGCACTGGCCTTGCGACCGCCGCCGCGTCCCGCCGTGCCGCCGCCCACCGCGGGCGCGTGGGCTCCCACTGCTGCCGCCGCCGCCGCGACCCAAGGCCGGTTTCCGTGGTGGCTCTTGTGGCTGCTGTTCGGGCTTCTGGCGGTCCTGTTCATTCTTTTCATGTGGTGGCGCTGCTGGCTGCCACTTCCCTGCCCCGCGCCGCTCGGATTCTCGATCGAAGACATGTTGCCCGGCCACCAGTCGGAGACACCGCCGCCCGGCGAAGGGGGCGTCGTGGTCACGCCCGATGGGACTGTCCAGGGCGGCGACGGCACCGTTGTGCCGGGCGTCGTCGTGACGCCGGATGGCACCGTGCCGGGCATCGGAACGGACGGACAGGCAACGAAGCCCGACGGGGCAAATCCGTCCGGCGATCAGAGCAAAACGCCCGAGGATCCAAACAAGCCGAACAGCGATTCGCAGCCGCCGAAGCCGGAGGACCAGTCCAAGGACCAGCAAAAGCCCCCACAGGATGCCTCGAAGGATGCACCGAAGGACAAAGGCGCACAGACAAACCCGCCCAAGCAACTCGACATCCCGCCGGATGCCGCCGCCAAAGGCGATATGAGCTTCATGGATGGGCAGTGGCAAAGCGGCCAAGGGCTGGTCGATCAGGCCGATGGCAAGCCGTTGCAGCAGTACTACCGCTTCGACAAACAGGGTAAAGGCGAAGTGGTGGTGAAGCGCGCGGACGGCACGGAATGCAAGGCGCCCGCGCAGGCCAAGTTCAACGGCAAGAATTTGACCGTCCAGGAACAGGGCGACGTGCGCTGCGCGGACGGCCGGACCTACGGTAAGTCGACCACGACGTGCACGCGGGACGCCAAGGGCAACACGGTTTGCAAGGGAAAGAACCCGGACGGCAGCACCTATGCGGTGCCCGTCCAGAAGATGCCCTGATTATTTGGGCGCGATGCTGAGCTGGATCGCCTTTTCCAGGTCGGCTTTGCGCTTTTCCAGATCGCGGACCTGCTGCTCCTTCTTTTTAACCTCGGCGGGATCTTCCTGGCCGCTGACGTTGCCGGCCTGAACGTTCAGGTTCAGCGAACTGATGTCGCGGTTGAGCGCGGCGACCTGGTTGTTCAGATCGTCGGCCTTCGCCTTGCTCAGCTTGTTGTTCTTCTGCGCCTCGGCCACCTGCGCCTGGGACTTGGCCAATTCGTCCTTGGCCGCCTTCAAGCGCTGTTCCATGCGCTCGCTGTCGCGCTGGATCTGAAGCTGCTGGTCCTGCAGCGACTGGTTCTTGGTCTGCTCGGCCTGAAGGTTGGCCTTGGCCGCGGCTTCCTGCGCCTGAAGGTTCTTCAAGTCGGCCTTGGCGTCGAGGTAGGTGCAACCGCCCCCCGCCGCGCCGCTGATGATCAGCACGGCCATGAGTCTCGTCATTCGCATGTCTAACTGACCTTGGTGACGGCCAGTGCGTTGTTCATGGCGCCGACGTTCTTCTCGAGTTGATCAATCTGCTGGTTGAGAGATTCGATCTGGCGGTCGAGATCGGACGTACGGGCGCCGCGCTGGCGCATTTTCTTGGCGGCATCGACGTAATTGTCGCGCCGCTTCTGCAGGTCGTTCAACGCCGTCTGCATCGCGTCGCGGTTCTTCTCATAGCGCTGGCGCTCGGCATCGGCTTGCGCGACAGTTTTCTGATTCTGCTCGACTTGGGACTTTATGTCCGCAAGCTGTGTGCGCGAATCGGCCAGGACGTCGTTCGAGGATTTCACCAGCCGCTCCAGGCGTTCGTTGTCCTTGCGGACATCCTCGGCCATGGAATTCGTCATACGGATGTTGTTGTTCGCGCTCTCGCGTTGTTTGGCGGTCACATAGCCGTCGACGCCGCCCATGATGCCGCCGATGGCCGCGCCCATGATGGCGCCGCGGGCAGCACCCGCGCCCGCGTTGCCGGGATTGCCCAGCGCGCCAAGGGCCGCCATGGCCATGGCGCCCAAGATCGCGCCGAAGATGGCGCCGCCCGCCACGGTCTCGGCGAACTCGCTCGAACTGCTGCGAAGCTCTTTCTCAGCCGGCGTCAGATCCTTCTCGTTCTCGGCGCTGGAACTTCCGCCGCCGTCCAGGATGCCGCCCGGCGCCTTGTCGGTTTGTTCCTGGATTTCCGCCCATGCGGGCGCGGGCACGCCGGCGGCCACCAGCGCTACGGCGGTGAC
>CAYZFH010000103.1:0-9904 GCA_964477375.1 uncultured Rhizobiaceae bacterium | reverse complement strand
TGTGGCTGAAATTCTGCGACGAGGTGATCAAGGCGCCGGACCTGCCCAAGGACCCGCGCTTTGAGACCAACGCGCTGCGCATCCAGAACAACGCGGCGCTGAGCGAGATCGTCACCCAATATCTGGCCAAGGAGAAGACCGGCCATTGGCTGGCCTTGCTCGAGAAGGCCGGCATCCCGGCGGCGCCGGTCCTGGCCTACGACGAAGTCTTGAACGATCCGCACTTCCTGGCGCGCGACCAGGTGGAATCGGTCGAACACCCGGTGGCCGGCCCCACCAAGCTGCTGCGCACGCCGATCAAGTTTTCGGAAACGCCGGTTTCGATCCGCCGGCCGGCCCCCACCCTCGGCCAACACACGGACGAGGTGCTGGCCGAGCTGAACGGGGCGAAGAAGAAAAGCGCTACTCGATGACCTCGAGCACCTCGTAGCCCATCGGCTGCGGCGGCCCTTCGAAATACTTCACGGTCATGGCTTCGCGGCCGGCCTTCTGCTCGGGGCTGCCGGCATTCTTCTTCTGCACCTCTTCGCTCTCCCAGATCGTGATCGAGAGATACTTGCCCGTCTCGCGGTCCACGAACATGTACGCCTTCTTCATCCCGCTCTTCTTGAACGGCTCGATATGGGTGCGCCATTCCTTGCCGGCCTCGTCGATCGTGGCCTTCTTCAGATTCGTGCTCATCACGCGGGCGTACATCTGGTGTCTCCTCGGTTGGAACGCGTTCAGTCGATGTAGAACATGCCTTCGATGATCATGGCCAGGTCGGCCGGCAGCGACATCACGCCGACGGTGAAGCGCGAGTGGCGGCCCTTGTCGCCGAACACTTGGACCATCAGGTCGGACGCACTGTTCATCACCCGGCCATGGTCCTTGAACTCCGCCGTCACGGCGATGAAGCCGCCCAGGCGCACGCAGCGGCGCACGCGGTCGAGATTGCCGTCCAGGGCCGAGCTGAGCGCACCCAGCACGTTGATGGCGGTGATGCGGGCGCAATCCTCGCCCTGAGCCAGGCTGACCTCGGCGCCCATGCGCCCGGCGTATTTCACCTTGCCGTCCACCACGGGCGCCTGATTGACGATGGCGATGTTGCCCTCGATGGCCGCGGGCACATAGTTGCCCAGCACCTTGGCCGGCGGCGGCAGGGTAATGCCCAGCACCTTCAAGCGGGCCGCGACGGTTCCGGTCATGTCTCTCTCCCAATTCCCTGCGCCGAGCCTAAGACGACGTTCACCGCAATCCAAGTCCGCGCTGTTGACTCACAAGGTTCGCTCTTGTGAGGTGCCTTTCGTCAATCCAACGTCACGGGGTGGGGCGATGGCGGCGCGTCGGACGTCCAAAAGCAAGAGCGCGCCTGTTGCGCTCATCACCGGCGGCGGCACGGGCATCGGCGCCGCGACCGCCAAGCTGCTGGCCGCCCACGGCTGGCGCATCGCCATCAACTATCGCAAGAGCCGCGATGAGGCCGAAGCCACCGCGGCGGCATGCCGCAAGCTGGGCGCGGACGCGATCACGCTGCAAGGCGACGTGGCCGCAGACGGCGATTGCCGCCGGGTGGCGAAGCAGACCGTCGCGCGCTGGGGCCGCATCGACGGGCTCGTGAACAATGCCGGCATGACCAAGGTGGTGGCGGGCGCCGATCTCGAAGGACTGAATGCCGAGGATTTCCACGCCATCTACGCGACCAACGTGGTTGGCGCCTATCAGATGACGCGCGCCGCCGCGCCCGCCCTCAAGGCCACCGGCAACGGCTCGATCGTCAACGTCTCCTCCATCGTCGGCATCGTGGGCGGTGGCAGCTCGACCGCCTATGCGGCGTCGAAGGGCGCGCTCAACACCATGACCATGGCGTTGGCCAGGGCACTGGCGCCCGAGATCCGTGTCAACGCCGTCTGTCCCAGCTTTGTCGAGACGCGCTGGGTCACGAGCAAGATGGACGCCAAGCAATACAAACAGGTGAAGGCGGGCGTCGAGGCCAACTCGCCCTTGCAGCGCATCTGCAGCGCCGAAGACGTGGCCGAATCGGTGGCCTGGTTCATCGAGGGCGGCCGCGCAATCACGGGCGAGATCCTGATGATCGACGCGGGCGTGCACCTGTTCGGCCTGGGCGCCGCCTATCAAAAGAAAAAGTGAGGGGGAAACCGACCGTGAAGATCACCAAGATCGAGACTATCCCCCTGCATATGCCGGTCAAGGAGCCGCTGGTGGAAAGCCACGGCACCTTCAGCATCTTCGACCACGTGGTCGTGAAGGTGCACGCCGACAACGGCGTCTTCGGCCTGGGCGAGGTCGAGGCCTACCCGAGCTTCGAGCGGCCGGGCTGCGAGACGCAGGAAGGCGTCGTCGCGATCATCCGCGACTATCTGGGGCCGTCGATCATCGGCGAGGATCCGTTCAACATCGCGCTGATCTGGAAAAAGATGGATCACGCGGTCGTGGCGTATTGGCGCGTGAAGGCCGCCATCGACGCCGCGCTCTACGACTTGCTCGGCAAGCATCTGAACATCCCGTCCTACAATCTTCTGGGCGGCAAGGTGCGCGACAGCTATGTCGTCGAAGGCGTGGGCTACGGCATGTCGATCGACACGCCGCAGAAGATGGCCGATATCGCCAAGAAGGCCGTCGCGCGCGGCTACCGCCAGCTCGAACTGAAATCGGGCGATGCCGAGAAGCCGGAGCGCGACGTCGAGCGGCTGCGCATGGTGCGCGAGGCCATCGGCACGGACATTCCCATCAAGGTCGATTTCAACGGCTTCTACGAGACCAAGACCGCCCTACGCCTGATCAAGCAGATGGAACCCTTGGGCGTGCAGATGATCGAGCAGCCCGCGAAATACTGGGACCTGGAAGGGCTGGCGTTCATCCGCAGCAACACGACGACCACCATCGTGGTCGACGAATCGGTCGAAACGCCGCAGGAGATGATGCGGGTGATCCGGGCGGGCGCGGCCGACGCCGTGCATATCAAGCCGACCGTGAAGGGCGGCCTGACCATGGCCAAGAAGATCGCGGCGGTCGCGGAAGCGGGCGGCCTCGGCATCGTGCCGGGAAGCTCGGCGCCGTCGGGTGTGGGCATTGGCGCGGTGCGCGCCTTCATCGCCACCTGCACGAATTTGGCGGGCGGCACGCACGGCTCGCCCTCGGACACGCTGGTCGAGGACATCGTCATGAACCCGATCCCCGCGGATACGACCGAGGTGCGGATTCCGACCGAGCCGGGTCTGGGTATCGCGCTCGACGAGGAAAAGGTCCACCGCTACCGGGCGAATTGACCCTCAGGCGGCTTTGGCCTGCAACACCGCGCCATCCTCGACGGCCGTCCGTACCAGACGGTATTTCACCTGCGCGGTGGTTGCTTCCCGGTAATAGTTCACCAGGTCGTTCCACGGCTCCTTGAGTTGGCCGAGGCCGGAGATGAAGGCCAAGATGGTGCCTGGCTCGGTCCGGCCGTCGACCACGAACCAGCCGCCAACCAGCAACACACCCACGATGCCCAGGTGGTGCAGCGAGTTCATGTAGAAGTTCATCGAGAACTTCAGCTTGAAGATCTGCACATTCAATTCCAGCACGGTCGTGATCTTGCGCGTATAGATCTTCCGGTCTCGCGCGCCCTCAGGCTCCTCGTATTCGGTGATAAGCTGTGCGCCCACCCGCCGCATGATCTTGATCCGAACCGCGGCGCGCCGGTTGATCGCGGCCTGCATGTGCGGCACGAAGAAGAACTGCGGCGAAAAGATCACGAGGCTGAGAAGGCCCATCCAAGGCTGGATATAGACCAGATAGGCGAAGGTGAAGACCATGATGCCGCCCTGAAGCAGCGGCTCCGAGATCGCCATGCCGACAAAGCCGCCGACCGGCTCCACCTCGGCTACAGCCACAGCGATCGTGGTGCCTTCTTTCGCTTTCTCGTCCCTTGAATGCTCCTTTTCGATGACCGTATGCACCTTTTGGCGCAACGCCCAGGTGGCCCGTTCGCTGACGATGCCGCGATAAACGTTCAGCCACCTCTTGATAAGGCCCATGACCACGGCCGCGACCGCATAGGCACCGCACAGGTACATCAGCGCTTTAAGGTCGTGTTCTTTGAACGCCTCGTTAATGATCCGGCGCTGCAGCTCCAACGGCGCAAGGGCCAAGAAGAACGTTGCGGCGGAGCCGACACACAACCAGATCTGACTGCTGCGGCTGAATTGCCAGACGTACCCGAAAATGGTCTGCGGCAAGCCTGAGCTCCAATCAGCCGCTTTCGTCCACGTCGCGAGATTTAATTCACGCGCGGACGCGCTCAGTCTTGGCCACATACAAACACCAATAAATGCCCGGACTTTAACGCGCTGACTGGAACAGCCGCCTGGAAAACCACCGGCGCAGACGGATGTTCCGGGCCGCCTCTAGGGGCTAGGATGCGCACCCCTCGCTTTCGAGCCCAAAATGCGACCGCGGCCGTCATGATCGACAGAATACTCAAAATGCTGACTGGAGAGGATGCTCTTTCCTCTTCCAGAGCCCCGGATTCGCTGCAGGTGGCCGTGGCCGCCCTTTTGGTTGAAGCCGCACGGATGGACGACCGCTTCGAAGGCCCTGAGCGCGAGACGATCGAGCGGCTTCTGATGGAGCGGTTCGAGTTAGGAAGCGAAGCGGCGCGCCTACTGCTGCGCAGCGCGGAAAGCGAGGTCGCGCGCTCGACCCAGCTTTTTCCCTTCACCAGCCTGACCGTGAAGCGCCTGGACGAAGCCGAACGGATCCGCGTGATCGAGATGCTATGGGAGGTCGCCTATGCCGACGGCCTGCTCGATCCGCAGGAGGACATGCTGGTGCGCCGAATCGCGGGGCTGATCCACGTGCCCGACCGCGCGCGCGGCGAAGCGCGCCTGCGCGCCATGGCGCGGCTCGGCATCACGCCGCAGTGACGCGCCCTTGCGCCGTCCGGCGCGGCACGATTGGATAGAGAGAACGGACCCAAGCCAGCGGATATAGCCATGGGCGAAATCCCGACGATCGTGAAGCGCCGCCTGCAAGCGCAAGTCATCAAGCCGATCTACGACGAGATGGTGGCGGCACTCGGCGAGGAGAAGGCGCAAGCCATCCTGGACAGCGCCGTGCGCAAGGCCGCGATCGCCGAGGGCAAGGAATTCGCCGACAAGGCGCCCGGCGGCAAGACCAGCATGCGCGACTTCATCGCGCTCTACGACCATTGGAAGGCCGATGGCGCCCTCGAGATGGACGTACTGGAAGCCACCGACGACACATTCAATTTCGACGTCGTGCGCTGCCGCTATGCCGAGATGTACCGCGAGATGGGTTTGGGCCATATCGGCCACCTGATGTCGTGCAACCGCGACGGCGTCTTCTGCCAGGGCTACGATCCCGCCATCAAACTCGAGCGCGTCCAAACGATCATGAAGGGCGACAAGGTCTGCACATTCCGCTATCGCGACACACGCGCGAAATCCTGACACACGGAAAATAGGAGACGACCATGGTGCACGAGCTTCGCCATTACATCGCCGGCGAGGGCAAGGAAGCCCAGATGCTGACGGTGATGAAGGACGACATCCTGCCGATCTTCAAGCGCCTGGGCTTCAAGATCACCGACTTCTGGGTGCAGGAGGGCGCGCCGCGCCACATCTGGTACACCATGCCCTGGCCCAACGCGGAAGCCATCCCGCAGGCCTGGACCAAGTTCCGCGAGGACGCGGAGTGGCTCAAGGTCAAAGAGCGGAACCCCGGGCTTTTCGAGAAGGTCGAGTCGTTCGTCCTGCGCGACGTGCCGGGCGGGAAGCTTTAGGCCCCGCTCCGACCAACGCGGCGAACGCGCGCGCATCCTTGGGCGCGCGCAGCTTGTCGGTATTATCGAAATACACAAAGACGTCGCGCGTAGCGCGCTTAGGTGCGCGCTTGCCGCCCGCGCGTACGGCGTCCGCAGGCTCGCCGCCCCGCGCCCAGGCCTTCACCCGCCTGGCCCAGAGCTGCAACGCCTTCGGTCCGTAGCCGCTGCGATACAGCTCCGTCGCGCCGTGCAATCGGCAATACATAAAGTCGGCGGTCACATCCATCAGGCGCGGCCATTTCACCGTGTCGGCGCAAACCAGCGCCACGCGACGTTTGCGCAGCATCTCGATGAACGCCGGCACCGCGAAACTTTCGTGCCGGATTTCCATCGCGTGGCGCAACGGCCGCTTCGCATCCGTCTCGAGCCAGACGCGCCCGCGCATGCGGGCACCGTGCTTTTGCGCCATCCGCGCGGCGGCCTGCGTGTCGTGCGGCAGAAGCGAGAGGAACCGGTCCACCCGATCGGCCTCGAAGCGGAAGCTGGGCGGCAGTTGCCAGAGGATCGGACCAAGCTTGGCGCCGAGGCGCAGAACGCCCGAGGCCAGGAAGTTCGCCAACGGCTCCTCGGCATCGCGCAAGCGAAGGATATGGGTGATATAGCGCGGCGCCTTGACCGCGAAAACGAAGCCGTCCGGCGTCGCGTCATACCAGCGCGCAAAGCTTTCCGGCCGCTGGAGCGAATAGAAGGTGCCGTTGATCTCGATGGAGGAGAATTGCCGGCTGGCGAATTCCAATTCGTCGGCCTGCACCAGGCCGGACGGGTAGAAGACGCCGCGCCATGGCGCATAGCGCCATCCGGAAATGCCGACGCCGATCATGCCCTGTAAACGCGAAAGGCCGCCCACGCGATCATGCGCGAGCGGCCCTTTTTATATGCGTAACAGAGCGCTATTCGCGCGCCGACGGCTCGCCCCGGTCGCGCGAACCGGAGCGCATCCCCATCAGGAACGCGGCAACCGCCCCGACGCCGAACGCAGCGGCAACGGAAACCAGCGGACGCTCGCGCACAGTATCACGCGCCGCCGTCACGGCCCGCTCGCCTTCCGCTTTGGTCGCATCGACCACGGAATGGAACGTATCGGAAATGACGGTACCGGCGCCGGACACCACACCCGAGAGGTTGCTCTGAATACCGTTCAGGTTGCTGTGAACCTTGGCAACGGCGCGGCTATGACCATTGGCGGATTTGCGCATTGACGTTCTCCTTTCATTCATGCACGCCGCGGGCACGGCCCAACGGCGGTGAATATCCTCGGCGGTTTAACCGTCGAGGACCGGAGTCGGTTCCTTAGAGCTTTGGGCCCGGCGTGATGGGCGGAGCGACGCGCACCTGCTGCGCCATGGTTAGGTGGTTTTGGATCATCGGCACGGATTCGGACGCATACTGGCGCAGGGCGGGATCGGTGCCGGCGGAGGCATAGCGGCGGTTAAGTTCTAGCGCCGCCTTATGCCCGTCGATCTGCATCTGCATATATTCGATGTTGAACTTCATGCCGGAGATGTTCTCCAGGCGGAACAGCGTGGTCTGCTGGTTGGAATCGAGCGCAGTGGGCAAAAGCGCCGCCATCGTGCCGGCGGCCGTGCGCAGCTTTTCAAGCGAGGCGGTATGGGCCGTCACCATCTGCTCGGCGAACGCGCGCACGGCCTGATCCTCGGACTTGTCGAGGATGAGTTGGCTGATCGCGATCTCGAAGATCTGAGCCTGCGCGTCGCGGCGGGCATATTCCTCCGCCGACAAGGAGCCGCGGGCGGCCGGAGCCGTGGCGGTCTGTGCCATGGCGGGCAGCACCGATAGACCCGCACCGCCGATGAGCGCCGCGACGAGGGCTGTACGAATCTTCATGACTGGCTCCTGCCTAAAGAGGGGGCGGCTTCAGGCCCGCCCGGGAGTGCAAACGGGAAATCCCACCTTGGGGTTCCCGGCCGCTTGTGAACAAGCTCTATGTCGCTGAGAATTTTGACGATTTCTTGACGTTCCCGACCATCTCGCCCTGACGGCGCCTTGACGCCCGTACCGCCACAATTCGCTGGTCGATTTCAGAACGGGGAGAGGGACACATGATCCGGCAGGGTTTGACGCTTCTGGGCGCACTGATGGTGGGGGCTTGCGCGTTCGGCAACAGCTCCGATTTCCGAGATGCCAAGCCCAGCCTCCAGATCGCGACCGACCAGGAGGTCGCGATCGGCACCCAGGACCGGCGGCCCATGGTGGTCAGCGGCAGTTATTCTTTGACCTACACCGGTGAATCGCGCTCCCAAGCCAATGTCCCGTTCGGCGTCCATACCGAGTCCGGACGGCCGTTGGCCGAAGACGTCAATCTCGCGGTGGCCAACGCGCTGACCGCGAAGAGCATCCGCGTCACGTTGGTACCCATTCCACCTGGGGACGACCGCGCAGAGGCCATCAAACGCCTGACCGACACCGGCAAATCCCGCGCGCTTCTGGTGTCCATCGATGAATGGCAGACCGATATGGGGCCCAACGCCATGGACTACCGCACCGTCCCCGGCGGGTACACCTATAACGCCAGCAAGCTCGGCATCAGCGTGGCGTTCGCCCTGCGCGTCGATGTGCTCGATGGCCAGGGCAACGAACTCGCGTCGTCGGACAGCGTCCGCTATGGCCGGATCAAGGATGTGATGCAGGACGCGAGCATGTGGACCGTCAATCCACACACACCCGCGTCCCGGAAAGCCGTCGCGATCGCTCAGGAGACTCTGCAGAAGCTTCTCAACGATCCGAAAATCGTCGAGGCACTCCGCTGACCGCTAGCGCTTCTTCTTATCCTTCGCGCCCGAACCCACCGACAGCGAGACGGCCGCCCGGGGCGACAGGACCCGGAAGGTGAAGCTCTCTTCCAGATAGAGACGCACCGTGTCGTCGGTGTGGTCGAGGAAGCCGATCGACAGATCCTCGCCCACGGTCAGCTCGAAGTCGCCCCCGCGCATGGACAAGACGACCGCTCCGTCGAGTGCCGGCGCCCAGACGATGGGTCCGTCCAGAAGTTTGCGGACATGGGGCAGGATCGGATAACCGCCCTTGCGCGCCTCGGTCAGGCCGACATAGGCCTGCCGGCTGAGCGCGATGGCGTACGGCCCATCGACGCCGTCCGCGTGCAGCGCCGCGATGGCCTCGGCCACGGCGAGCGGATAATCCTCGAAATTCGCAGGGAGTCGCACCGTGCGGGGCGCGGCCTGGCAGATCCCCTCGATCGCCGCGGCGGCATAGCCGTGGAAGATCGCACGATCTTCCGCGTTGGCGATACGCTGCGCCGCCAGAATGACGGGGTCCAGATCAGCGTCCTTGGCGCCATGGTCGATGGCGTCCAGTTCCGCGCGCGACAATTCGAACGGCACCCGCAGCTCGACCAGCGGCTGGCTTTGCCGCAGGCGCGCGCCGACACCGCCCGATGTCGGCGGCGATATCGATTTGGCGCGCCCGGTGCTGACCGCGGCCGTGCAACGGCCGAGAGGGCCGTCGAAGTCGACCAGTTTTCGGCCAGCCAAGCTGGCCTTCAGCGTGCGCTTGGCTTCCTCGTCGATCTCATCCCACGCATTGCTGGAGATCGGCGCAAGACGGCGAAACAGCGTTCCCATGATCAGCCTCCCACCACAGCGACACCACCCACGCCACGCAGGCTGCCGATACCGAGGGACTCGTCCTTCTCGCCCGCACCCCCACCGCCGCCGCCACTTTCCTTGCCCTCTCGCTCGACGGACAGGATCGGCTTGTCGGTGAAAAGGTAGGTGCGCAGATTCTCGTCCCACTTGGCATCGCGCCGGCGCAGCCATTCCAACAGCATGGAGGCGTGCTCCTTCTCCTCGTCGCTGTTGTGCTTGAGGATGTCCTTCAACTCGCCGTCGGTGGCCGCGTCCACGCGCTGCTCGTACCAATCCGTGGCCTCGATCTCCTCCATCAGGGAGACGATGGCGCGGTGATTATCGATGGTTTCCTGTTTCAGCTTTTCGGCGTCTTCGTGAAGCGTCGCGCTCGAAGCGGCCATGGCCTTCGTCCTCCCTAGCATTCTGGACAGCCGCGCGCGTCCCGGGCGCGGAAATGGCAAACCCGCGCGCC
>CAYZFH010000102.1:0-9969 GCA_964477375.1 uncultured Rhizobiaceae bacterium | reverse complement strand
CGCTGATGGCCGATGGCGTTCCGACCAACAAGGTCTATCCCTGCGATTTCGACCGTGCGTTCAAGTCCCTCGACAAGATCAAGAAAGACGTCGCGATCTGGTGGGACCAGGGCGCCCAGGCTTCGCAGATGCTGAAGACCAACGAAGTCGACATGCTGCCTTGCTGGAACGGCCGTATTCAGGCCGTGATCGACGAAGGTGCGCCGGTGGCGATGGAGTGGAACCAGAACATCGCGGGCGTCGAGGGTTGGACGATCCTCAAGGGCACGCCGCGCGCTGACTGGTGCCGCAAGTTCATCGCCTTCGCGGCCGAAGGCAAGACGCAGGCCGGTTGGGTCGAGCATCTCACCTATGGCCCCACGAACCCGAACGCGTTCAAGTTCATCAAGCCGGAACGCGCCAGGCTCGTCGGCACGTTCCCCGAGTATCAGTCTAAGGCCTTGCTGATCGACAACCCGTTCTGGGGCAAGGAGAAGGACAAGGCGATCGACCAGTTCAACGCCTGGATGCTCAAGGGCTAAAACTACCAGCCCTAGTTTAAAACGGCGGGCGGCGGGGGTTTTCCCCGCCGCCTTTCGTTTGGGCAACCGAGATTGCCCTATTGAATAGCGGTTTGTGCTCGTTGCTTCGTCCAGTCTTAATTGGCTAAAATTACTGTAATGATAAGGCGCGCTTTCCATTGGGGGGTGTGCCAATAAGACCGTGCTGGCGATCGTCGCTCAAGTACGGGGCCAACAGGGCCGCAACGAGGAGGCTTCATCCATGCGCATTAAATCGGCGGTCAGCCGTCGTTCAATTCTTAAGGGGGCAGGCGTCGGTGCAGCCGCTGTTGCCTTCCCGACCGTGCTTGTGCCGCGTAAGACGCGCGCGGCGGTTCAGATCACCGTTCGCGACCCCGGCGGTCCGTTCGAAAAGGCCTTCGGCGAAGGTCTCTACAAGCCGTTCAACGAGAAGTACAAGGGCCAGTGCGAAGTCATCGGCGTGGCCGGCAAGCACGAGCCGACGTCGCAGGTTAAGGCGATGGTCGACACCAAGACCTACACCTGGGACGCGGCGCTGCTCAGCAAGGCGGCCCACGACGCGTTGCCCGGCTATCTCGAGCCGCTCGAGCTGAAGGGCACGGCCTATGACGAGATCAAGGCCGAGTACAAGTCGCCGACCTTCTCGGGCAACGACGTGTATTGCGCCGTCATCGGCTATCGCACCGACAAGGTGAAGAAGGCGCCGAAGTCCTGGGCCGACCTGTGGAACGTGAAGGATTTCCCGGGCCGCCGCTCGCTCCGCAAGTACCCCTTCGACACTATCGAAGAGGCGCTGATGGCCGATGGCGTTCCGACCAACAAGGTCTATCCCTGCGATTTCGACCGCGCCTACAAGTCCCTCGACAAGATCAAGAAGGACGTGGCCGTGTGGTGGGACCAGGGCGCCCAGGCCTCGCAAATGCTGAAGACCAACGAAGTCGACATCCTGCCGTGCTGGAACGGCCGCATTCAGGCCGTGATCGACGAAGGCGCGCCGGTGGCGATGGAGTGGAACCAGAACATCGCCGGTGTCGAAGGCTGGTGCATCCTGAAAGGCACCCCGAAGGTCGAATGGTGCCGCAAGTTCATCGCTTTCGCCGCCGAAGGTAAGACGCAGGCCGGTTGGGTCGAGCATCTCACCTATGGCCCCACGAATCCGAATGCGTTCAAGTTCATCAAGCCGGAGCGCGCGAAGCTCGTGGGAACCTTCCCCGAATACCAGGAAAAGGCGTTGTTGATTGACAACGAATTCTGGGGCAAGGAGAAGGACAAAGCGATCGACCAGTTCAACGCCTGGATGCTGAAGGGCTAGCGCCCGCGCAACCGGTCTAACCAAACCGTGACGTAAGGATGCGCGGGTGCGCGTGACGCACCCGCGTATCCGCTTAGAGGGGGATCTCGTACCGTGTCCGAACCAGCTTACAAACTCAAAATCCGGAACCTTCGCAAAACGTATGGGCCGGTCATCGCCTTGGCGGGAGCCAATGTCGATATGCGCGAGGGCGAGTTCCTGACCCTTTTGGGGCCGTCGGGTTCGGGCAAGACGACGCTGCTCATGGCCGTCGCGGGCCTGTTGCAGCCGGATGGCGGCGAGGTTTGGATCGACGGCCGCCTGGCCACCTACATGCCGCCCAACAAGCGCGACATCGGCATGGTGTTCCAGAACTACGCGCTCTTCCCGCACCTGACGGTGGCCGAAAACATCGCGTTCCCCTTGCGCATGCGCAAAGTGGACGAAGCCACGATCAAGAAGGAAGTTACGCGCGTCCTCGACGTCGTGCGCTTGCCCCAGGTCGCCGAGCGCCAGCCGCGCCAGCTTTCCGGCGGTCAGCAGCAGCGCATCGCGCTGGCGCGTTGCATCGTCTACAAGCCGTCGATCATCTTGATGGACGAGCCGCTGGGTGCCTTGGACAAGAAGCTGCGCGACCAGATGCAGCTCGAGATCAAACACCTGGCCGTTCAGCTCGGCATCACCGTGCTTTACGTCACCCACGACCAGGAAGAAGCCCTGGTCATGTCCGACCGCATCTGCCTCATGAACGAGGGCGAGATCGAGCAGTTGGGCACGCCGGACGAACTCTATTTCCGCCCGACGTCCGTGTTCGCGGCTGACTTCCTTGGGGAATCGAACCTGATCAAGGCGACGGTTTCCGCCGTCGATGGTAGCGCCGTCACGCTGAAGGCGCCCGGCGGCGCCACGGTGCGCGCCGCGCCGTCCCGGTTCGAGGTGCGCCCCGGCCAGCAGGTTACCTTCATGGTCCGGCCCGAGAACGTTCACCTCCTCAACCCCGGCGACAAGAGCGACAATGAAGTGTCCGTGAAGCTGGACGACGTCGTGCTCGTCGGCCAAGTCACCAAGGCTTATGCCAAGCTGGGCGGCGAGACGAAGCTTTCCTCCACGCAGTTGACGCGCGTGGGCGCCAAGATGCCGAAGTCGGGTGAAGAGGTTCGCTTCGGCTGGTCTGTCGATGCCACCGTTCTGGTCGCCGACAAGCGCCCGGGAGCAGCAGCGTGACCACAGTCAACCAAATGCGTGCGGTTCATGGGGACAAGGTCTACAAGCCGCGTCCGGGTTGGCATACGGGACTTCCGCTGGTCCCGGTTTTTATCTTCCTGGCCCTTTTCTTTTTCTTCCCGGTCATCCAGCTCCTGACCCTGTCGGTCCAGACCAAGGGTGAATTGTCGGGTATCCACTATCTCCGTCTCGTTGAATCGGATGTTTATGTCCGTTCGCTTCTCATCACGCTGAAGGTCGCGTTCTACACGACCTTGATCTGCGTGGTTGCGGCCTATCCGTTGGCTTATATGCTGGCCACGGCGTCCGGCCAGACGCGCAACTCGCTCATCCTGTGGGTGTTGATGCCGTTCTGGACCAGCTTCCTGGTCCGCACCTTCGCTTGGTTGGTTTTGCTTGGCCGCAACGGTCCTCTGAACAAGTACCTGATCGAACTGGGCCTTCTCGATCAACCGATAGAATTCTTCAACATGGTCGGCACCATGATCGGCATGGTGCATGCGCTCATGCCTCTCGCGGTCATGACCATGCTGTCCGTCATGGAGACGATCGACGCCAACCTGCCCAAGGCGGCTGCTACTCTCGGCGCGCGCGGCGGCCAGGCGTTCTGGCGAATCTACTTCCCGCTTTCGCTGCCCGGTCTCGCGGCCGGCGGACTTCTGGTCTTCATCACCGCGCTCGGTTTCTTCATCACGCCCACGATCCTGGGCGGCGGCCGCATCATGATGATCGCCCAGCTGATCATCGAGCAGGTCGAACAGTTGCTGAATTGGGGCTTCGCGGGTGCTATCGCGCTCCTCTTGCTCCTGACGGCGCTGGTGGTCTTCTATCTCTATGACCGCTTGCTGGGCATGTCGACCTTGTCGGGCAGCGGTGCTGCCGACCGCACGGCGGTGGGTGGCAGCAATCCGATCGGAAAGGCCGGCGCCTGGCTCGGCGGCATCTTCATCAATGTGATCGGCTGGGTTTGCGACCGCTTCGGTGAATTGGTCGAGGTGGTGCGCCCGATCCGCCCCGACCGGCCGCGCAGGACGATGTCGCGCACGGTCATGTGGATCACTGGCATCACCATGCTGGTGTTCCTGTCGGGGCCGTCTTTCTTCGTCGTCCCGGTCTCGTTCACCGGAGGCGGCTTCCTGGAATGGCCGCCTCAGGGCTTCTCCACGCGCTGGTACGACCTCGTGTTCGAGTCGGCGACGTGGCAGGCCGCGGGTATCCGCTCCTTCAGTGTGGGCGTCATCTCGGCACTTCTGGCGATGGCGATCTCGGTACCGGCGGCCTTCGTGCTGACCCGCCATCGGCTCAAGGGCAGGACGCTCTACATGTCGCTCCTGCTCTCGCCGTTGATCATCCCGCGCATCTTGATCGCGGTGGCGCTGTTCTACAGCTACGCCTACGCCGACCGGTTCCTGAAGATCGGGCTGATCGGCTCCTCGCTCGGCCTCGTGCTCGGCCATGCGATGCTGGCGGTGCCTTACGTGGTCGTCACGGTCATGGCGGTGTTGAAGAACTACGACTACCGCCTCGACCAGGCCGCGTGGAGCTTGGGCGCCAACAAGACGCGCACGCTGTGGCACATCACGTTCCCGCTGATCCGTGCGGGTCTGTTGGCCGCGTTCCTCTTCGCCTTCGTCACGTCGTTCGACGAATTGACCATCGCGCTGTTCGTCAGCGGTGGTCTCGCCACGACCTTGCCGAAGCAGATGTGGGACGACGCGTTGCTCAAGGTCAGCCCCGGTCTCGCGGCCGCCTCGACGCTGATCCTGATTTTCGTGACCAGCATGATCTTCCTGGCAGAATTCCTGCGCAGGAAAGCCGCGAAGTCGTAATAGGCAGCAATGGCGGGGGGCTTCGGCCCCCCGCTTCCTTTCTTGGACAGAAGAGGTCCAACCATGGCGAATACTGGTCCCCGCAACATCACCGTGATCGGCGCGGGCATTGTGGGCACGGCCACCGCGAACTACCTGTTGCGCGAGGGCCATAAGGTCACCCTGATCGAGCGCGACGAGCCGGGGAAGGCGACCTCTTTCGGTAATCTGGGCGGAATCAGCCCGGGCTCGGTCGTGCCTGTGGCCACGCCCGGAATGCTGAAACAGATCCCCAAGTGGCTGCTGGATCCGGAAGGCCCGCTCTTCGTCCGCTGGTATTACTTGCCTCAGGTGATGCCCTGGCTGGTCAAGTTCCTGATGGCCGGCCAGCGCGACCGCGTCTACGGCATCTCCAAGGCGCTGTCCGCGCTCAACGGCCCCACCTTCGAGGCCTACCAGCCGCTCCTCAAGGACGCGGGCGTCGAGCACCTGTTCCACCGCACGGGCCAGCTTTTCCTCTATCAGTCCGACGAAAGTCGGAAGAAGGACGCACTCGGCATCGAACTGCGCAATATGACGGGCCAGCGCTGCGATGTGCTGAACAAGGATGAGATTCGCCAGCTCGAGCCCGCCCTAGCGCCGGTCTTCGAGTCCGCGATCCTCATGCCCGATCATGGACACTGCAAAAGCCCCTTCGGCTTGGTCCAGGCGCTGGCGCAGCTCTTCACGCGCAGCGGCGGCACCTACCTCAACCGTGAGGTGCGCGGCTTCGAGATGGGGCCGAACGGACCGACCAAACTCCGCACCGACCAGGGCGATGTTCCGGTCGACGACGTGGTCATCGCGGGCGGCGCCTGGTCGAACGTGCTGACCAAGCAGCTCGGCCACAGCGTGCCGCTGGAAAGCCATCGCGGCTATCACGTCACGGTCGAGGATCCCGGCTTCGTGCCGCGCATCATGTGCTTCCCCGTCGAGCATAAGTTCGCCATCACGCCGATGGAGATGGGGCTGCGGATCGGCGGCACCGTGGAACTGGCGGGCCTGGACGCCGAGCCCAATTACGAGCGCGCGCGCGTGCTCCTGCGCATGGGTCAGCGGCTGATCCCGGGCCTCAAGGCGGACAAGTTCACGGAATGGATGGGCCACCGCCCGTGCCATCCGGACAGCCTGCCCGTCATCGGCGCCTCGCCCAAGTGGAAGAACGTCTTCTTCGCTTTCGGCCACGGCCACCAAGGCCTTCTGGGCGCCTCGCAGACCGGCAAGGTCCTGTCCGAACTGATGTCGGGCAAGCCTTTGTCGATGGATCTCAAGCCGTTCCGGGTGGACCGCTTCTAGCCTTGGCCTTGGCCGCGGCGGCGTTGGCCCGGGCGATCTGGGCCTCCCGCCGGGCGATATAGGCCGAAGCGCTGACGATCAGGGCGGCGCCAGCCCACGTCCACAGGTCCGGACGCTCGCCGAAGGCGAGATAGCCGATCAGGGCGGCGATCGGCATCTTCGAGAAATCGAAGGGCAGCACGACCGACGCCTGGGCCGCGGCGAAGGAGCGCGCCAGCGCCAGGTGGCCCAGTGTGCCGCAGATGCCCAGCGCCACGAGCCAGAAGGCATCCCCCCAGCTCGGCGTACGCCAGACGAACAGCGCCATGATTAACGCCGCCGGCGACAAAAGGATCGCGTGGTAGCAGACGATCACGTTGGCGGGAATGGTGCGCGACAGGGTCTTGAGCACGATGTGCTGGCTGCCCCAGCAGGCTGCCGCGATCAGCATGACCAGCGCCCAGACCGAGAACTCGTGGAAGCCCGGCCGCAGCACCACGAGCACGCCGGCGAAGCCGATGGCGGTCGCCGTCCAGCGCCGCAACCGCACGGGCTCGTGCAGGATGACCGCTGCGAACACCGTGGCCCATAGCGGCGCGGTGAAGTTGATGGCAGTCGCATCAGCCAGCGCCAAATGCGGCACGGCGTAGAACCAGAGTACGGTCGAGGCGAAGCCCAGCAGGCCGCGCAGGGCGATGAGGGGGAATTTGTCGGTCTTCAGGGCGCTTATTCCGACGCGCAGGATGAGCGGCAGCATCACGAACAGCGTGAAGACATGCCGGAAGAACGTCACTTCGAACGGGTGCAGGTTCTGACTGGCCGGCTTCACCGTCGCCAGCATGGCCGTGAAGGTGAGGGCGGAGGCCAGCATCCAAAGGATGCCGCGCGTGGTGCTGGGCAGAGCCGCCCAGCGCGCCTTGGTTGCGGCCGGGATCACCCTTGAATCTCGGGCGGCGGCTTACCTGCGTCTGACTTCAGGCGCGCCTCTTTGCGTAGCCGCGCCTCGCGCTGGGCGATGTAGAGCGTCGAGCCCGCGATGACGAGCGCGCCGACGGCGGTGTTGAGGCCGGGAATCTCTGAAAAGAAGATGAAGCCCAGGATCACGGCGTATAGGAGCCGTGAGTAGTCGAAAGGCGCGATCGCCGTGGCCTCGGTCGCCGCGTACCAGCCATGGGCCGCGAACATCTGGCTGAGCGTGCCGGTCACACCGACGCCGAACAGCAGCAGCAGCTCGAAGTAGGTCGGCGTCTTCCAAACCAGCATGGCCGGGATGAAGACGATGATCGTCGCGATGATGGTGAAATAGGTCATCAGCGTGAGGATGCGTTCGCTGCCGGTCAAACGCTTGATGATGGCCATCACGAGGGCGTTGAAGAACGCGCCGATCAGGGCCACCGGCACGGCCAGATGCACGGCGCCGTCCGGCCGCACCATGATCAGGACGCCCAGGAAGCCGATGGCCGTCGCGGTCCAGCGGCGCCAGCGCACCTTCTCCCGGAACATGACCATGGCGATCGGGATCATGAACAACGGGATGGTGAAGCCGTAGGCCGTCGCGTCGGCGAGAGGCAGATGGGCCAGGGCGTAGAACGAGCACCCCATGGAGACCAGGCTTACGCTCGCGCGCATGAAGTGTAGGTGCACGCGGCCGGTCCGGAGGGTGCTGAGGCCGGATTTGAACGCCAGGGGTAGAAGGATCGACAAGCCGAAAAGGCAACGCAGGAAGACGACTTCGAACACGTGCAGGTTCGGGCCCACCTGCTTGACCATCAGGCTCTGCACCGTGGTCATAAAGCCCGCGACCAGAATCCAGATCGCGCCGCGCGTGTTGCCGTGCAGGGCAAGCCAGCTTCGTTCGTAGGCGGCGAGGGAGGAGCGGATGCTCACGGCGATGCGGTCGTTTCGGATGGGACGGGACTGCCCGTCTTCAAAAGGAACGGGGCCGGCGTGCGGACCAGGATGCGGCCCGCTGCCGGCCCCGTGTTTGGCCTTGCGGCAGGCCCGCGCGAAGCGGGCCGCCGGTCACGAAGCGTAGTCGGAGCCTTCGCGGTCCAGATAGACGCGCTTCAACGCCTCGAAATGGCGCACCGCGTTGATCCGGAAGTTCTTGTAGACCTCACGGGTCTCTTCGACCATCGGCTGGCGGCAAATGGCCAAGGGCTTGCCCGTCGACTGCGCCAGGATTTGCACCTCGGACGCGCGCTCGATGAAATACATCATGTCGAACGCTTCGCCGATGCTCTCGGCCACGGTGATGACGCCGTGGTTCTCGAGGAACAGGACGCTCTTGTCCTTCATGATGGCGCCCATGCGCTCGCCTTCGTCGTGCGTCATGGCCAGACCGTTGAACTCGTGGTCATAGGCGATGTCGTCGTAAAAGCGCATGGCGTTCTGGTGAACCATCTCCAGACGGCCGCCCTTCAGCGCTGCGATGGCGGTCGACCACGGCATGTGGGTGTGGAACACCGCGCCGCCGCGGGGATGCAGCTTGTGGATCGGGAAGTGGATGCACGGGCCCGATTTCGGCGGGGCGTGTTCGCCCTCCAGCACGTTGCCCTCGTAGTCGCACATCAGCACGTCCGAAGCCGTGATCTCGGCCCAGTGCAGGCCTTTCGGATTGATGAAGAACTTGTCCGTCGTGCCCGGCACGCGCACGGTGAAGTGGTTGTCGATGCCTTCGGTCATGCCCATCTTCGCCGACAACTGGTAGGCGGCGGCCAGATCGACGCGCGTCTGCCAGACCGGATCCTTCTTGGGCGTAAGCTTCTCTACAACTGCCATGGTGCGAACCTTTCGTCCCTGTTGCGGCGAAGGCCCAGCCTCCGCGCGGAAAAAATGCCCTGAATGGCGTTAATGATACGGCAAGACCCGCCGGGCTCCAACGCGGGCGACAGGGCGGGATCTATGCGTTGCCCGCATCCTATCGCACTTCAATACATGCTTCGGATCAGCCCGCCGTCGATGGGGATGCTCTGGCCGGTGATATAGCCCGCGTGGCGCGAAGCCAGGAAGGCACACAGCGCGCCGCATTCCTGGATGGTGCCCAGGCGCTTCGCGGGTACGCTCTCGCTGAACAGGCGGGTGGCCTCCTCGTCCGACAGTTCCGGCCGGTTGAGCATGTGCTTGGTGAAGCGGCGCAACAGGTCGGTCTCGATCGGGCCAGGCAGGATGTTGTTCACCGTAACACCCTTGTCCGCCACCTCGCGCGCCAAGGTCGCCATGGCGCCGACCATCGCGGCCTTCACGCCATTGCCGAGAGGCGTGTTGTAGCTGGGCTCTTTGGCCGACATGGAGTTGATGTTGACGATGCGGCCGTAGCCCGCCGCCGTCATGCCTTTGATCGTGCGATAAGCGAAATCGAGCGCGTTCAGCATGTTGCCTTCGAACGCCTGGCGCCAATCGTCCAGCGATTTGGACAGGAAGCTGCCCGCGGCGGGGCCGGTCGAGTTGGTCACGAGGATCGTGATGTCCTTACCCAGCCACGCGCGCGCCTCGTCGTAGATGCGGGCGCGCTCACCAGGGTCCATCACGTCGCCCTGCACGTAATGCGCGTCGTAACCCTTGAGCTTCGCCAGCGCGACGCGGCCGCTTTCGGGTGTCACGCCATTGAAGACGACGCGGCAGCCGGCCTCGGCCAGTGCCTGGGTGCAGCCGAAGCCGATGCCGCGCGTGCCGGCCAGGACGAGTGCGGCTTGCCCTTTGATGCCGAGATCCATGGCGCCCCTCAATAGATCGCGTGGACGTGGCCGCCATCGAGGGCGACGCTTTGTCCCGTCATGTAGCCCGCGTGGCGCGAGGCCATGAAGGCGCA
>CAYZFH010000101.1:0-10183 GCA_964477375.1 uncultured Rhizobiaceae bacterium | reverse complement strand
CTCGACTACGGCATGGTCGCCTTCAACGGCGTGAAGATGACCGGCCCGCCGGTTCCCTTTGGCGGAGTGAAGCAATCGGGCCTGGGCCGTGAAGGTTCGCGCCATGGTCTCGACGAATACACGGCGATCAAATATTTCTGTGTGAACGGAATCGACCGTCCGGCCTTGAAGCGGGCCGGTTGACCGGATTGCCGGGGGGCAAAATGGCGGCGGAACGTCCCACGCGGACTCTTGATGCCGGCACGCTGCGCCGGTTTGCGACCGATCTTCTGGTTGCGGCCGGCTGTTCGCGCGAAGACGCGGCGGCATCGGCCGAGGTTTTCGTCGAGGCCGATCTGCGCGGCTTCTCGGGCCAGGGCGTCGATTATCTGCCCTACATGGTCCACTACCTGCAGGACGGAAAGATTGACCCCAAGGGCAAGCCGGAAATCCTTCGCGATTTGCCCGCCACCGTCCTGATCGATGGGCATAAGGGGCCGGGACACGCGGCGGCCTTCCTGGCCTGCGACATCGCCGCGAAAAAAGCGAAAGAAGCAGGATGCGCCACGGTGGCGCTGGCCAACTCCGCCGACATCTACATGATCGGCTATTACGCCGAGCGGCTGGCGCGCGCCGGTGTCGTCGGCATGGTCGCGACCTCCGGCCCGCCGCTGGTTCATCCGCCGGGCGGGATGGAGCGGATGCTGTCCACCAACCCGATCGCCTTGGCTTTTCCGCTTGATGGGCCCGATCCGTTTGTCGTCGACATGGCGATGAGCACGATGTCGCGCTCCCACGTCCGTCTTGCCGCCTATCACAAGGAGCAGGTTCCACCTGGTGTCGGCATCGGGCCCGACGGCCGTCCCTCGACCGACGCGGTCACGGTGATGGCCGGTGCGCTCAGCACCCTGGCGGGGCATAAGGGTTTCGGGCTGGCTTTATCCGTGGCGCTGATGTGCGGCCCTTTGACCACGAGCGAGGCCGGCCCGGCGCTGGTCGGCTGGCAGGACGAAGGCAAGGTTGGACGCCACGGCCATCTGTTTGTCGCCATTAACCCGGCCGCATTCGGCGCGCCGGACGAATTCCGCCGCGCGGCCAGCGCGCATATCGCCGAAATCAAGAATTCCAAGGCGGCGCCCGGGTCGGCCGGAGTTCGCATACCGGGAGAGCGCGGCTTCGCCGAACGCGCCGTGCGCCTAAAGTCAGGCGTGCCGGTGCTGGAAGCCACGTGGACGACGCTTGGCAAGATCGCCCAAGAACTGAAAGTGAAGATGCCTTCGTAGGAACGGCCCGGCCTGCCTTCCGTCGGTGGGGCAGGCTTGGGATTTGTAAAGCCGATGCGAGGCCGCTAGGCTTCGTTCGTCTCGTACCGCGGGGCCCGCGCGACACGCATCGCGGCCGTGTGGCGGCAGGTACGGGAAGAAGAACCAACCATCAGGGGACCCCCAATGGCCAAACCTGGCTTCAAGCTCAAGCTTGTTGAGCATGAACGGCTCAACTTTACGCCTGCCGAATACCGCCGCCGCTACGACCTCGTCACCGCGATGATGAAAAAGGAGGGCATCGACGTCCTCCTGGTCCGTGGCCCGGAAAACCTCTGCTACCTGACCGGCTACGAGACGCCGGGCTATTACGGCTATCACTGCCTCGTCCTGTCGCTGCAGGACCAGCCGGTGATGGTCATGCGCAGCTTCGAGTCGCTCAACGTGTACGAGTACACGTGGCTCGACGGCTTCACCGAGATCAAGGACTACATGGTGCCGGCCGACGTGACGGCCTCGGTCATCCAAAAGCTCGGCCTCGGCAACAAGACCATCGGCGTCGAGAAGCGCGGCTGGTTCTTCAACGTGTTCGAGTACGAAAACCTGAAGAGCCACTTCCCCAAGGCGAAGATCGTCGATTCGACGCACATCGTCGAGGAAGCCCGCGTCATCAAGTCCGACGAGGAGTTGGATACGATGCGCAAGGCCGCGCGCATCCTGGACCGCGCCGTTCAGGCCGGTATCGACAAGGTGGCCGGCGGCGTCACGGACAATGATGTGGCCGTCGAGGTGGAGCGTGTGCTGACCACCAACGGCAGTCAGTACCCGGGTCTGCCGCCCTTCATCCTGTCGGGTGCGCGCACCTGCCTGCCGCACCAGACCTGGCGCAACAACGTGATCGAGGAAGGCGACCCGGTCTATTTCGAGGTCTCCGCCAACATCAATCGCTACACGGCGGCGATCATGCGTTGCTGCAATGTCGGCGAACCGCGCCCGATCGTGCGCAAGATGGCCGACGCGGTCATCGGCGGCCTGGAAGCGGCCATCGACAAGATCAAGCCGGGCGTCACCTGCGAGGCCGTCGACAAGGCCGCGCGCAGTGTGGTGGAGAAGGCGGGCTTCGGCGAATTCTTCCGCCACCGCACGGGCTACTCCATCGGCGTCGCGTTCCCGCCGGACTGGGGCGAAGGGCAGATCCTGTCGCTCAAGCCGCGCGAGACACGGAAGCTCGAGACCAACATGACGTTCCACATGGTGCCGCTGACGCTCAAGTATCGCGACTGCGGCATCGGCTTCAGCGCTTCGGTCCGCGTCACCAAGACCGGTTGCGAGGTGCTGAACGGTCTTCCGCGCAAGCTGATCATCAAGTGATCTGACTTGTGAATCCGCGCCGACTGGCGCGGAGAACGGTGGTCCAAGGGGCCCCATCCCGAGTGGATCGGGGTGGGGCCCTTTTGCTTTGAAGTGGAGACGAACATGGCTGCCTGGGAATCCCTGCGCGTCGACATCGCGCGGCTGCGCAACGATATCGAGACGCTTTCCAAGATCGGCCGCGCGCCGGACGGCGCCTTGACGCGCCACGCTTTCGCGCCCGCCTATGAAGAGGCGCGGCGCTGGCTCAAGGGCCGGATGGCTGACGCCAACATCGCCGCGCGCGATGACGCGGCGGGCAACACGATCGGCCATGTCGGCGCGGCCGAAGGGCCGGTGGTCATGTCCGGCTCGCACATCGACACGGTGCCGGACGGCGGACCCTTGGACGGCGCTTTCGGCGTGCTGTCGGCCCTCGAATGCGCACGCGTGATCCAGGCCGCGAACCTCAGCGCTCCGCGCGGCTTCGAGCCGGTCGCCTTCATTGACGAGGAAGGCCGCTTCCTTGACTGCATGGGCTCCAAGGCCATGGCCGGGCGTCTGGACATGAACGAGGTCGCCCACGCGAAAGACCCGAACGGCGGCTCGCTCGGCGATGCCATGCGCCAGGCCGGCTTCGACCTGGACAAGATTGGCAAGGCCAAGCGGAAGAAAGGCGACATCGCGGCCTATATCGAGCTGCACATCGAGCAGGGGCCGGTGCTGGAGGCCAAAAAGATGCCCATCGGCGTGGTCGAGGGCATCGTCGGCATTGACCACTCGGATTTCGTCTTCAAGGGCGAACCGGACCATGCGGGCACCACGCCCATGGACATGCGCAAGGATGCCTTCACCGGCGCGGCCGAGTTTGCGTACAAGGCGCGCCGCATGGCGCTCAAGCGGGGCACGCCCTTGACGCGAATCACCTACGGCATCGTGAAGTCGAAGACGGCGGCGGCCAACATCGTGCCGCCCGAGATCTACATGCGTCAGGAGCTGCGCGACATCGACCAGAATCTGTTGAAGCGCCTAGTCAAGTCCACCTACAAGCTGGCCGACAAGGTTGCGGCCGAGCACCGGCTCACGGTCAGCCACGAGCATATCTCGGGCAACACCTCGGCCCTGATGGCGCCGCGGGTGCAGGACACGATCGAAGGTGCGGCCAAGGCGTTGGGCCTGGGCTCGCACCGTATGCCGTCAGGCGCAGGCCACGACGCCCAGGTCATGGCGCGCGTTGCCGACGCCGGCATGATCTTCGTGCCGTCGGAAGGCGGGCGGAGCCATCGGCGCGACGAATGGACCGACTGGAAACTGTTGGAGCAAGGCGCCAACGTGCTGCTGCAGTCGATCCTGCGGCTGATGCACGCGGCGTAAGAGGGCCGGCGGCGTGGGCGGTATCCTGCGGTTTTGGCAGACGCCCTGGCTGCGGGCCGGCCTGATGTGCGGCATCGCGGGCTTCGTCGACGCTGTCGGTTATGTCGATTTGGGCGGCGTCTTCGCGGCGAACATGACCGGCAACACGGTGCTGTTGGCCATGTCCGCTGCCCATGGCAAATGGGCGAACCTGCTGGTCTACGTGATCACGCTCAGTAGCTTCTCCGTCGGCGTGGCCGTCGCCTATCTTCTCGAAGCCAAGCATCTGCGTGTGCCGCTCTTGGCCGAGGCGCTGCTCATCACGCTGGTCGCGCTCCTGGCGCCCGGCAAGACGGTTGCGCTGATCATGCTGGCGGGCGCCATGGGTCTGCAGGCGGCCAGCATGACGCGCTTCGGCACGGTCACGATCTCGACCGTGGTGGTGACTTCCGTGATTGTCCGGATCGTGGAGGGCAAGGTGGCGCGCCGGAAGCCGCCGGACATCGCCCTCACCATGCCCGTGCTGGCTGCCGCTTGGGCGGCCTACGCCATCGGTGCCGCGGCCAGCGTGGCGGCCTCACCCTTGGGCGACCTGATCCTGCTCATCCCCGTGGTGCTGCTCGTGCCCTTCATCTTCGAGAAGCCGCACACGGTTTAAGCGCGCAGCTTCCGCCAGTCTCGGTGCGGCTTGAAGCCCAGGCGTTCCTGCGCGCGCTGGATCGAAAACACACCGGCGTGCGGGTCGCGCTTGTACAGCGCCGGGTCCCGCACCTCCGGGAGCTTGCCGTAATAAGCGCGCAAGAGATCGAGCGTCGGCGTGTCGGACAGCGTGTTGGGTGCGCTGATGAAGAACACGTCGTAAGGATCGCCGCTTCTTTCGAGCGCCAGGCGATAGGCTTCGGCCACATCCTCGGGATCGGCCCAACCCCACAGATCGATGTTCTTCGGGTCTGTGCTCAGGGCATCGAGTTTGGGCGTGATGGTTTCGGTCGCCACTAGCGTCGGGCGGATGACCGTCACCGTCATGCCGCCGCGCAGGGCGAACATCTTGGCGATCTCTTCGCTCATCGCCTTGCTCATCCCGTAGG
This sequence comes from uncultured Rhizobiaceae bacterium, assembly GCA_964477375.1. Classification (GTDB taxonomy): domain Bacteria; phylum Pseudomonadota; class Alphaproteobacteria; order CADEGL01; family CADEGL01; genus CADEGL01. The sequence continues at coordinate 5,151 of CAYZFH010000101.1, read as the reverse complement.
GCTCGGAGGGATGGAGCGGATGGTCTTCGTCCACCGGCAGATAGCGGGGTGGGCGCGAAGGATCGGCGAAGACCACGCCCGTCGCCGTCTCGCTTGAAGTGTGCACGACCCGTCGCACGCCCGCCTCCGCGGCCGCCGCGAAGACGTGCCAGGTGCCCATGACGTTGGTTTGCACCAGCTTCTCGTCCGGCAGCTTGTGCGCCACCAGGGCCGCGGCCATGTGGATGACGGCGTCCTGGCCGCGCATGGCGCGCTTCACCGCGTCGAAATCCAGGATGTCGCCCTCGATGCGATGGTGCGCGGCGGAGTCGACCGCTTTGACGTCGAAGGCCGTAACCTCTTGGGTTTTGGCCAGGAGGGCGACGATACGCCGCCCCAACCGGCCGCTGGCGCCGGTGACGAGGATTTTCATCGTGCATTCTCCATGCGCGGTGCGCCCGAATGCTTGACCGGATCGAATTTGCGCATCCGCGCGACGAAATCGATCTCGATCTTGCAGCCGTTCAGAAGATTCGCCACGCCCACGCAAGTACGGGCGGGCGTTTCACCGGCGGCAAAGAAGGAGCCATAGACCTTATTCATGCGCGCGAACTCCGACAGGTCGGTCATGAAAACGCGCGCCTGCATCACGTCGGTGAAGTCCAGCCCGACGGACTTCAGCGCCGCACCGAGCAGTTCCATGGCCGTGCGCGTTTCGGTCTCGATGTTGCCGAGGGCCGGCGGGGGATTTGTACGGTCCGAGGCTAACTGCCCGGCGATGAAGACATAGTCGCCGTCGAAAACGACGTGGCGATAGACCTGAGCGGCCTTCGATTCGGGAATGTCGTGGCGTCGGATGTCGTTCATGGGTTGCTCCTGAGGCGGGCAGGCGAAAACGTGGCTTCGGTCACGCCGCGCGTGGAAAGAAGCGCGGGCCATTCCGTGCCGAGGATGAGGCTGGCGGCGGCTTGGGACAATCCGGCCGAGGTCTGGATGCCGGCGCCGCCTTGGCCAGCCAGCCAGAAGAAACCCTCGGCATCGGGATCGAAGCCGAATACGGGCGTGCGGTCGGCGACGAAGCTGCGCAGGCCCGCCCAGCTTCGCTCGATCCGCTTCACCTTGAACGTCATCGCCTGCTCCAGCCGGTCGACGGCGATGGCGATATCCATTTCGTCGGGCTGGGCGTCGGTCGGCGGCGAGGGCGTTTCGTCGGACGGGGAGAGCAAGAATTTTCCGGCTTCCGGCTTCACATAGAATTCGCCGCCGACATCGTCGATCTCGGGCCAGCGCGAAACATCCACGCCGTCCGGTGGGGCCACGATCATGGCCGTGCGGCGCTTGGGCACGAGGTCGACGGGCTTCACGCCGGCCAAGCGCGCGGTTTCGTCCGACCAAGCGCCGCCCGCGTTCACCAGCACGGGAGCGGCATAGTCGCCGGCTCTGGTTGTCGCCCGCCAAAGCCCACTGTCGCGCGTGATGCCGACAACCTCCGCGCTCGTGACGAGCGTGCCACCTTGGGCGCGCAACCCCCGCAGATAGCCCTGCAGGATCGCGTCCACGTCTAGGTCCGTGGCCTCGGTTTCAAGGAACGCCCGGTCGACGTAATCGCGCTTCAACAGGGGGAACAGTTTCACCGCCGCATCTGCATCGATCTCGGTGATGGCTGGGCAGGTCTCGCGGGCCTCGGCCAGATGGCTCTCGAATTCCGCGCGCTGGTCTTGGCGCGCGACGAACAGCCAGGGCCGCGGTCGCATCAGCGCCGTTTCCGTGAAGCCTTGCGGCGGATTTTGGAGGAACGGGCGGGAGAGGGCGGTCAGCGCGCGAATCGGCCGCGTGCCGAGATTTTCCGACAGGCCGGCAGCCGAGCGGCCCGTGGAGTGGTAGCCGGGTGCTGCTTCGCGCTCGAGCAGGATCACCTTGCGGTGGGATGCGAGGCGATAGCCGAGCGAGGCGCCCGCGATGCCGCCGCCCACGATCAGAACGTCGCACTGGATGGCTTGAGGCAAACCGCTCCCCGCTTGACTGGCCCAATAGCCGGAATTAATTTTAGGCCGTTCGGCCTGGAATTTGGATGGCAATGTCCTCGGAAATGGTCGCGGGCGTTGGCTCCCCTGACAAGGGGTATTTCGGCGGGTTCGTTGCTAGGATACGGCCCTGGGCGCGGGACGCGCCCGATGGCAGGGAGGCGGTCATGACGGGCAACGTGGTGCGGATCGACGAGAAGGCCGATCCGGTTTGGCGGGCGCGTGTCGATTTGGCGGCGGCGCATCGTCTGGCGCATCGCTTCGGCTTCGACGATGGGATTTGGAACCACTTTACGTTGGTGGTGCCGGGCACGACGGATCGTTTCCTCGTGAAGCCTCACGGCGTGCTGATGTCCGAGGTCACCGCATCCAACCTGATCGTGTCGGATTTTGACGGCAACATCGTGGAAGGGCGCGGCAAGATCGAGAAATCGGCCCTCTGCATCCACGCCTCGTTTCACAAGCTTGGGCCGCATGCGGCCTGCGTGCTGCATTGCCATCCGGTCTATACGACGTGGCTGACCATGACCAAGCCGGGCCGTCTGCTCATGGTCCACCAAGACGCGCTGCGCTTCTACGACCGCGTCGCCTATGACGATCATTTCGGCGGCCTTGGCACGTCGTTCGAGGAAGGCGCGCGCATGGCCACCGCTTTGGGCGACAAGCCGCTGCTGCTTTCGGCCAATCACGGCGTCACGGCCGTGGGCGCGAACGTGGCCCAGACCTGGTACGACCTCTACTACATGGAGCTGGCCTGCAAGCAGCTTCACCTGATCAAGGAATCGGGCGAAGAGGCGCGCGAGGTGCCCCAGCAGATCGCGCAGTTCACCCGCAGCCAGCTCGACGACGAGTGGGAAGAGAGCGCGGCCTTGAGCTACGAAGCGCTAAAGCGCGATCTCGACCGCGAAGAACCCGACTACAAAAGCTGAGACGCGCGATGGGCAAGGCACTGACGGACAAAGAGATCGCGGCCTACCGCGCGAACGGCTTCCACACCCCGTTGCGGGTGATGTCGGAGGAAGACGCGCTGGCGTATCGCCGGAAGCTCGAACAGTTCGAAATCGAGCGCCCGGACGGCGTCAAGAAGCTCGACCTCAAGGGCAATCTTCTGTTGCCCTGGATGGACCAGATCACGCGCATACCGCGCATGCTCGATGGGCTCGAAGATATCTTGGGCCCGAATCTTCTCTGCTGGAATGCGAGCGTCCGGAACAAGAAGGCCAAGAGCCCGACCTACGCCGGCTGGCACCAGGACACGCGCTACATCACGATCCGGCCCACGGGCACGATCGCGTTCCTGGCTCTGTCGCCGACCAACAGCGACAGCGGCACGGTCAGCGTCGTCCCCGGCTCGCACAAATGGGATGTCCTGCCGCACGAGGATACCCACGATAAGGACAGCATCCTGACGCGCGGGCAGTACATCACCGCGGAGTTCGACAAATCGAACATCGCGTCGCTGCAGTTGCGTCCCGGCGAGTGTGCGTTCTTCGATCACAATATCGTCCACAGCTCCGGCGCCAATCACACGAACGACCGGCGCCTGGTCATGCTGATGGGATATTTCGCGACCCACTCCAAGCCCATGGACGACCGGCGCGTCTCGGCATTCGTCGTGCGCGGCACGGACACGCACGGGCATTTCGATCCCGACCGCGTGCCGGTCGAGGAGTTTGGCCCGGCTGAAATCGCCGCCCACCGCGAAGCGGTTGAGGTGCAGGCCAAGAAGATTCTCTACAAGGACAGCGACCGCCAGGCGATCGCATTGAGCTGAGGGAAACAGGATGGCGCCCAAATTCGGACTGACCAAGGACCAGCTTGCTGCTTACGACCGTGACGGCTACCTCGCGCCGATACCGATCTACACGGAAGCCGAGATGGCCGAGATCCGCGGCAAGCTGGAGGATCTCCAGGCGCGCTATCCCGACGCCACCAAGAAGATCGACCTGAAGGCTCATTTGGTGTGCCCGTGGCTCGACGAGATGATCCGCCACCCGCGCATGCTCGACGTGGTGGAAAGCATTTTCGGGACGCCGGATATCCTGTGCTGGACCAGCTCGTTCCGCTTCAAGAAGCCGAACAGTTCGTCTTACGCCGGTTGGCACCAGGACACGATGTACATCAAGATCGAGCCGGCCGTGACGTTCTGGCTGGCGTTCACCGAGGCTAATGAGGCCAACGGCGGGATGAAGATTATCCCCGGTTCGCACAAGGGCCCGCTGCTGCCACATAAGGACACACAGGACGCGAACAGCATCCTCACGCGCGGCCAGTACATCACCTCCAAGGTCGACGATTCGAAGGCCATCTCGGTGGACCTCAAGGCGGGCGAAGCCGCCATCTTCCACCACAACCTGATCCACGGTTCGGGCCCGAACCTGGTGGACAAGTGGCGCATCCTGTTCCTGCCGAGCTATATGCCGACCTCGGCGGTGAACAAGGGGCCGCGCGACTGTGCGGCCGTCGTGCGCGGCAAGGACATCCACCACAATTTCGATCCCGAGCCGCCCTGCCATGGCGAGATGACGCCGGAGGCCATCGAGGCGCACCGCGTCGCGGTCGAGTACAGCGCGGCCACCATGTATAAGGACGCCCAGCACAAGCCGGTCGCCCTTTCGTAAGTTTGCGATAACGTCGCTTCCGGTGCGGCGCGCGGCTATGCTGCGCGCCGCATGGATTCCGTCTCCGACCTGAGCGCCGAGGAACGTCTGCGGAGCCTGCCGATCTGGCCGGCCGCGCCCACGGTCACGCGCCTATCGGTCGGGCGCACCAACATCAACTATCGGGTCGACGCGGGCGGCCAGCGCTTCTTCGCGCGGGTTGCGGCCGATCTGCCCCACCACGGCATCGTGCGCAGTCGCGAGGCTCTGTGCGCCTCGCTGGCGGCTGAGCTGGGCGTGGCGCCGCCGGTCGTCCATGCGCGTGACGGCGTGCTGGTGCAGCATTTCATGGACGGTGAGACGCTGCGGCAAGGCGATGCGCTGTCACCCGCGCGGCTCGACCGCATCGTGGACGTGCTCCGGCGCATCCATGAAGGCCGCCTGCCCGCGGGTACGCCCAATGCCAATCCCGTCGCGTGGTCGCGCGCCTATCTCGCGCGCCTGGCGCCCGGTACGTTGCCGCCCGCCCAGCGTGCGCGCATCGATGC
>CAYZFH010000100.1:0-10212 GCA_964477375.1 uncultured Rhizobiaceae bacterium | reverse complement strand
CATGGGGCGGTTGAAAAGCGGCAAGGCGACGTCGGAGCGGTTCACGATCTTCGTATCGACCGGTTCCCACAGACCGTTCTTTTCGCCGTTGGCTAGATAGCTGCCCACCATCTCGGCGATATCCGTCTCGGAGCTACCTGCTTTGACCTGGGCGGTAATCTTCGCGAGGTCCGGTGCCCCGGTCACAACGACCTCGATGCCGGTCTCTTTCATGAAGGGCTTGATGTAGGCCTCGGTGACGGATTCCTGAAGCTGACCGCCCCAGGTCGCGAACACCACGCGCTCGGCGGCCTTGGCCTTGCCGGGAGTCAGGATCAGCGGCCCGCTTGCCGCCACGGCAACGGCAGCGGTGGCGCCGGAGCTAATCAGAAATGTGCGCCGGCTCGGGCCCGCGCTCTTCTTCGTGATGTCGATGAACTTCGTCTTTTTGGCCATGAAGCATTCCCTCGTCTTTTTTGCCCAGGGCGAATGTTCGCCGGGTTTCTGAGCAACGATGCTACACCCATCAGGGCGAAAGAGGGACTCTTTTCAATCGCCATACGATTTGGGGCGCCAATGGCCTATCCCATGCGCCCATAGTACGGTCGGCGCGTTCAGACAGGATGGCTTGAAACCATGACGACACACGCACGAGTGGCCATCATCGGCGGCGGCATTGTCGGCTGCGGCATCCTGTATCACCTGGCCAAGCGCGGCTGGACCGATCTGGTCCTTCTGGAGAAGGCGGAGCTGACCGCCGGGGCTACCTGGCATGCGGCCGGCAACCTTTCCCACTACGCCAGCAGCGCATTCTGGACCCGGATGCAGAAGGACACGACCGAGCTTTACAAGACGCTGGCCGCCGAGATGGGGCACCCGATCGGCTTCCATGAAGCCGGCAGCATCCGCCTTGCCACTGTGCCCGACCACATGGTCGAGCATCGCCGCGCCTATGCCAAGGCCAAGGCCTTGGGCGTGGAGATGGAGCTGATCGGCCTCAAGGAGATTAAGGATCTCTTCCCGTTCATCGAGCTGCACGACGTACTGGGCGCGGCCTTCACGCCCGGCTGCGGCAGCGCCGATCCGTCCAGCGCCACCTACGCCATGGCGACGTTGGCGCGGCAGCACGGCGCCAAGATCCGCACCAACACCAAAGTCACGTCGCTCGAATCTCTTCCCACCGGCGAGTGGCGAATCACGACCGACAAAGGCGAGCTGACGGCCGAGATCGTCGTCAACGCCGCCGGCATGTGGGCGCCCGAGGTGGCCGCCATGGTCGGGGTGAAGCTGCCCTTCGTCATCTTCCTGCACCAGCATCTGGTGACGGAAAGCTCGCCGTTGATCGCGGCCTTGCCGCGCGAATTGCCGACGATGCGCGACCCTATCGGCGGCTTCAACGTACGGCAGGAAGGCAAAGGCCTCCTCTCCGGCATCTATGAGCATGAGCCTGAATTCTGGGGCGTGGACGGCGTGCCACCCGCTTTCGGCCGCGAGGTGTTGCCGCCCAACTGGGAGCGCTCGCAGGATTTCCTCGAACGCGCCATCGCCCGCGTGCCGCTGTTGGGCGAACTGGGCATCAAGATGGTCTACAACGCGCCCACCAGCCGTACGCCGGACCACGCGCCTTTGGTCGGCCCCATGCCGGGACTGCGCAACTTCTTCATGGCCGCGGGCTTCTCCGCCGGCATCATGCAGTCCGGCGCGACCGGCCTGATCGCCGAGTGGATCGCGGAGGGCGAAACCGGTCTCGATCCCGCGCCCATCGATGTGCGGCGCTACGGCCCCTACGCCACCAAGGAGTTCACGTATTCTGTCGTGCGCGGCGGTCATAAATTCGCGGGCGCGATCGACTATCCCCATGGCGAACGCGGCTCCGGACGGCCCGGCAAGACCGGCCCGCTGTACGGGCGGCACAAGGCCAAGCGCGCCGCGTTCGGCGCGCGCAATGGCTGGGAGACGCCGCTCTGGTTCGCGCCCGAGGGCGTGGAACCGAAGGAAACTTCGCGCTTCGGCCGGCCGGACTGGGTTCCCCATGTCGATGCCGAAGTTCGCCGCGTGCGCGAGTCCGCCGGTCTGTTGGACCGCACGGGGCAATCGTTCTTCGAGCTGAGCGGCCCGGATGCTGCCAAGGCCCTGGCCAAACTTTCGCTCGGCATCGTGCCCGTGCGCGCCGGCGAGGCGCGATTGATGCCGTTCCTGACGCCCAAGGGCGGCATCGCGGCTCTTTTGACCGTGTTGCGCCTGGGGGCCGACCGATTCCGACTGACCGGTCCGGTCGAACACGAGGTCCGGCATTTCGATTTCCTCTGGCGCCATCTGCCGCGGAGCATGGCCGTGCGCTTGGACAACCAGACCGAGCAAATGGGCGCACTGGTTCTGGCCGGCCCAAAGGCCGCTGCGATTCTGGAAGCCGCCACGGGGCATTCACTGAGCGAAGATGCCTTTCCATGGGGCACCGCCCGCACGGTCGAATTGGGTTTGGCGCGCGCGACGGCGTTGCGTTTCAGCACGGTCGGCGAAGACGGCTGGGAGTTGCAGGCGCCCGCGCCATCCCTGCCCGCGCTCTATGACCTGCTGGTGAAGGCGGGCGCCGCGCACGGTATTGGCGATGTGGGCTGGCGCGCCCAGCAGGCGCTGCAACTCGAAGCGGGATTCCCGCGTGAAGGCGTCGATTTCGACACGACGATTTCCGTGACGGAGGCGGGTTTCGGCGCGCTGGTATCTGGAGACGCGGCGAAGCCTGCGCGGCGGCTGATGCGATTGGCGGTCGAACCTGGCGAAGCCGACCCTTATCTCAACGACGCCGTATTGGACGGCGAGCGCACCGTGGCGCTGGTGGCATCGGGCGGTCACGACCGCAGCGGCAAAGGCCTCGCTTTCGCGCTATTGCCGGCCGACCTGGCCATCGCCGGGAAGAAGCTGGACGTGGAGATTCTCGGCAAGCGCTGCGCGGCTTCGGTTGCGGGCGCCGCGTTCGACGGCGTGCGCCTGCCGGGTGCCGCGGAAGCGCGGAAAGCCGCCGAGTAGCGGCTAAAAATCCTTCGCCAGCCGCAGTGAATCGTGGATGGCGGCATAGACGTTCCGCCCCGCGACCGCATCGCCGACGCGATAGAGCACGAATGAGCCCGAAGGGTTCGTGACCGTCTCTTGCGGCAGGCCGGCGGCGAAGCGGTCAGGATCGACCTCACCCAGATTGCGCGACAAGGGACGCAGGTCCCAATAGAGCCCGTCGCGCGGCTTGACGCCGTACTCGGCAACCACCTGGTCAACCGCACGCTCTTCCTCGGCATTGGAATGCTCGTCGCGCAAGACCGCGATCAGCTGGTTGCCTTCGCGATAGACATTGACCAGGCGCGTGTCGGTGGTGATGACCACGCCCATGCGGTGCAGCTCGCGCAAGTGCACGCCGAGATTGTTGTATCCGATGCGCGCCATGGCCATGCGGTCGGGCGTCACGAATTCGACCTTGGCGCCGCGCTGGGCCAGCACCTCGGCCGCGGATGCGGCCTGATGATCACCGTTGTCGTCGAAGATCAGCACGTTCTCGCCCGGCGCGGCGCGGCCTTCCAAGATATCCCAGGTGCTGACGGCCAACTCCAGCCCGTTGAAGCGGCCGAGGGCGGGCGTGCCGCCGGTCGCGACCACGACGTAATCGGGCTTCTCGGCCAGGACGCGCTCCTTGGTGGCCTCGGCGCCGAGCCGCACATCGACGCCCAACTTGCGCACCTGCTGGTCAAGCCAGCGCGGGATGCCTGAAAGCGCCTCGCGCCATGTCGCCTTACTCGCGATGTTGATCTGCCCTCCGGTCCGGTCGGACGCTTCGAACAGCACGACGCGGTGGCCGCGCTCGGCTGCCACGCGTGCAGCCTCGAGCCCGCCCGGCCCCGCGCCCGCGACCACCACGGTCTTGCGCGCGGACGATTTGGCGACCACTTGCGGCAGCACGGCTTCCTTGCCGGTTGCCGCGTTCTGGATGCAGACGACTTCCTTGCCCGTGGAGGAACGGTCGTTGCAGTAACTGGCGCCGATGCACTGGCGGATGTCGTCCACCCGTCCCTCGGTCAGCTTCTTCACGATATGCGGATCGGCGAAGTGGGCGCGCGTCATGCCCACCATGTCCATATGGCCTTCCTCAATCGCGCGCGCGGCGGTCTGCACGTCGAGCACGCGCGTGGCGTGGAAGATTGGGATGTTCACCTCGGCCTTGATCGCGCCCGCCAAGTGCAGATAGGGCGCGATAGGCGCCCACATGCCGGGGATATGGCGCGTGCGATGCTCCAGGTTGAAGGTCGTGCTAGCCACGATGTCGAGATAGTCGAGCATCCCGGTCTTGGCGTAGGTCGTGGCGATGGTGACGCATTCCTCGGGCGACAGGCCGCCCTCGATCATCTCGTCGCCGACCATGCGCAACCCGACGATGTAGTCGTCGCCGACCTGCTTGCGCACCTCTTCGACCACCTCGAGCCCGTAGCGCATTCGGTTCTGAAGCGATCCGCCATAGGCATCGGTGCGTGCGTTGCCGAGCGGGCTCCAGAACTGGTCGATCAGGTGGCCGCCTGCGCAAAGCATCTGGACCCCGTCCAGATTGCCCTGCTTGCAACGCAGAGCCGCGCGACCGTAAGCCTTGATCGTGCGCTTGATGTCCCAATCCTCCATCTCCTTCGGGAAGGTGCGATGGAGCGGCTCGTGCAAGCGCGACGGGCCGACCGGCCAGAGCCAGTGTCCGTTGTCCCAGCCGATCTTCCGGCCGATATGGGTGATCTGGCACATCAGCGCCGTACCGTGGCGGTGGACACGCGCGGCGAAATCCTGGAAATGCGGCACGATCGCGTCGTCGCCGAGATAGAGCTGCTTCATATACCCGGGCGAATCGACGGCGACCGACGACGAGCCGCCGAAAATGGTGAGGCCGATGCCACCCTTGGCCTTCTCCTCGTGATAACGGATGTAGCGGTCGCCCGGCACGCCATCCTGGCCGAAGCCAGCCGCGTGCGCGGTGCTCATCACCCGGTTGCGGATGACGAGGTTGCGAAGCTTGAGCGGCTTCAGCAGCGCATCGAACTGACCCATGGGCGTCCCTCCCCAGCCGGATGCGGATGGTCCTGACACCCGCCTCGGGCCTTTGTGTATTACGTCCTTCTAGTCAGCCAATAAAAAGCCCTCTCCGCCGCGCAGGCGAAGAGGGCTCTTTATCAGCAGTCCATTTGTCCTAGCGGCGGCGGGTCGGCTTCCGCTTGGCGGGACGGCGGGCCGGAGCCCGGCGTGCCGTGGGACGCTTGGCCGCGCCACGCTTCGCCGCACCGCGCTTAGCGGTCTTCGCGGCTGCCTTGCGCTTCGGCGCGGCCTTTTTCTTGGCCGGCTTCGCTTTCTTCGCGGCGGGCTTCGCCTTCTTCACAGGCTTGGCCGCCTTTTTCGGCGCGGCCTTCTTCTTGACCGGCTTCGCGGCAGCTTTCTTCGCGGGTGCCGCCGACTTGCCGGCAGCCTTCTCGCGCTCGGCCTTGCGGCGGGCACGTTCCTCGAAGAACTCTTTCATGGCCTGCTGCGGCTCACCCGAGGCGTAGTTTTCCTTGCTGATGGCGATATTGGCGGCCGTCGTCTCACGGAAACCGGCTTCTGTCATCTCGCGGAAACGCTGCTTGGTCAGCTTCATCGCCAGCGGCGCCTTGCTGGCCAGAACCTTCGCGACTTCCATCGCCTTGGCCATCACCTGATCCTGCGGGACCAAGTAGTGGATCAAGCCGATCTCGTGCGCTTCATCGCCGTTCATCATGCGGCCGCGCAGGGTCAGCTCGATGGTGCGCGAGCGGCCGATGCGGTCGTACATGATCCACGGGCCGGTCGTGCTGGTGATGCCCGAGTTGATCTCGGGCTGGCCCATGCGCGAACCGGAATGGCCGACGCGCACGTCGCACATCATCGCGTACTGGTAGGCGGAGCCGGCGGCCACGCCGTTCAGCGCCGCGACGACACCTTTTTCCATGCTGCGCAGCACGTCATAGAACTCGACCCAGTAATTGGCCCATTTGACGCCTTCTTCGCCGCCCTTGATGACCATGGTCTCGGCCAGATCCTGACCCGACGACCAGGCGCGGTCGCCCGCGCCGGTGATGATGATCGCGCGGACCTTGGGGTCGCTGTTGAACTTCTTCAGCGCATCGCTGACTTCCAAGCGCATCGGCTGGTGCCAGCCGTTGATGGTCTCGGGACGGTCGAGCGTCAGGATACCGATCTGGTCCTCGATGCGGGTCTTGATGAATTTGTACATCGTGTTCGCCTCTGATCGCGGGAATCGGGCCTAGCGCCGGGCGGCGCGGTCGGCGAGGAACTTGGCTTGGACCTTCTGCGGCTCGCCGCTGCGGACCGCTTCGCCCTGATAACGCTGGGCCGCACGCTCCAACTCGTCCCAATCCTTGAGCAGAACCGAGCGCATGCGCTTGATGGTCAGGCGCATCGGCGTCGGATACTTGGTCGAAAGCTCCTGGCCCAGCTCGAGAGCGCGCTTCAGCACGTCCTCAGGCTCGACCACCTCATGGACGAAGCCGATGGCCTTGGCTTCGTGCGAGGGCACATCGCGGCCGTTCAAGACGATGTCGACGGTGCGCGAGAGGAAGATCTGCTTGAAGAGCAGGAACGAGCCGATGATGGACGGCAGGCCGATATTGATCTCGGCCATCACGAAACGCGCCGGGCGCGCCATCACCTTGATGTCCGCCAAGGCTGCCATCAGGAAACCGCCGCCGGCCGAGACGCCGTTGACGGCCGCGATGATCGGCTTGTGGCACTCGAGGAAGGAATGGGTGAAATCGGTCCAGGTACGCTGCCAGCGCTCGGCCGTCTCGGCATTCTGCTGCTTGGCCTCGTTCAAGTCCTGGCCCGAGCAAAAGGCGCGGCCGTTGCCGGTGATGACGATGGCGCGCACAGACTTGTCTTCGTGCGCCTTGCGGATTTCGCTGGCGATCGCGCCACGCAATTCCTCGTCGAGCGCGTTCAGAACGTTGGGACGGTTCAGCGTCAGAACGCGCACCGGGCCTCGGTTCGACACCTGAAGGCTGTCGGGCATTTCGGGACTCTCCCCTCTTAAAACGGTCGGCCGCTTGGCTCCGACAATCTATCGGATTTCAATACGGCCTATTGGAATTCGATGGCGAGAGAGAAGCACCCGACCGCCGGTCCGTCAATGCTCACGCTGTCATGGCGCGCCCAAACTGCGCGAAAAGGCGCGGGCCGCGCGCATCATGGCGGGCGCCAGTTCGCGCGCCATGCGCGCCCGGGGCCAGCGCGATAGGGGCACGAAGATATTGACCGCCGCTACCGGCAGGCGGGTGTAGTCGAAGACGGGAACGCCGATGGAAATCGTGTCCGCCACCGATTCCTGCTCGGCGATGCAGTAGCCGTCGCGCCGCACCTTGGCCAGTTCGGCCAGGATGCCTTCCTTGTCGGTGATCGTGTGCTTGGTGAAGGCTGGGCGCTCGGACCGGTCGATGATGTCGATCGCCCGCGCCGCCGGCAGGAAGGCCATGATCGCGCGCCCGGCCGAAGCGCAGAAGGCCGGCGAACGCATGCCGGTAAAGAAATGCGCGCCGAACATATGCCGGCTGGCCAGGCGCGTGACGATGACGATTTCGGTCCCGTCCGGCTCGTGCAACGTCACGGATTCGCCGCAGGCGTGATTCAGCTCGGAGAAATGTTCGATCAGGAGCGGTGCCAACTCGTCCGTGCGCATGTAAGCAGCGGCGAAGTCGAGCACGCGCGGCGACAGGCGGTAGCGCCGCGTTTCCGGGTCCTTGCGCAGATAACCCAGCTTTTCCAGTGTATAGACAAAGCGCTGCGCGCCGCTGCGGCCAAGCTTGGTCGATTCCGCGATGCTGGCGATGGTGAGCGACTTGCGCGAATCGTCGAAGGCGTAGAGCACGCGCAGCGCCTTCTCGACCGAGTTGATGAAAAGCCGCTGGTCGCTTTTCTCGGCGATCGCGCGGCCTTCGAAATGCGGATCGAACACGCCCTTGAAGCCGCGCGCCGAGCGGGTCACGGCGGCGTCGCTTTTTGCGGGCTTGACGGGCGCGGAGTCGCGGCTTTGGACCATCCGAAAAATCCCCTGGCAAAGATTTGTCTCGCCGCGAAATTGTAATATAATTCGAATAATTGCAATATAATTATTCTAATTGGGGGATCCCGCGATGAAAAGTCATGCCCGCGTCGTCGTCATCGGCGGCGGCATCATCGGATGCAGCACGCTGTATCAGTTGGCCAAGCAGGGCTGCACGGATGTCGTGCTGATCGAAAAAGGCGAGTTGACCGCGGGTTCGACGTGGCACGCTGCAGGCATGGTCCCCTTCTTCTCGGAAAGCGCGTTCTTCTCGCGCCTGCACCGCGAAAGCTTTGAGATGTATCAGAGCGTCGGCGTGGAGGCGGATTCGCCGACCGGCGTCCATGCTTGCGGCAGCATCCGCCTGGCGCGCTCTAAAGACGAGCTGGACGAATACAAACGCTTCCTGGCGGGCGCACGCACGATCGGCATCGAGGCCGATCTGATCAGCCCCCAGCAGGTGAAGTCGATGTGGCCGCTCTTGGAGCTGCGCCAGACCGTGGGCGCGCTGCACGTGTTCCACGACGGCTATACCGATCCGACCATGACGACCAACGCCTTCGCCAAGGCCGCGCGCAATCTGGGCGCCGAGATCTACCGCCATAACCGCGTGTTTTCGATCGCGCGCTCCGGCAAGGACGAATGGCGCATCAAGACCGAAAAGGGCGAGATCACCTGCGAGACCATCGTCAATTGCACGGGTTTCTGGGGCGCCGAAATCTCCGCCATGCTGGGCTACTACCTGCCCGTCACGGCCATGGAGCACGCCTACCTGGTCACCGAGCAGGCGGTCGAACTGGAGGGGCTCTCCGGGGAACTGCCGGTTCTGCGCGACCTGAACGTGCCGATGTATGCGCGCCAGGAACGCAAGGGCTTCTTGGTCGCCTGCTATGAGAAGCACCCCGTGTTTCCGTGGCCCCAGGGAATCCCGAAGGAGTTCGGCCAGGAACTGTTCGAGCCCGATCTCGACCGCTCCGCGGAATATCTGGAAGAGACGGCGGAGATGATTCCGCTCCTGAAGAAGCTCGGCGTGAAGACGGTGGTGAACGGCCCGACGGGCCGCACGCCCGACCTGCGCGCCCTCGTCGGACCCGCGCACGGATTGAAGGGCTACTTCGTGTTCTGCGGCCTGCCCGGTGCGTTCCTGCAAGCGGGCACATCGAAATACGTCGCCGAGTGGATCATCAACGGCGAGCCCTCAATCGACCTATCGCCCGTCGACGTGCGCCGCTTCGGCACCTATGCCACGAAGCCCTATCTCATCGATCGCCTGAACGCGGGTCACGCCTATTCCTCGCCCGTTTATTACCCGCACGGTGAAACGAGTCGCGGCCGCTTGGCGCGCACCAGCCCCCTTTACGACCGCCTGGCGGCCAAGGGCGCCGTGTACGGTGTTCGCAACGGCTGGGAAGTGCCGAACTGGTTCGCGCCCAAAGGTGTGGAAGGCAAGGACGTGCAGAGCTACGGCCGCACCAACTGGTTCCCCCACGTGGCGGCGGAGATCAAAGCCACCCGCGAGAAAGCCGGCATCATCGACATGTGCTCCATGGCCGTGTTCGAGGTCACCGGCCCAGGCGCCAAGACCTATCTGGAACATTTGTCCGCCGGCCGTCTGCCCGCCCACGACGGCGAAGCCGCCATGGTGCCTATGCTGACCCCCACGGGCGGCGTCGCGGCGCTGATGTCCGTGTCGCGCATCACGCCGGAGCGCTTCATCCTCACCGGCTGGTCGGAAAGCGAACAGCGCGATCAGGATTGGCTGCTGAAGCATGTTCCCGCCACGGGCGTGACCGTGCAGAACGTGACGAACGCGCGCGGCACCTTCGTGATTGCGGGCCCGGAATCGACTCGCATCCTGGAAGCGGCGACCGGTCAGAAGCTGGACGACGTGAAGGTGGGTGCGTTCCGCAAGCCGAACATCGGCATGGCGACCGTGCGCACCCTTCGCGTCGACGGCATCGCTAAGCCCGCGTGGGAAGTTCATGTCTATCTGGAGAACGCGCTGGGCATCTATCAACGCATCATGGAAGCCGGCGCCGCCCACGGCCTGACCGATATCGGCATGCGCGCCTACGAAACGTTGCGCGTCGAAGCGGGCCTGCCGCGCTGGGGCGCCGATATCGGGCTCGACAGCGGCATCGGCGAAG
>CAYZFH010000099.1:0-10258 GCA_964477375.1 uncultured Rhizobiaceae bacterium | reverse complement strand
TCGGCCAGCGCGATGGCGCGGCCCAAACGGTCGGCCAAGAGACGCCGCGCGACGGCGATGGCGACGCCTTCGCGCGCCATGCGGTCTTCAAGCGCCACGAGCCAGGACGGGTCTGCCGGCGCGCCGGGCGTGCGCAACACACGCGCACGCTCGCGCATAGCGTGTTCGTAGGTCGAGACACGGCGCGCGTGCTCGGGATCGAAACCATAGACCAGTCGGTCGAGGAACCGCCGCCGGGCCGAGGCGCCGTCGGCGAACAGCCGGTCCATGTCGGGCGTGAGCCAGACGACGGAAACGAGCTTGGCCAGTTGCGCCTGTCCGCGCGAAGGCTTGCCGTCGATCTGAACCGCACGCTTGCCGTCGCGCGCTTCGCCGTCGGCGGAAACGGGGCCGGAGGGCGGTTCATGCGCGGTGCCGATCTCCGAGAGACCCTCGGGCGTCGCCAACATGGTCGCGACCGCCCAAGGCGCTTCGGCGCCGAGGCGGCCGACCTCGGCCAGGCGCGCGCGCCGCAAGCCCCGGCCCGGAGCCAGGAACGAGAGCGCCTCGAGAAGATTGGTCTTTCCCGCGCCGTTGGCGCCGGTCAGCACGACCGGGCGCGCGTCCAGTTCCAGGCGTAAACGGGGATAGCAGCGGAACTCGGCCAGCGACAGACGCGTAACCGCCATCGATCCGGACAAGGCAGGAGCGAGAGCGGGATCGGCGATCATCGTGAACGAAAACGCAGCGTCAGACCCTCATGGGCATGAGAACGTAAAGCGCGCCGGGTTCGGACGCGTCGCGCACGATCGTGGGCGACGCTGCATCGGACATGGCGAACTCCGCCTCCTCGCCCTTGATCTGCTCGGCAATGTCGAGCAGGTAGCGCGAGTTGAACCCGATCTCGATGGCGCCGCCGGCATAGCGGGCCTCGATCTCTTCCGTCGCCGTGCCGGTGTCCTGGCCGCTGGCCGACAGCGTCAGCGTACCGTCGGACAAAGCCATCTTCACCGCGCGCGACTGGTCCTTGGCGATGGTCGAGACGCGGTCGACGGCGTCCTTGAAATCCTTGGGGCGCACGCCCATCAGCTTGTCGTTCTGCTGGGGGATGACGCGCTCGTAATCCGGGAACGTGCCGTCGATCAGCTTGGAGGTCAGCACCACGCCGTCAAAGGCCAGCCGGATGCGCGTCTCGCTGAGCGAAACCTTGACCGCATCCGAGCTTTCGTCGACCAGCTTGCGGATCTCGCTGACCGCCTTGCGCGGCACGATCACGCCGGGCATGCCCTTGGCGCCATCCGGCAGCGGCATCTCGAAGCGCGCTAGGCGGTGACCGTCTGTCGCGACCGCGCGCAGCATATCGACCTTGCCGCTCTTGGCCGCGTGCAGGTAGATGCCGTTCAGGTAATAGCGCGTCTCTTCGGTCGAGATGGCGAAGCGCGTGCGGTCGATCAGGTCGCGGAAGGCGGACGCCTCGAGCGAAAACTCGAACGGCAGATCGCCCGCGCTCATGACCGGGAAATCCTCGATCGGCAGGCAGGACAGGCTGAAGCGCGCGCGGCCCGCGCGCAGCACCATCTGCGCATTGCCGGCCGTCAGTTCCATCTGAACCTGGGCGCCCTCGGGCAGCTTGCGCACGATGTCATAGAGCGTGTGGGCCGAGGTGGTGGTCGAGACGGGCTTGGCGACCTCGGCCTCGACCTCTTCGCGCATCGCCAGGTCCATGTCCGTCGCGCTCAGCGCGAGCTTGCCGTCCTTCGCCTCGATCAGAACGTTGGAGAGGATGGGGATGGTGTTGCGCCGTTCGACGACGCTCTGGACATGGGACAGGGCCTTCAGCAGCGCTGCGCGCTCGATCGTGACTTTCATGGGCTTTGCGCACTCCGCCGGACGGTCCGACGCACGAAAAGAGGCCGATTCCCCCGGCCGGACAGAATACGTTTACGGGCCGTTCTCGGCAACCGAAAACGGGGCCGGAAGAAAGGCCTAAGTCTTTGTCTTTTCTAGGATTTAGCGGGTTATCCCCGGCCGGAGCCGGAGGCCCGCGGCGGGCTTACAGACAGGGCCTCAAAACGGCCTGTCCGGCCCTCCCGGAAAGCTCAGTTTTCGAGCATCCGGCGCAGCAATTCGACGTCATCGCCGAAACTGGCGTCGAGGGAGCGCAGCTCCTCTACCTTCTTCACAGCGTGCATCACCGTGGTGTGGTCGCGGCCGCCGAATTTCCGGCCGATCTCGGGCAAAGAGCGCGTGGTCAGCTGCTTGGCCAGGTACATGGCGACCTGGCGCGGGCGAGCGACCGCACGGGCGCGGCGGGCGGAATGCATGTCCGACAGGCGGATATTGTAGTGCTCGGCCACGCGCTTCTGAATTTCCTCGATGGTGACCCGGCGATCGGTGGCGCGCAGCAGGTCGTGCAGCACCTCTTGGGTCATTTCGAGGCCGATGTCGCGGCCGACCAGCGTGGCGTGGGCAACGATGCGGTTCAGCGCCCCCTCGAGCTCGCGCACGTTGGACGTGATGCGATGGGCCAGGAATTCCATAACCTTGCGCGGGATCGCCGCGCCCAGCTGCTCGGACTTCGAATCGAGGATGCCCAGGCGCAATTCATAGGTCGTCGGGTGGATGTCGGCGACCAGGCCCCAGCCCAGGCGTGAGCGCAGGCGCTCCTCCATCCCCTCCAAATCCGACGGCGACTTGTCGGCGGAGATGATTACCTGGCGGTTCTGGTCCACCAACGTATTGAAGGTGTGGAAGAATTCTTCCTGGGTCGATTCCTTGCCGCTGATGAACTGGACGTCGTCGATCATCAGCACGTCGACGCTGCGGAACTGCTCCTTGAACGCCATCGTGTCCTTGAAGCGCAGCGCACGGATAAACTGATACATGAACTTTTCGGCGGAAAGGTAGATCACGCGCCGATTCGGCTCGCGCATCCGCAGGTGCCACGCGATCGCGTGCATCAGGTGCGTCTTGCCCAAGCCCACACCGCCATAGAGGAACAGCGGGTTGAACGAAACCTTGTCGGCCTCGGCTACCCGGCGCGCCGCCGCGTGGGCGAACTCGTTCGGCTTTCCAACGACAAAATTCTTGAACGTGAAGCGCGGGTCGAGCGGAGCGCTGAATGGGTTACGGTCGTCGGCCGGCACGGGCGGGGGGACGTCCTCGATTTCGGCGGCAGGGTTAACCGCGGCCGCGGCCTTAGGAGACGTCCTGTCTTCCGACGGGCGCGTGGCATCGACCACGACTTCGATGCGACGCACCTCGGTGTTCATCTGATTCCAGACCGAGGTGATGCGGTCGGCGTAATTCTGCGCGACCCAATCGCGAACGAAGCGCGTCGGCACCGAAACGCTGACACAACCGCCGTCGACCTGCTTAAGAGTCAACGGCTTGAGCCAGCTTCTGTAAGTGGCTTCACCGAATTCCGCGCGCAGGCGGCCGCGCACGCGCGCCCATTCGGCCCGGATTTCCGCGTCGTTGCGGCGATCGGTGCTCATTCTTGCACCCATGGCAGGCCAGCGGCCTTCCATCCATCGACCGTACCGCGATGGCGCTGGCTGTCGTGCGGGCCTTCGAAACCGCCCGCAACATTGTGAGAATGCGCATAGCCGGCAGCCGTCATCGCGATGGCGGCGGCTTTCGAGCGCACGCCGGAACGGCACAGGAACAGCACAGCCTTGTCCGGCGAAACGCCGGCCGCGGAAAGCTGCGCACCAAAATCGGGATTGGGTTTCATGCCGGGAAAGGTCTGCCAGGACACAAGAGCGACTTTCTTTCCCAGGGACGAAAGATCAGGAACACCCACGTACGACCACTCCGCCTGACTGCGCACGTCGACGAGGACGGAATTCGGGTCGCGTGCGAGCTTTTCCCAGCTCTCTCGCACCGTCAAATCGCCGGCATAGGATTCGCCTTGCACGCCGCGCCCCTAAAATTAAAGCACGTCCGTCGTCGCGGACTTCGTCTTCGTTTCGTGCCGGATATCTCTCGGCGAGATCTCCGTGCACCGCCCAAACGCCTACCACCCAATGAACAGGACCTGAAAGCGTGGCCCGTTCTTTTTTTTAACGTCTCTTAAAACTCGTTCTATGGGAGACGATGCAACCTGATTTCAGAATGCACCGTCGAAAGGTGCGACTGCCCCCCGCGTCGACATCGGCGAATGTATCGACGCGTATCTCGAATCACAACCGGATCGAACGCCGAACGCGCCAAAAAAGTTTTCATGACTCGATTAAGAATCGTCTTGAAAAACTTTCGTGCAGAGAATCCTGAGAATCAAAACGGCCGCGTCGCTTTCGCAACGCGGCCGCTGAGACTTGCAAGGTTCGTTCCGGTATTAGGTCTTCAACGTCTTGATACGCTTCGCAAGACGCGAAACCTTGCGCGCAACGTTCTGCTTCGACGTGACGCCCTTGCGCGCGCCGCGCTGAAGCTCGGGCTGCGCCGAGCGCAGCGCCGAACGGGCCGCGGTGGCGTCGCCGGAGGCGATCGCCTCTTCGACTTTGCGCATGGCCGTGCGGACACGTCCTTTGCGCGCGATATTGATGGTCTGACGCCGCGCGTTACGACGAATCCGCTTCTCGGCCGATTTATGTTGAGCCATTGAGTCTCTCGCTTTTCGGGAATATTTGCCGGCGATTCCGGTAAACCCACGGATCGCCCTTGCGCGGGCTTATATCGCCCGTGCGCGATATGGGTCAAGGCAGCCGTCCTAGCGTGCGGTGCGCCCGGCAACCGCTACCGGTTGCGGAACTTCGGCGGGCGCTTCTCGGAAAAGGCTGCCATGCCTTCCTTTTGGTCCTCGAGCGCAAAGGTGGAATGAAATATGCGGCGCTCGAACTTCAACCCTTCGGCCAGCGTGGTCTCAAAGGCGCGGTTGACCGATTCCTTGGCCATCATGGTCACAGGCCGCGAAAGGGCGGCGATCTTGGCCGCCGTCTTGAGCGCTTCGTCGATCAGCTCGGCGGCGGGAACGACGCGGCTGACCAAACCACAGCGTTCCGCTTCGGCCGCATCCATCATGCGGCCGGTCAGGCACATCTCCATGGCCTTCGACTTTCCGACGAATCGGGGCAAGCGCTGCGTGCCGCCCGCGCCGGGAATGGTGCCGATGGTAATCTCGGGCTGACCGAAGCGCGCCGTCTCGGCGGCCAGGATGAAATCGCACATCATCGCGACCTCGCAGCCGCCACCGAGCGCATAGCCGGCCACCGCCGCGACGATCGGCTTGCGGCAGGTCGTGATGCGCTCCCAACCCTTAGTGATGAAGTCGGCCAGGTATACGTCCATATAGGTCTTGTCGCGCATCTCCTTGATGTCGGCGCCCGCGGCGAAGGCTTTTTCGCTGCCGGTCAGCACGACGGCGCCGATGCCGTCATCGGCCTCGAACGCGTCGAGCGCATGGCCGAGATCCACGATCAGCGCCGCGCACAGCGCATTCAGCGCCTTGGGACGATTCAGCCGGATCAATCCGACCGCGCCGTGGGTCTCGACGATAATGTTTTCGTAAACCATCGATGGTTCTCCCTGTATCAGCTAACCGGGGAAAGCAGGTACCGCACCGCGATCCCCGAATCGGCGCCGATGAATTCGATCAGTAACACTTCCTTATCGCGGCGATAGCGCCCCGCGCCAAGTTCGGTCCAGCCCAGGCCGGGCAGCGTAGCGAGATAGAATGACGACACCGCGTCGCGCGTCGCCGGGCCTGCGGCAAAAGCCTCGACGATCCGCCCGGCGGGATCGTCGAAGGTCAGCCCCAATTCCGGCCGCTCGTTGAGCCCCGGAGCCAGCGGAACATCGCCCATGGTGGACAGGAAAGCCGGCGCCGCTTGCGCCCATGCGATGCACGGCGCAGAGACAAGCCAAACCGCGAACAGAATGCGACCGACGATGGTGAGCATGGAGCGGGCTTTTATCCTAGCGCTGGCAACGCGGACAATAGAATGTCGAGCGGTTGGACTGGACGACGCGGCGGATGCGCCCTTCGCAACCCTTGGTCGAGCAATCCTGCCCCTCGCGGTCATAGACCCGCCAGCGATGCTGGAAATAGCCGAGTTCGCCCGAGGCCTGCACGTAATCGCGCAGCGATGAACCGCCGGCCGCGATGGCGTCCCCCAGGACGGCGCGGATCGATTTGACCAGCTTTTCCGCGCGTGGCCCTTTCACGGTGCCCGCCAGGCGTCGCGGCGACAGGCCGGCGCGGAACAGCGCCTCGCTGACATATATGTTGCCGAGACCGGCCACGACGCCCTGATCGAGGAGCGCAGCCTTGAGCGGCGTGCGCTTGCCCTTGAGCGCGGCCGCCAGCGTCTTGCCGTCAAACGCATCGTCCAGCGGCTCAGGTCCAAGCGCGCGCAAAAATGGATGGGAGGAAAGCTCGGCTTCGCTGGTCAGCGCCATCAGCCCGAAGCGCCGATGATCGTCGAAGCGCACCTCGGTACCATCGTCCATGACGAAGACGACATGCTCGTGCTTGCCCGGCGGCTCGTTGTGGCCCCGCGCATGGAGAACCAGCCGGCCCGACATGCCGAGATGGATGAAAAGGACCTGGCCGTCGTCGAGATGAAGCAGGAGATACTTCGCGCGCCGGCTGATGCGGGACAGAATTCGGCCCTGGACGCGGGCAGCGAAGTCCGACGGCAACGGAATGCGCAGATCGGGGCGCCGTGCCTCGACCCTGGCGAAACGGCGGCCTTCGATGCGGGCCATCAGCCCGCGACGCACGGTTTCGACCTCGGGAAGCTCAGGCATGGGACGGCTAACCTAGCGCGGGGGGCTACGCCCGCGCTATGGTCCCCGGCCATGGCGAGAGCGCGGGAAAACGAGCATCCGGACGGCGCGGAGGAGGTCGATTTCGGCTTCCGGCGCGTGCCCGAACGCGACAAGGCCGGCCTCGTGCGGGGCGTCTTCGACAGCGTGGCGCCGCGCTATGACCTGATGAACGATCTGATGTCGCTGGGCGTCCACCGACTGTGGAAGGACGCCATGGTGGCGGAATTGGCGCCCCAACCGGGCATGCAGGTGCTGGACGTAGCAGGCGGCACGGGCGACATCGCCTTGCGAATCCGCCCCCACGTCATGCGCCGGACCGGACAAGACGCCGACGCCACGCGGCCGGCGGCCAGGGACGGCATTGTCTATGTCTCCGACATCAACCCCGAGATGCTGTCCCATGGCCGCGACCGGGCGCTGGACAAAGGGGTCATCGACGGCATCGTCTGGCTGTGCGGCGACGCCGAGGCGTTGCCGCTCGGCGACATGGCGGTGGATGCCGTGACCATCGCCTTCGGCATCCGCAATGTGACCCACCTGGACCGTGCGTTGTCCGAAGCGCGCCGGGTGCTGCGTCCGGGCGGACGGTTCCTGTGCCTGGAGTTCAGCCGCGTCTCGCTGCCCTTCATCGAGCAGATTTACGACCGCTATTCCTTCTCGGTCCTGCCTGCGCTGGGACGCATGGTGGCCGGGGACGAAGATTCCTACCGCTATCTGGCCGAGAGCATCCGGCGTTTTCCGCCCCAGGAGGAATTCGCCCGCATGATCACGGACGCCGGCTTCGACCGCGTGCGCTACCGCAACCTGTCAGCAGGTGTCGCGGCGTTGCACGGCGCCTGGCGTCTTTAGGAGCGCGCGGGCGATCCGATGATCCGTGCCGTACGCCACGTCGTCCGTCTGTTCGGCATTGCCCACCGCTTGGCGCAATACGACTCCCTCTTTCTGCTGGAGCGTTTCGGCATCGCCCCCACCGTGACCGCCGTTGCGCGCCTGTTCGCACGGCGGCCGCGCGGCGTCTCCACCTTGCGTCCGGGCCAACGCCTGGCGCTGGCGATCCAGGGGCTAGGGCCGAGCTTCATCAAGTTCGGCCAGCTTCTCTCCACCCGCTCGGACCTGTTGGGCGAGGACATCGCGACCGATCTGGCCCAGCTCCAAGACAGCCTGCCGCCGTTCTCGGGCGAGGAAGCCAAGGCCATCATCGCGCGCGAATTCGGCCGCCCGTTGGAATCCGTCTACCTCCAATTCGACGACCAGCCCGTGGCCGCCGCCTCCATCGCGCAAGTCCACATGGCCGTCACCAGCGATGGGCGCGAAGTGGCCGTAAAGGTCCTGCGCCCGGGCATCGAGGAAGCGTTCACCCGCGACCTGGCGCTGTTCTTCTGGCTGGCCACCATCGCCGAGGGCACGGGGCCGCGCATGCGGCGGCTGAAGCCCGTCGAAGTCGTGCAGACCATGGCCGACACAGTGGCCATGGAGATGGATCTGCGGTTCGAAGCTGCGGCGGCGTCGGAGCTGGCCGAGAACTTCAAGGACGACACGACCTTCCGCGTGCCCAAGGTGGACTGGGCGCGCACCACCAAGCGCGTGCTGACGCTCGAGCGCGTCATCGGCATTCCGATCGACGAGCGCGAGCGCATCATCGCCGCTGGACACGACCCGCAGGCCGTACTGGCCAAGGCGGGCGCCGCTCTGTTCCATCAGGCGTTCCGCGACGGATTTTTCCACGCCGATCTTCATCCCGGAAATCTGTTCGTCGATGCGGACGGCAATGTGGTTGCGGTCGATTTCGGCATCATGGGCCGGCTCGACAAGCATACGCGCAACTACTTGGCCGACATGCTGATGGGCTTCATGACCGGCGATTACCGCGCGGCGGCCGAGGCCCATTTCAAGGCCGGCTATGTGCCCGCGCACAAATCGGTCACGGCCTTCACCCAAGCCTGCCGTTCCATCGCCGAACCCATCCTGGGTTTGCCGCTGCACGAGATTTCCGTCGCGCGCCTCCTGGGCCAGCTGTTCCACGTCGCCGAGACGTTCGAGATGGAGACGCAGCCCCAGCTTCTGCTGCTGCAGAAATCCATGCTGGTGGCGGAGGGCGTCGGCCGCAGCCTCGATCCCTCGGTCAATATGTGGGAGCTGACGCGGCCCCTGATCGAAAGCTGGATGGTCGCGAATCGTGGGCCCCAGGCGCGCCTGCGCGAAGTGGCGACGGACACGTTGGGGACGCTCGAGCGTCTGCCGACTGTCCTGGCCGGTCTCGAAACCACGCTCGCCATGCTGTCGAGTGGGGGGCTGCAGCTCCACCCCAACACGGTGCGGGCCCTGACCGAGGCCAGCGGACGGGACAACAAGGCCTATCTGTGGGCCCTGTGGATCGCCGTCGCGCTGATCGCGCTGATCGCCTTCACCCAGGTCTAACCTTGCCAACGGGGATTGGCGGCACTAGCTTCCCTGCAGCCATTCTTCTTTGAGTTTCCGAGGCTTGCGCGGCGATGCTCCACGGCAAACGCGTGCTTCTGATCGTCTCGGGCGGGATCGCGGCCTATAAGAGCCTCGACCTGATCCGGCGCTTGCGCGAACGCGGTGCGGGCGTGCGATGTATCCTGACCGCGGGCGGCGCACATTTCGTGACGCCCCTGTCCCTCGCCGCGCTGTCGGAAGACACCGTCTTCACCGACCTCTTCTCCCTCACGACCGAAAGCGAGATGGGCCATATCCGCCTCTCGCGCGAGGCCGATCTTCTGGTGGTGGCGCCCGCCACCGCCGACATCCTGGCCAAGATGGCCCATGGCCGCGCGGACGACCTGGCCACCACCGCGCTTCTCGCCACCGACAAGCCCGTCCTGATCGCGCCCGCGATGAACGTGCGCATGTGGAACCATGCGGCGACGCAGGACAATCTCCGCACCCTCGAATCGCGCGGCGTCCTGCGCGTCGGGCCGGTGGATGGCGCGATGGCCTGTGGCGAGTTCGGACCCGGCCGCATGTCCGAGGTGATGGACATCGTGGCCGCGATCGAAACTTTCTTCGCCGACCGTTCGCCGCTCGCGGGCAAGCGCGCGCTGGTGACCAGCGGCCCGACCCACGAACCCATCGACCCCGTGCGCTATATCGCCAACCGCGCGTCGGGCAAGCAAGGCCATGCCATCGCCGCCGCGCTGGCGCGCGCGGGTGCGGTGACCACGCTTGTGACCGGACCCACCCATGAACCCGATCCCATGGGCGTCTCCGTCGTGCGCATCGAATCGGCGGCGGAGATGCTGGCCGCGTGCAAGGCCGCGCTGCCCGCCGATATCGCCGTATTCGCCGCCGCCGTGTCGGACTGGCGCATCGCCGCGCAAGCCGGCCAGAAGATCAAGAAAAGCGCGGGAACGCCGCCCAAGCTCGAACTGGCCGAGAATCCCGACATCCTGGCCACGCTCGCCATGCCGGGAAATCTGCGGCCGCGCTTGGTCATCGGCTTCGCCGCCGAGACCGAGAAGGTGGTCGAGAACGCCAAGGCCAA
>CAYZFH010000098.1:0-10262 GCA_964477375.1 uncultured Rhizobiaceae bacterium | reverse complement strand
GTCACGGTCGGGCAGCACGCCGCCCGGTTCGAACTGCGTGTGGTCGACGCGCCCGCCGAACTGGAAGCCCATCTCAAGACCCGCACGCCGGAATGGGCCTCGGCCATCACCGGTCTGTCGGTCCCGGCGATCGAAGATTTCGCGCGCCTCTACGGCCAGACCAAGCGCAGTTATATCCGTGTGGGCTACGGCTTCACGCGCCTGCGCAACGGTTCGGCGCAGATCCATGCCGTGTCATCGCTGCCCGCGGTCACGGGCGCGTGGCAGTACCCCGGCGGCGGCGCCATGTACGGCCAGACGGGCCTCTATCCCTTAGATCGCACGATGATCCAGGGGCTCGACCGGCTCGATAAGAATGTGCGTAGCCTGGATCAGTCGCGGATGGGTCCGATCCTGGTGGGCGACAAGGACGCGCTCGCGGGCGGCCCGCCGGTGAAGGCGCTGTTCATCCAGAACACCAATCCTGTCGTGGTGTGCCCCGAATCCATCAAGGTGAATGCAGGCTTCCGCCGCGATGATTTGTTTGTGGCCGTGCATGAGCAATTCATGACCGACACGGCCAAGATGGCCGACATCGTCCTGCCCGCGACCACGTTCCTCGAGCATGACGATTTCTATACCGCCAGCGGCCACACCCATTTGCAGGTGGCCAAGAAGATCATCGAGCCATACGCGGAATCGCGTTCGAATCACGACGTGATCTGCGCCCTGGCCAAGCGGCTCGGCGCGGAACACCCTGGCTTTGGCATGACTCCGTGGGAATTGATCGACCAGATGCTGAAAGCGTCCGGTCTGCCCGATGCGGACACGATGTATCGCGAGGGCGGCATCGACTTCGCGCCTAAGTTCGAGACGGCACACTTCCTCGACGGCTTCGGCCATGCGGACAAGCGCTTCCACTTCAAGCCGGATTGGGAGGCGTTGGGTGTCGAACACGGCAAAATGCCGGTCCTGCCGGATCATCTGGCCGTAACCGATGAATCCAGCGCGAACAAGCCGTTCCGGCTGGTTGCCGCGCCCGCGCGCAGCTATCTCAACTCCAGCTTCACGGAGACGCCGAGCTCGATCAAACGCGAGCGCCGGCCGACCATCTTGATGCATCCGGGCGATTGCGAAGCCATGGGCGTGAAGGAAGGCGACCGCATTCGCGTCGGCAACGACCGGGCCTCTATCGTGATCCATGTGGAGCTTCGTGAAGGCCAGCAGCGAGGCGTCGTCGTCATTGAAAGCATCTGGCCCAACGCCGCCTTCGAGGAAGGCATCGGCGTCAACGCGCTGACCAGCGCGGATCCGGGCTATCCCGCCGGCGGGGCGGTGTTCCACGACACCGCCGTTTGGCTGCGCGCGGCCTAGGACACCCATCTTGAGCAACCGGCCCGGACGGGTCGTCGTAGTCGGGAACGAGAAGGGCGGTTCCGGCAAATCGACGATCGCCATGCATCTCGCCGTCGCCTTGCTGGGCGAGGGGTTCCGCGTCGGCACCATGGACCTGGACGCGCGCCAGGGCACGCTCAGTCGTTTCGTAGACAATCGAAAAGCTCAGGTCGCGCGCGGCGTGGCGCTGGTCGTGCCGCAGCATGTCGCCGTGCACCGCTCCAAGGCCGAGGATCTGCGCGCGGCGGACGCCGAGGACCGCGCCGCCTTCGAGGCGGCATTGGGTGGCCTGCAACAGCAGTGTGATTTCGTCGTGATCGATACGCCCGGCAGCGACAGCTACCTGTCGCGTCTCGGCCATTCGCACGCCGACGTGATCGTGACGCCGCTCAATGACAGCTTTATCGACCTGGATATCCTGGCGCGGGTGAACGGCGAGAGCATGGAGATCGAGCGGCCGAGTCACTACAGCGAACTTCTGTGGGACCAGAAGAAGCAGCGCGCCATGCGCGACCGGCGGTCGATCGATTGGATCGTGCTGCGCAACCGCCTGTCGCACTTGGATGCCCGCAACAAGCGGCAGATGGGCGCGATCCTGGAGAAGCTGTCCCAGCGCCTGGGCTTCCGCATCGCCGCGGGGTTCAGCGAGCGCGTGGTTTTCCGCGAGCTGTTCCTCAAGGGGCTGACGCTGCTCGACGTGAAGGACGCGGGCGTCGAGATGACGATGTCCCACGTGGCCGCGCGGGCCGAGTTGCGCACGCTTCTGGACGCCCTGGGGCTCAGCCGTCCTGAGGCGGCCGCGGGGCAGGAGGGTGCGGCATCTTCGTGACCCGGGAACGCCGGGTTGGCGTGGGCGTTGCACCCCGCATTGTGGCTGTGGCACAACAGCGGCCAATCCGCGCCGGGGGACGGGCGGCGCGGCGGCACTGGTCAACCGACTGAGACAAAAGGATAAAAAGGCGAGTCTTGATGACAAAGCGTGTCCGCAAAGCGATCTTTCCCGTGGGTGGCCTGGGTACCCGATTCCTGCCGGCGACGAAGTCGATGCCGAAGGAGATGCTGCCCGTCGTCGACAAGCCGCTGATCCAATACGCCGTGGAAGAAGCGCGCGCGGCGGGGATCGAGGAGTTCATCTTCGTCACCGGCCGCGGCAAGTCGGCCATCGAGGATCATTTCGATTTCAGCTATGAGCTGGATCGGGTTCTGTCCGAGCGCGGCCGCGTAAAGGACGTGCAGCAGATCAAGGCGCTGCTTCCTCAGCCGGGCGATATCGCCTATGTGCGCCAGCAGGAGCCTTTGGGCCTCGGCCATGCCGTCTGGTGCGCGCGCAACCTCGTGGACAACGAACCGTTCGCGGTCCTGCTCGCCGACGACTTGGTGTTGGCTTCGACCCCGTGCCTGAAGCAGCTCACCTCCGCCTACACGGGCGGCAATCTGGTCGCGGCGATGGAAGTGCCGCATGACCAGGTGTCGCGCTATGGCGTGCTCGACGTGGCGGGCAACGAGGGTGATCTGATCAAGGTCAAAGGCATCGTCGAGAAGCCGGCGCCCAAGGATGCGCCATCGAATCTCTGCGTCATCGGCCGCTATGTGCTCGACCCCAGCGTGTTCGACCATCTCGCGCGGCTGCAGCGCGGCGCGGGCGGCGAAATTCAGCTCACCGACGCGCTGGCCGCCATGATCGGCGAGGTGCCGTTCCATGGTTACCGGTTCGAGGGCACGCGCTTCGATTGCGGCGACAAGGTCGGCTTCTTCGAAGCCAACGTGGCCTTCGCGCTGGAGCGCCCGGATCTTGGTGACAGCGTGCGCAATGTGATCCAGCGCTACGCCGGCAATAAGAAATAGGATCGGCGGCACCACATGCGGATCGTGATGATCGGAGCGGGCTATGTGGGCCTCGTGTCCGGGGCGTGTTTCTCCGAGTTTGGCCACCAGGTGATCTGCATCGAGAAGGATGCGGGAAAGCTCGCGCGCCTTCAGCGCGGCGACGTGCCGATCTACGAGCCTGGCCTGGATCAATTGATAGCCGGGAACGTCAAGGCCGGCCGCTTGTCCTTCACCGATGAACTAGCCCGTGCCGTCGAGGGCGCCGAGGCGATCTTTATCGCGGTCGGCACGCCCAGCAAAGGCAACGACGGGCATGCGGATATGAGCTACGTGTTCGGCGCGGCGAAGGAGATCGCCAAGTCCCTGCGCGGCTATGCCGTGATCGTTACGAAGTCGACCGTTCCGGTCGGAACCAGCCGCGAAATCGCGGGCATCGTGCGCAAGGCCCAGCCCAACGCCGAGTTCGACATGGTGTCCAATCCCGAGTTTTTGCGGGAAGGCTCCGCGATCAACGATTTCATGCGTCCGGACCGGGTTGTCATCGGTGTGGAATCCGAACGCGCGCGGGAGATTCTGCGCCGCATCTACCGGCCGCTTTTTTTGATCGAGACACCGATTCTGTTCACGGCGCTCGAAACCTCCGAGCTGATCAAGTACGCCGCTAACGCTTTTCTCGCCACCAAGATCACCTTCATCAACGAAGTGGCCGACCTGTGCGAGAAGGTCGGCGCCAACGTGCACGACGTGGCCCGCGGCATGGGCCTGGACGGCCGCATCGGCCGCAAGTTCCTCCATGCCGGTCCCGGCTATGGCGGCTCTTGCTTTCCCAAGGACACATTGGCGCTCGCGCGCACGGCACGCGAAGCCGGTTCGCCCCTGCGAATCGTCGAGACGGTTCAGAGCGTCAACGATACGCGCAAGCGCCATATGGTGGAGATCGTGAGTTCCAGTTGCGGCGGGTCCACCAAGGGGCAGACCGTGGCGGTGTTGGGCCTGACCTTCAAACCAAACACCGATGACATGCGCGAGGCGCCGAGTTTAGACATCGTTCCCGCATTGGTGGCACAGGGCGCCTCGGTGCGCGTCTTCGATCCCGCGGGCATGGAAGAGGCCAAGAAGCTCATCTCCGGCGTGACGTGGTGCGCGGACGCCTACGATGCCATCGAAGGGGCGGACGCACTTGTCATCGTGACGGAATGGAACGAATTCCGCGCACTCGACTTGGATCGTGTGAAGCGGCTGATGAAGCGCCCGGTCTTTGTCGACCTGCGCAATATCTACAATCCCGGCGAGATGGAGGCGGCCGGTTTCGCCTATCGCTCCATCGGACGCCCGACCAAGAAGGCCGGCGCATGAAGCACAAATTCCATCCCACGATCCTGCGCGAATACGACGTTCGCGGCGTTGTCGGTGAAACCCTGGCGGCGGCGGATGCGCGTGCGGTGGGCCGTTCCTTCGGCACCGCGCTCGTGCGCGACGGCGGCAAGCGCGTGGCGGTCGGCTATGACGGGCGCCTAAGCTCGCCCGAGATGGAAGCGGCCGTTGTCGAAGGCTTGGCCTCCTGCGGCCTCGATGTGATCCGCGTCGGCCTGGGCCCCACGCCCATGACGTACTTCGCGGTCAAGCACCTGAAGACTGACGGTGGGCTGATGGTCACGGGTTCTCACAACCCGTCCAATTATAACGGCTTCAAGATGGCAACCGCCAAGGGGCCGTTCTACGGCGATGCCATCAAGGCGTTGGGCGCCCGCGCCGCTTCGGCCGATTTCGCCGCGGGCAAGGGCAAGGTGACCGAGCAGTCCGTGTTCGACGCCTATGTCGAGCGGCTGTTCAAGGATTACGACGGAAAGCGTCCGCTGGATATCGCATGGGATGCCGGCAATGGCGCGGCGGGTCCGGCCATGGAAGCGCTGATTAAGCGGCTGCCGGGGCGCCACGCGATGATCCATCAGACGATCGATGGGCGCTTTCCGAACCACCATCCCGATCCGACCGTCGAAGCCAACCTGGCCCAGCTCAAGGCGCTAGTCGCCAAGGAAAGCAGCGTCGCCGGCGTCGCCTTCGACGGCGATGGCGATCGCATCGGCGCTGTGGACGGCAAAGGCCGCGTGCTTTGGGGCGACCAGATGATGATGTTGCTGTCGCGCGACGTACTGCGTGACAAGCCGGGCGCCACCATCATCGCCGATGTGAAGGCCAGCCAGGCCCTGTTCGACGAAGTGGCGCGCCTGGGCGGCAAGCCGCTGATGTGGCGCACCGGCCATTCCCTGATCAAAGCCAAGATGGCGGAGACCGGTTCGCCGCTGGCGGGCGAGATGAGCGGCCATATCTTTTTTGCCGATCGCTACTACGGCTACGACGACGCGCTCTATGCCGCCGTCCGCCTGGTCAACGTCATCGCCCGCTCGGGCAAGACGTTGGCGGAGCTGCGCGACGAGCTGCCCCAGATGATCAACACGCCGGAGCTGCGCTTCCCTTGCTCGGAGGATCGCAAATTCCAGGTCGTCGAAGAGTTGAAGGCGCGCCTTAAGGCCGAGAAGGCCAATGTGGACGATATCGACGGCGTCCGCGTCACGACGCCGGACGGCTGGTGGCTTCTGCGTGCCTCCAACACCCAAGATGTACTCGTCGCCCGCTGCGAATCTTCGAGCGAGGATGGGCTGCGGCGTCTCAAGGACACATTGGCGGGCCAGCTTCGCAAGAGCGGCGTCGAGCCGCCGCAAGACGCGCACCACTAAGCCGCCGGGGCGATGGCATCGTTCTTTTTCTACGGCACGCTGCTCGACGCGGATATCCGGCGTCTGGTCCTGGGGCGCGATCTCGATCCGGCCTCGCTTCACGAAGCGGTTCTGTCCGATCACCGCATTTCCCGCGCGCGCGGCAAGACCTATCCGATCCTGGCCTTAAAGCGCGGCGCCAAGGCCCATGGGCTGGTGGCGTCGCACCTGAGCGACCGGGATGCGGCGCGGCTCTTTCATTACGAGGACGACGGCTATCACACGGTCGAATTCGATCTCGCTGGTGCCCATGGCCGTGTGAGGGCCTGGGCTTTCATGCCGGGACCGCGCATGAAGGCTTTGCCCGTGGATTGGTCCTATGCGGCATGGCGCCGCAACGTTAAAGCGCGCGTGCTGCCGGGAATCGCGGCGTGGATGGCGGGCTATCCGGGACCGAACGCATTGCCGCTCTACCGCCGCTGGCGGTTGCGGCGGCACACGAACTAAATCCGTCGAGTCCTAGTTCTTGAGGGCGGCGAGTTCCTGGCCGGCCTGGATCGGCTTGCAGTCGATCTGGTGGCGTTCAGTCAGGGTGCGGCAGGCCTGCTCAGCCATTTCGCGCGAAGCCAAACCGGTCAGGCGCGCGCGATACAGCATCCCTTTGTCCACCTCGACCGGGACGACCATGGCGGTCGCGGTGGCGAGGAACTCCGGCGCGGCTTCGGCTGCACGGGCCGCTGCGAGCTGGGCCTGAACGAAGCGCTGGAAGGCGCCGACCTGGACGCCCCAGATACCCGCTGTCGACAGGATGGAGGCCTCGGGCGCCTTCGGCGCGGGCGCGTCGCCCTGTTCGATCGGCGGTTTCACCAAGGGAAGATTATTCGGTAACGGACGAGCCGCCACGTTCGCGCGCGGGTTGAGGCGCGATGCCACGGTCAGGGTCGGCTGGGTGTCGAAGCCCTTGTCCAGCAGATGCATCATCTGCACGTCGCGGGCATAGGAGCTGTTGCCGCCCAGGACGACACCGAAAATCCGGCGGCCGTCGCGCTCGGCGGATGCGGCCAGGTTGAAGCCCGAATCGCGGATGAAGCCGGTCTTGAGGCCGTCGGCGCCCTCATAACGGCCGAGCAGCCGGTTATGATTCGCGATCTGCTGGCCTTTGTAGTCGAAGCTCTGCTGCGAGAAATAGTGATAGCGCTCTGGGAAATCCCGGTAGAGCGCTTGCGCCAGGATGACCTGGTCGCGCGCCGTGGTGACCTGGCCCTTGTTTGGCAGGCCGGAGGCGTTGCGATAGACCGTGCGCGTCATGCCGAGCTTGGCGGCCTTGCGCGTCATCGTCTGGGCGAAGTCGGTTTCGTTGCTGCCCAAGGCTTCCGCCAGCACGACGGCCGCGTCGTTGGCCGACTTGGTCGTCAGCGCCATGATCGCGTCTTCGACCGTGATGGATTCGCCCGGCTCCAGATACAGCTTTGATGGCGCTTGCGCCGCGGCCGCCTTGGAGACCGGCAGGCGCGTGTTGAGGCTGAGCTTCTTGGCCTGCAGCGCCTCGAAGGTCAGGTACAGCGTCATCATCTTGGTGAGAGACGCCGGATAGCTCTGGGAGTCTGGATTGTCGGAATAAAGGAGTTCGCCGGTCGTGCCATCGACGATGATGGAGGCGGCCAGTGGCGGCTGCCAGGTCGAGGCGGCTTTCTTGGCGGGCTTGGCGGCCCAGGCCGGCGTCGCGACCAGCGCGGCGGTTACCATGACGGCCGCAAAATAGCGGCGAATGCGGGGTCTGGTCGTCGGTCCCATGCCCACCCTCTGGCCCTTGGCGGTCGCCGCCACCCCCTCCCAGTGAGGGCGCCGACCCAGATCATCCCGCCTAGGTTCCCAGGCCCGCTCGGCCCAGTCCAGACGAAACAGAACTGACAATCTACGGAAGGTCGCGATTCCTGTCCAGGATTTTGTTCTGAATCAGAGGGTTGCGAGATGAATCCCAAGTGACGTCAGAAAGGTTCCGTGACGGCCGCAATTTTCCCAATGTGCAAACGTTATTCGTCAAATTTTATTGCAACGCAACATAGATGCGGTTGACATGTCATAAGGCGCTTTTATATTTGAATTATTGCATCGCACAAAACGTGCTGCGGCGCTTTATCACCCGCGGCAAACGAGGACACCCAGTGGCTTCATCCAAACGCAAACCCAAGGGAAAGACGGCCGGTGCCAAGCCCGTTTCCACGGCTGCCAAGGCCGCCCTCCGCAATCCCGCCATGGAGATCGCACCGATGACGAAAGAACAGTTGGAGTCTGCCGCCAGTGACGCTCTGAAGACCTATGGCGACCTGGCCGTGACGGGCAAGTTGAACGTCGAAAGCACCCTTAAGGCCACCGCCGCCCTGACCAAGGGCGCGGAGGAGATCACCAAGGCCTGGACCTCGCTGGCCAAGCGCCTGGTGGAAATCCAGATGTCCTCGCTCCAGACCATGCTCGGCGCCAAGAACATCAAGGACGTCGTCGATGCGCATGCCGATCTGACGAAGACCCATTTCCAGACGGCGATGTCCGAAGGCGCGAAGATTTCGGAACTCACGCTCAAGGTTGCTAACGAGGCGATCCAGCCGCTTTCCGCTCGCGTGACTGAATCGGTGAAGGCGACCGCCAAGGCTGCCTGACCTTCACCTACGGCTCCTCCCAGCCTGGCCCGGCGGTTTTACGACCGCCGGGCGCTTTTTTTTTCGGGTTCCCGCGCAGGAACGGATGTATGCCCGGTGGGTTGGATCGGCTCCGGCAGATACCATATTATTGCCGGAAAGCGCGCCCATCGTGACGGGTGTGGAAAGAGGGTCAGTCTAGGATGAAGCCCGTCCGGGGCAACGGCGGCGAAGGCGGTGGCGGCAATGGTCGGGATAACCCGACCACGGGCGTCGTCGTTAAGACGCGTCCGAAGACGAAGAAGCCCGACCTCTACAAAGTTCTTCTGCTCAACGACGACTACACGCCGATGGAATTCGTCGTGTACGTGCTCGAGCGCTTTTTCAACATGACGCAGCAACGTGCCACCGAAGTGATGATGCACGTGCACCGTCGCGGCGTCGGCATCTGCGGCGTGTATACCTACGAAGTCGCCGAAACGAAGGTGAACCAGGTGATGGACTGCGCCCGGCAGCACCAGCACCCCCTTCAATGCACCCTGGAGAAGGAATGAGCGGCATCATCTCGCCCCAGCTCGAACAAGCC
The DNA here is from genome assembly GCA_964477375.1 of uncultured Rhizobiaceae bacterium. Classification (GTDB taxonomy): domain Bacteria; phylum Pseudomonadota; class Alphaproteobacteria; order CADEGL01; family CADEGL01; genus CADEGL01. The sequence goes on along the minus strand of CAYZFH010000098.1, from coordinate 1,122 downwards.
CTCCGCCGTGCCATCGACTTGGCCAACGAGCGCCGCCACGAATACGCGACCCTCGAGCATCTTCTGCTGGCGCTAACCGAGGACCAGGACGCGATTGCCGTCCTCCGGGCTTGCGGCGTCGACATCGACCGGATCAAGGGCGACCTGGCCTCCTATATCGACAACGAGTTGAACGGGCTGGTGACCAACCGGCTTGAGGACGCGAAGCCGACCGCCGGTTTCCACCGGGTGCTCCAGCGCGCCGTCATCCACGTGCAGTCTTCCGGGCGCGAGCGCGTCACCGGCGCCAATGTGCTGGTCGCCATGTTCGCCGAGCGCGAATCCCACGCCGTCTATTTCCTGCAACTCCAGGACATGACGCGACTGGATGCCGTCAACTACATCTCCCATGGCATTGCCAAAGTCCCAGGCCGCTCGGAGAAGCGCACGGTCGAGGGTGCCGATGAGGAAGCCGCCGGCGAGAAGACCGTGAAGAAAGGGCAGGAAGCACTCAACGCCTACTGCGTCGATCTGAACAAGAAAGCCAAGTCGGGCAAGATCGATCCGCTGATCGGCCGCGAAGCCGAGGTCGAGCGGACGATTCAGGTTCTCTGCCGCCGCACGAAGAACAATCCGCTTTATGTCGGCGAGCCCGGTGTGGGCAAGACGGCGATTGCGGAAGGCTTGGCGCGCCGCATCGTGCACAACGACGTGCCCGAGGTTCTGCAGGGCGCCACCATCTTCGCGCTCGATATGGGCGCGCTCCTGGCCGGCACGCGGTACCGCGGCGATTTCGAAGAGCGGCTCAAGGCCGTGATGACCGAACTCGAAGCGCATCCGAACGGCATCCTCTTCATCGATGAGATCCACACGGTGATCGGCGCTGGTGCGACCAGCGGCGGCGCCATGGATGCGTCCAACATCCTGAAGCCCGCGCTGCAAAGCGGCGGACTGCGCTGCATCGGCTCGACCACCTACAAGGAATATCGTACGCACTTCGAGAAGGACCGCGCGCTCGTCCGTCGCTTCCAGAAGATCGACGTCAACGAGCCGTCGGTCGAGGACACGGTGAAAATTCTGCGCGGGCTGAAGCCCTATTACGAGAAGCATCACCGCGTCCGCTACACGGCCGACGCCGTGCGC
>CAYZFH010000097.1:1858-10274 GCA_964477375.1 uncultured Rhizobiaceae bacterium | reverse complement strand
GGCCTGGTCGCCGCCGCGATCGCGGCGGGCGGTGCGACGGCCGCAACGGGCGCCATCGGCGGCCTGTCGCTGGCTTTGATCTTCGGCGTCGTGATCGCCCTGCCCGTGCTGTTCATAGTGCGCCAGTCTTTGCTGTCGCGTCCCGGCGCGGACAATGCAACCGAATGGTACCCGCCCGGCCTGCTGTTGGGCTGGTTGACCGCACTGGCCGCCGCGGCGATCGCGCTGGTGGTGTTGGTGCAGTGGGGCGGCGGAAGCGATCTGCCGGACGCCATCCGCGCCCGCTTCCAAGAAGGGCTGGCGCAGTATCAGGGCGATCCCAACATGGCGGCGGTGGCCGCGCGGCTGGAAACGTGGGTCGACGTTCTGGCCAACTTCCTGCCCGCCATCCTGGCCTCGGTGTGGCTGATCGTGCTGTCGTTGAACGCCGTCGTGGCGCAAGGCGCGCTGACGCGCGGCGGGCACGCAAAGCGGCCTTCCCCGCGCCTGTCCGCCATCGAGGCGCCGAACTGGGTGATGTATGGCCTGGCTGCGGCGCTCTTGGCGTGGGTCACCGGTCTGGATGGGCTTGAATTCCTGGGCCAAAACCTGACCCCGGTGCTGGCGATCCCCTTCTTCTTTGTCGGACTGGCTGTCGTGCACAGCTTCGTCCGGCGTTTCCCCGCCCGCGGCCTGATCTTGGCTGCGTTCTACATGATATTGATCTTGCTCGGCTTTCTTGCCATGTTGCCGGTCACCGCGATAGGGTTCGCGGAGACATGGACACAGTTCCGACGGCGCTGGGCCGGAGCCGAGCCCGTTTAGGAGGACTACCCAATGCAAGTCATTCTTCTTGAGCGCATCGAGCGCCTCGGCAACATGGGCGACGTGGTCAACGTCAAGCCCGGCTTCGCGCGGAATTTCCTTCTGCCGAAGAAAAAGGCGTTGCGCGCGACCGAAGAGAACAAGACGTTCTTCGATAAGAAGCGCGCCGAGCTGGAAGCCAGCAACAAGCAGCGCCGCGATGCGGCCGGCTCGCAGGCCGAGAAGGTTCGCGGCCTGTCGGTCCTGCTCGTCCGTCAGGCCGGCGAGACCGCGCAGCTTTACGGCTCGGTCAGCGCCCGCGATATCGCAGATGCCATCACGGCAGCCGGCCACGCGGTGAACCGCTCGCAGGTCCTGCTGGACCGTCCGATCAAGACGCTGGGCCTGTATCCGGTCCGCGTTGCCCTGCATCCGGAAGTGATCGAGTCCGTTACGGTCAACGTGGCGCGCAATGCCGAGGAAGCCGAGCGCCAGGCGCGCGGCGAAGTGATCACCGCGACGGACGAGGAAGAGGCCGAAGTCGCGATCGAGGAATTGGTGGAGACGCCGTCTGCGGAGCCCGCGGAAGCCGAAGCCGCCGAAGAAGCCACGGCCGAAGCGAAGCCCAAGGCGAAGCGCAAGAAAGCCAAATCGAAGGACGAAGACGAGGAGTAACACTCCTCGAAAAACGGCGGGTCTCCTCGCGGCGGTGAGGCTGGGAGATCCGATGAGGGGTGCAGATGCTGTTTGCGCGTCTGTTACATCACGTCGTTCGCACCGGGGCGTTGACGCTCGTCGACGCCAACGGCCGCACGCACCGCTTCGGCGATGGGACCGGACGGCCGATCGCCATCAAGATCCACGACCGAACCCTTCACCACAAACTGTTCTTCCATCCCGAGCTTCATCTCGGCGAAGCCTACATGAACGGCGCGCTGACCTTCGCGGAAGGCAGCCTGCGCGATCTGCTGATCCTGTTCGGACAGAACCTGTCCAACTACCGGACGCACGGCTTGCACAATGCGTCCAGCCGGCTGCGGACCATGCTGCGCCGCCTGTGGCAGCACAATCCGGTCGGGCGGGCGCGCGAGAACGTCGCACACCACTATGACCTGTCAGGCAAGCTCTACGATCTCTTCCTCGACAAGGACCGGCAGTACTCCTGCGCATATTTCCTGAGCGGCAACGACACGATCGAGACCGCCCAGGAAAACAAGAAGCGCCACATCGCGGCCAAGCTGCTGCTGGAGCCCGGGATGAAGGTGCTGGACATCGGATCGGGCTGGGGCGGATTGGGCCTGTATATGGCCGACGTGGCCGATGTGGATGTCACGGGCGTCACCCTGTCGGAGGAACAGCATACGCTTTCCACCCGCAGAGCCATGGACGCCGGCCTGTCCAATCGCGTGCGTTTCCATCTCAAAGACTACCGGCATGAAACCGACCGCTACGACCGCATCGTCTCGGTCGGCATGTTCGAGCATGTCGGCGCCAAGCATTACGACGAGTTCTTCGGTCAGGTGCGCGCCCTGTTGAAAGACGACGGCGTGATGCTGCTGCATTCCATCGGCCGCATGGAGCCGCCGAGCCACACCAACGCGTGGCTTCGGAAATACATCTTCCCGGGCGGCTACTCCCCCGCCCTTTCCGAAACCGTCGCCGCCGTCGAACGCGCGGGGCTTTGGATCACCGACATCGAAATCCTGCGCCTGCATTACGCGGAGACGCTGGCGGAATGGACGCGTCGATTCCGCGCCAATCGCGATGCGATCAAGAAACTTTACGACGAGCGCTTCTGCCGGATGTGGGAGTTTTACCTGACCGGCTGCGAGGTCTCGTTCCGCTATTTCGACCAGATGGTCTTCCAGATGCAGATCGCGAAGCGGCCGGATGCCGTGCCGCTGACCCGCGACTACATCACCGACTGGGAGCGCACCCAACGGCGCGGACTGGCGGCGGCGCAATAAGCGTCCGCCGACTTGTCCACGATGTTCACAGCATGTGGACATCTTCGCTGTTGGTAGCCTGGCTGGCGACGCTTTGAAGCCAAATTAGATGTGACGGGTTTACACCCGGCGCTGATAATCTTCCCGATCCGCGCCCGATTTTCCGGCGCGATCGAGCATCAGGCGCCATGAACCAGAATGTCACGCCCTTCCGAGGCCCATCGGCCCCGGACGAACCGCCCACCTACCGCACCCCGCCGCATAACGTCGAGGCCGAGATGGCGCTTCTGGGCGCCATCCTGACCAACAACCGCGCCTATGAGCGGGTGTCCGAATTCCTGCTGCCGCAGCATTTCTACGACCCGACGCATGAGCGCATTTTCACCGCGATCATGAAGCTGATCGAGCAGGGTCAGATCGCCGACCCGGTGACGCTGAAGAATTTCTTCGAGCATGACGGCAGCATCGAGCAGATCGGCGGCCCGCAGTATCTCGCGCGCCTGGCCTCCTCCGTCGTCACCCTCGTCAACGCGGGCGACTATGGCCGTACGATCTATGACCGTTTCCTGCGCCGGCAACTGATCGCCATTTCCGAGGACACGGCCGACAGCGCCTATAGCTATGACCTCGACGTGCCCGCCGGTGCCCAGATCGAGCGCACCGAGCAGGCGCTGTTCGACCTGGCGACCTCGGGCCAATACGGCCAGGGCTTCAAGAACTTCGCCAAGGTGCTGACCGAAGCCGTGCAGATCGCCGAGGCCGCCTACAAGCGCGATGGCCAAACCACCGGCATCGCGACCGGGTTCACCGAACTGGATGCCAAGCTGGGCGGCCTGCACAGCGGCGAGTTGATCGTCCTGGCCGCCCGCCCCTCGATGGGTAAATCGGCGCTGGCCACGAACATCGCCTTCAACGCCGCCCGCGCCTACCGCGAGGAAACCGACGAGACCGGCAAGCAGAAGGTGGTGGACGGGGCCGTGGTCGGCTTCTTCTCGCTGGAAATGTCGTCGGAGGAACTGGGCACCCGTATCCTGGCGGAAGAATCCAAGATTTCCTCGCACAAGATCCGCAAGGGCGAGATCTCGCAGTCGGAGTTCCCCGAGATCGTGCGCGCGGCCCAGTCGCTTTCGCGCGCACCGTTCTTCATCGACGACACGCCCGCCCTTTCGGTCTCGGCCATGCGCACGCGCTCGCGCCGCTTGAAGCGTCAGCATGGCCTGTCGCTGATCGTGGTCGACTATCTGCAGCTTCTGCGCCCGTCGGGCGAATCGCGCCATGACAGCCGCGTCCAGGAAGTGGCGGAGATCACGCGCTCGCTGAAGGCACTGGCCAAGGAACTGGACGTTCCGGTGGTGGCGCTGGCCCAGCTTTCGCGCGGCCCCGAGCAGCGCGAAGACAAACGGCCGCAGCTCGCGGACTTACGCGAATCGGGCACCATCGAACAGGACGCCGACGTGGTCATGTTCATCTACCGCGAGGAGTATTACCTGCAGCGGCAGGAACCCGCCGCCGGCACGGCCGAGCACGCCAAGTGGCAGGAAGACATGGCCAAGGTGCACAACCTGGCCGAGGTGATCGTCGGCAAGCAGCGTAACGGCCCGACCGGCACGGTGCGCCTGTATTTCCGGCCGGAGCTCACGCGCTTCGAGAACTATATGTCGGACGACCATCTGCCCGACCACGAGGTGTGATATGGGCGCCGACGGCGGGGCCGGCGCCCTTCTCACCATCGACCTCGACGCCATCGCCGAGAATTATCGCCGGCTGCGCGGCCGGCTGACCCACGCGGTCTGCGGCGCGGCCATCAAGGCAGACGCCTATGGCCTGGGCGCGGCCCAGGTCGGCCCTGCCCTTGCCCGCGCGGGCTGCCACGATTTCTTCGTTGCCCACCTGGACGAAGGCATCGCCCTGCGGCACCGCCTGCCGGATGCAGCGATCCATGTCCTGAACGGCATCATGCCGGGCGAAGAGGCTGAGTTCGCCGCCCACAACCTCATCCCTGTTCTCAACTCTCTGCCGCAACTCGATCGCTGGACACAATGGGGCCGCAAGCACGGCGCCCGTCCGGCGGCGCTGCATATCGACACCGGCATGTCGCGCCTGGGCCTGGAGGAAACGGACGTCGAGACGCTGGCGGACGACCCGAGCCGCCTGAACGGCACCGAACTGCGATTGATCATCAGCCACCTGGCCCGTGCCGAGGAGCCCGGCAGTCCCATGAACGCGGCCCAGCGCACGGATTTCGACCGGATGCGCAAACGCCTGCCTCCCGCGCGCGCCAGTTTGGCCAACTCCTCCGGCATCTTTCTGGGGCCGGACTACCAGTTCGACGTGGCCCGGCCTGGGGCCGCGCTTTACGGCGTCAATCCGACGCCGGGACAGCCCAATCCGATGCTGTCCGTGGTGCGGCTGGAGGGACGCGTCATCCAGGTTCGCGACATTGACCACCCCAGGACGGTTGGGTACGGTGCCGCGCATTCCATCCGCCGGAAATCGAAAATCGCCACTGTGGCAATCGGTTACGCCGACGGATACCTCCGCTCCCTGAGCGGCCGCGGCCTCTGCCGCCTGGCCGGGCGGGAAGTTCCCATCGTGGGCCGCGTCTCCATGGACCTGATTACGATCGATGTCACGGACGTGCCCGCGAACGCCGCCGTCGAGGGCGCGGTCGTCGAAGCCATCGGTCCAGACCACACGGTCGACGATGTGGCCGAGATGGCGGGAACCAACGGGTATGAGATTCTGACCTCGCTGGGGCCGCGCTATCGGCGCCGCTATACCGGAGCCGGAGCGTAAGACATGCCCATCATCACCCCCATCGGCCGCGCGGTGCTGGCATTCCTGGCGGCAGCGGGACGCTTGTCGCTCTTCGCGCTCAACGGTCTGCAGCATTGCTTCCGCCCGCCGTTCTTCCCGCGCCTGATTGGCCATCAGATGATGGAGATCGGGTATTACTCCCTCCCCGTCGTCGGCCTGACCGCCATCTTCACCGGCATGGTGCTGGCGCTGCAGAGCTACACGGGCTTCTCCCGCTTCAACGCCGAGTCGGCGATCGCGACCGTCGTGGTCCTGTCCGTCACCCGCGAGCTGGGTCCCGTGCTGGCCGGCCTGATGGTCGCGGGGCGCATCGGCGCCGCCATGGCGGCCGAGATCGGCACCATGCGCGTGACCGAACAAATCGACGCACTGACAACGCTTTCGACCAATCCCTTCAAGTATCTTATCGCGCCGCGCCTGATCGCGGGCGTCTTGATGCTGCCGTGCCTGGTCGTGGTGGCCGACATCATCGGCGTGTTCGGCGGTTATTTGATCAGTGTCTATAAACTTGGCTTCAACCCCTCGACCTATATTCAGAACACCTGGGACTTCCTGGAAACGCTGGACGTGGTGTCGGGCTTGGTGAAGGCCGCCGTGTTCGGTTTCCTGGTCGCGCTGATGGGCTGCTATCACGGTTATCATTCGAAGGGTGGCGCCCAGGGCGTCGGCCAAGCCACCACCAACGCCGTGGTGTCGGCCTCGATCCTGATCCTGGCCTTCAACTACATGATCACGGCTATGTTCTTCGGCTCATGAGCACGCCCAAGATCCGCATCCGCGGTCTTCACAAATCATTTGGCCCCAAAAAGGTGCTGACGGGCCTGGATCTGGATGTGGGAGTTCGGGAATCCGTGGTGGTGATCGGGGGATCGGGCACCGGCAAGTCCGTCCTGCTGAAATGCATCCTCGGCCTTTTGGAGCCCGATGCGGGCAGTATCCAGATCGACGGCGAGGAAGTAATCGGCATGTCGGTCAGCGAGCGGGAGCGCGTGAACCGCAAGGTCGGCATGCTGTTCCAGGGCGCGGCTTTGTTCGACAGCTTGAGCGTTTGGGAGAACACGGCCTTCGGCTTGACGCAGGCGCGCGGTCTGGGGCGTCCGGAAGCCAAGAAGATCGCGCTGGAGAAATTGGCCCAGGTCGGGCTTGGCGCCGAGGTCGGCGAATTGTCGCCAGCCGAGCTGTCTGGCGGCATGCGCAAGCGCGTCGGCCTGGCGCGCGCCATCGCGACCGAGCCCGAGATCGTCTTCTTCGACGAGCCCACGACCGGCCTCGACCCGATCATGGGCGACGTCATCAACGACCTGATCGTGAAATGCGTGCGCGAGCTGGGCGCCAGCGGCCTGTCGATCACCCACGACATGGCCAGCGCGCGCAAGATCGCCGACCGCATTGCCATGCTGTACCAGGGCAAGATCATCTGGGCGGGGCCCGTGCCGGAGATCGACCGCTCCAACAACCCCTACGTCGATCAGTTCATCCACGGCCGGGCCGAAGGTCCGATCAAGATGCAGGTCCGCGCATGACGCCCTGCGGCGGGCACGGGACGGCCTAGTGGCGCGCCCCGCGCCCAATTTCGTTTGCCAGCAATGCGGCGCGGTTCACCGCAAATGGGCCGGACGGTGCGACGCCTGCGGCGCCTGGAACTCGATTGTCGAAGAAGCCGCGCGGCCCCGCGCCCCCGGCGGGTTGAAGCCCGGCGCCACCACCGCGAAGGCCGGCCATGTCGTGGCCTTCGAATCGCTCAAGGGCGCCTCGGCCGAGGTGCCGCGCCTGGCCACCGGCATCGCCGAGTTCGACCGCGTCACCGGCGGCGGCCTCGTGCCCGGCTCGGCCCTCCTCGTCGGCGGCGACCCCGGCATCGGCAAATCGACCCTGCTGCTCCAGATCGCGGGGGCGCTCGCCAAGTCGGGCGCGCCTTGCGCCTATGTTTCGGGCGAAGAGGCCGTGGACCAGATCCGCATGCGCGCCGCGCGCCTGGGCCTCAAGGACGCGCCGGTGCAGCTGGCCGCGACCACCGACATCCGCGACATCGCGGCCTCGCTCGAGGCCGCGGCAGGCCCGCGAGTCGTCGTCATCGATTCGATCCAGACCATGTATGTCGACAATCTGGAATCCGCCCCCGGCACGGTGGCCCAGGTGCGCGCGGCGGCGCAGGAGCTGATCGGCCTCGCCAAGCAGCGCGGCTTCACGGTCCTCCTGGTCGGCCACGTCACGAAGGAAGGCGTCATCGCCGGCCCCAAGGTGCTCGAGCACATGGTCGACACGGTCCTCTATTTCGAGGGCGAGCGCGGGCATCAGTTCCGCATCCTGCGCGCGGTCAAGAACCGCTTCGGCCCGTCGGACGAGATCGGCGTCTTCGAGATGACCGACGGCGGGCTGATGGAGGTGCGCAACCCCTCGGCCCTGTTCCTGTCGGACCGGCACGGCGGGGACGCGGGCGTCAGCGGCGCAGCCGTCTTCGCGGGGATGGAGGGCACCCGCCCGATGCTGGTCGAGATCCAGGCGCTGGTCGCACCCTCGGCCTTCGCGACGCCGCGCCGGGCCGTGGTGGGTTGGGATTCGGCCCGCCTGGCCATGGTGCTGGCCGTGCTCGAGGCGCGCTGCGGCCTGTCGCTCGCGGGGCGCGACGTCTATCTCAACGTGGCGGGCGGCCTGCGCATCGCGGAGCCCGCGGCCGACTTGGCCGTGGCGGCGGCCCTGGTTTCCTCACTGACCGACTTCCCCATGCCGGCGGAGACCGTAGTCTTCGGTGAGATCGGCCTCGGCGGCGAAGTGCGTCCCGTGGGCCAGGCTGACGCGCGGCTCAAGGAAGCCGCCAAGCTCGGCTTCGGGCGCGCCATCCTGCCCAAGCGGCGCAAGGAAGGCGCGCG
>CAYZFH010000097.1:0-1758 GCA_964477375.1 uncultured Rhizobiaceae bacterium | reverse complement strand
GAGATCGGCCGCCTGGCGGAGCTGGTCGATGTGTTCGCCGGCGGCGCCGGCATGGTGAAGCCGCGCGAAAAGCCCGCGCGCGGTACGGCGGAGAGTTGAGGTTTCGATGAGTGTGGCCGATATCCTGGTCGTCGTGGCCCTGGCCCTGTCCGGCTTCCTGGCGTTCACCCGCGGTTTCGTGCGCGAGATGCTAGCCATCGTGACCTGGGGCGGCGCGGCCGTGATCGCCTTTTTCGGCTTTCAGTGGCTGCAGCCGATCGGACGCTCCTTCGTGAACCCCGGCTGGCTGGCCGATATTGTCATCGGCCTGGGTCTTTTCATCGTCGCTTTCCTGCTTATCTCCCTAGCAAGCCGTCCGATCGAAACACGTGTCCGCGACAGCCACCTGAGGGGGCTGGATCGCGGCCTCGGGCTTCTGTTCGGCTTGGTGCGCGGCGCGGCGTTGGTTTGCCTGGCCTATCTGGCGATGAGTTGGTTCGTGCCCATGGCCAGCATGCCGAGCTGGGTGACCGAGGCCAAATCCCGCCCCCTGATCGAGCGGGGCACGGCGATGTTGCGCGGCCTGATCCCCCGCGGGGCCGTGCAGGGCGACGCCAAAAGCGCCCTGGATGCCCTCGGCGCGCCGCAGTCAAAAGACGCTGCGTCCGATCTGGAGAAGGGCTATAAGAACGACGAGCGGCAGGACCTGGACAGGCTGATCCAAACCACCAAATAGCCAGACCACCCAATAGAAAGGCGCGATGCTCACAACCCACCCTTACGACGACGATCACCTTCGCGAGGAGTGTGGGGTTTTTGGCATCTACGGCCATCCGGATTCGGCGGCGCTGACCGCCCTTGGCCTGCACGCGCTCCAGCACCGGGGTCAGGAAGCGGCCGGCATCGTCACCTTCGACGGCGAACAGTTCCCCAGCCACCGCGCTCTCGGCCTGGTCGGCGACATCTTCGGCTCGGAAGAGGTCATGCGCCGCCTAAAGGGCGATAGCGCCTGCGGCCACGTGCGCTATTCCACCACCGGCGACACCATCGTCCGCAACATCCAGCCTCTCTTCATCGATTTCGCCTTCGGCGGCCTGGCCCTCGCCCATAACGGCAACCTGACCAACGCTGTCGCCATCCGGCGCGAACTGGTCAAGCGCGGCGCCATCTTCCAATCCACCACCGACACCGAGGTGATCTGCCACCTGATCGCGACCAGCAGCCGCGACAAGCTGGTCGATCGCATCGTGGACGCCCTGCGCCAGATCGAGGGCGCCTATTCGCTGGTGGCGCTCAGCCGCAAGAAGCTGATCGGCCTGCGCGACCCACTGGGCGTCCGCCCTCTGGTCCTCGGCCGGCTCGACGATTCCTACATCCTGGCGTCCGAAAGCTGCGCGCTCGACATCATCGGTGCGCGCTTCGTGCGCGACATCGAACCGGGCGAGGTTGTCGTCATCGACGAGACGGGGCTGCAGAGCCTCAAGCCCTTCCCGATCCAGCGCAAACGCTTCTGCATCTTCGAGCACATCTATTTCGCGCGGCCCGATAGCGTGGTCGAAGGCCATAGCGTCTACGATGCGCGCAAGCGCATTGGCGCCGAGCTGGCCAAGGAATCGCCCGTGCCGGCCGACGTGATCGTACCGGTACCCGATTCGGGCGTGCCCGCCGCCTTGGGCTATGCCTCGGAATCCGGCGTGCCGTTCGAGTACGGCATCATCCGCAACCACTATGTCGGACGCACCTTCATCGAACCCGAAGAGCGCATCCGCCACCTGGGTG
>CAYZFH010000096.1:0-10282 GCA_964477375.1 uncultured Rhizobiaceae bacterium | reverse complement strand
CTCGCCTTCGCGCCCATGGCGCAGGCCTGCACCGGCATGATGCTGCAGTCCAAGGATGGCGGCGTGGTGACGGGCCGCACGCTCGAGTTCGGCGTCGATCCCCAATCCAACATCGTGGCGATTCCGGCCGGCTACGCGGTCACCGGCACGCTGCCCAACAACGCCAAGGGCCTGTCCTTCAAGACCAAGTACGGCATGGTGGGCGCCAACGGCTTCGGCATGCAGAACGCCATGCTCGACGGCATCAACGAGGCCGGGCTCTATGTCGGCCTGTTCTATTTCCCGCAGTTCGCCAGCTACACGCCGGTCGACGGCAAGAACGCCGCCAAGGGTCTGGCGCCGTGGGAGTTCGGCCTGTGGGCGCTCGGCACCAACGCGACCGTCGACGAGGTGAAGGCCAACCTCAAGAACATCGTCCTCGCGCCGACCTATCTCGAGGTGTTGAAGACGGTGCCGCCGGTGCATTTCCTGGTGCGCGACAAATCAGGCAAGTCGATCGTGATCGAGCCCATCGACGGCGTGCTCAAGGTCTACGACAACCCGATCGGCGTCATGGCCAACGCGCCGCCGTTCGACTGGCACATGACCAACCTGCGCAATTACCTGAACCTCTCGGTCGCCAGCCCCGCGCCCAAGACGATCGCGGGCATCACACTGACGCCGCTCGGCTTCGGCGGCGGCCTCGCGGGCATGCCGGGGGATTTCGGCAGCCCCTCGCGCTTCGTGCGCGCGGCGGTCTTCTCCCGCGCGGCGCTGCCCTCGGCGACCTCGGCCGATGCGGTGACGCAGGTCTTCCACCTGCTCAACAATTTCGACATTCCCGTCGGGGCCGATGGGCCGCCCGCGGGCTATGCGGGCGCGGATTACGAGTTCACCGCCTGGACCGCCGTCGCCGACCTGGCCACGGGCCGCTACCACTTCCGCACCTATAAGGACCAGACCATCGCCATGGTGGACCTGAAAGCGGCCCTGGCCGCCGCCAAGGGCAAGCCGATGACCGTGCCCATGGCCGGTAAGCAGCCCATCGTGGACGTGACCGCGAACTTGAAGCCCGTCGGGAACTGACGTCCCAAGCCGGGGTCGCCAGGGCCCCGGCTCCGATTGGATTTTTCGGCAAATAAGGTGCATTTTTCGCCCCTAACGGCGGTTTGGGCCCCCAGGGACGGTGGCCCGTCCGCCTGTCTCATCCATGAGGACTGCCATGCCCCAGTATCGCTCCCGCACCTCCACCCACGGCCGCAACATGGCGGGCGCCCGCGGCCTTTGGCGCGCAACGGGTATGACGGACTCGGATTTCGGCAAGCCGATCATCGCGATCGCCAATTCCTTCACCCAGTTCGTGCCGGGCCATGTCCACCTGAAGGATCTGGGCCAGATGGTCGCGCGCGAGGTCGAGAAGGCCGGCGGCGTGGCCAAGGAGTTCAACACCATCGCCGTCGATGACGGCATCGCCATGGGCCATGACGGCATGCTCTACAGCCTGCCCTCGCGCGAGCTGATCGCGGACGCGGTCGAGTACATGGTGAACGCGCATTGCGCCGACGCGATGGTCTGCATCTCCAACTGCGACAAGATCACGCCGGGCATGCTGATGGCCGCCATGCGCCTCAACGTGCCGACCGTCTTCATCTCGGGCGGCCCGATGGAAGCCGGCAAGGTCGTCCATGGCGGCAAGACCAAGAAGGTCGACCTGATCACGGCCATGGTCGCCGCCGCCGATTCGAAGGTCAGCGACGAAGAGGCCAAGGTCATCGAGCGCTCCGCGTGCCCGACCTGCGGCTCGTGCTCCGGCATGTTCACGGCCAACTCGATGAACTGCCTGACCGAGGCGCTGGGCCTGGCGTTGCCGGGCAACGGCACGGTCGTGGCGACCCATGCCGACCGCAAGCGCCTGTTCCTCGAGGCCGGCTGGCTGGCCGTCGATTTGGCCAAGCGCTGGTACGAACAGGAGGACGCGACGGCCCTGCCGCGCACGATCGCGAACAAGGCGGCGTTCGAGAACGCCATGTCGCTCGACATCGCGATGGGCGGTTCGACCAACACCGTGCTGCATCTTCTGGCCGCGGCCGAAGAAGGCGGCGTCGATTTCAAGATGGCTGACATCGACCGGCTGTCGCGCCGCGTGCCGAACCTGTGCAAGGTTTCGCCGTCGGTGCCCGACGTGCATGTGGAAGACGTCCACCGCGCGGGCGGCATCCCGGCGATCCTGGGCGAGCTTGATCGTGCGGGTTTGCTCGACACGTCGGTCGCCACCGTGCACGAGGCCACGATGGGCGCGGCGCTTGCGCGCTGGGATGTGAAGGGCAAGCCGACCGAGGCCGTCACCACCTTCTTCCGTGCTGGCCCAGGCGGCGTGCGCACGACCGAGGCGTTCAGCCAGGACAAGCGTTACGAATCGCTCGACGTCGACCGCGAGAAGGGCGTGCTGCGCGATGCCGAGCATGCCTTCAGCAAGGACGGCGGCTTGGCCGTGCTCTACGGCAACATCGCGCTGGAAGGTGCGATCGTAAAGACGGCCGGCGTCGATCCCGCTTCGCTGACCTTCAGCGGGCCCGCGCGCATCTTCCACAGCCAGGACACGGCCGTGACGGCCATCCTGGGCGGGAAGGTCAAGGAAGGCGACGTGGTGCTGATCCGCTACGAGGGCCCGAAGGGCGGCCCCGGCATGCAGGAGATGCTGTACCCGACCAGCTATCTGAAGTCGAAAGGCCTCGGCAAAGCCTGCGCGCTCATCACCGACGGGCGTTTCTCGGGCGGCACCTCCGGCCTGTCGATCGGCCATATCTCGCCGGAAGCCGCCGAAGGCGGCGCCATCGGCCTCGTCGAGGAAGGCGACCGGATCGAGATCGACATCCCGAACCGCTCGCTGCGCGTCGCCGTGTCCGATGCGGAATTGGCCGAGCGGCGCAAGAAGATGGACGCCAAGGGCGACGATGCGTGGCATCCGGGCCCGCGCCCGCGCAAGGTGACGGCGGCGCTCGAAGCCTATGCCGCGCTCACCACCAGCGCCGCGCGCGGTGCGGTGCGCGACGTCAGCCAGGTGCGCCGCAAGCGCTAGGCCCAAGGGTTGCGGGCCCGCGCATAAACCATACGTAATGTCCCAGGTCTTGCCCGCGATGGGCAGGCTTGGGCATTCTGTAAGCAGGTAAGGTATCGCGCACCCGTATCGGAGGTTCGCCATGTCGGAAATCCGCCCCTTCACCGGCCCCCATGTCTGGACCGGCGCCGAGATAGGCGCCACCAAGCGCTGGATCCGCGATTTGACCGCGGAGCAGCTGGCCGACCTGGACCGCGCCATCGCGGTCACGCGCGGCACGCCCTGGGACCAGGTGACGAAGAAGAGCTTTCCGCTGCCGTCCTTCGCACCCTTGGCCGAGGAAGTGCGCAAGGAGCTGGAGGAAGGCACCGGTATCTTCCGTGTGCAGGGCATGCCCGTCCGCAACTACGAGATCGAAGATATCCGCCGCATGTATTTCGGCGTCGGCTGCCACATCGGCACGCCGGTCACGCAGAACCGCTTCGGCGAGATGATGCGCGTGATCCAGGACGAAGGTGCGGGTGTCGGCGAACGCTACGGCCAGATGCAGGACAAGGACGGCGCGTTCCTCTCGTCCTACGCGCGCACGAAATCCGCCGGCGGCCTGCGCTTCCACACCGACCGCGTCGACGTGGTCACGCTTCTCTGTGTCAACCAGGCGAAGAAGGGCGGCCACAGCAAGCTGGCCAGCACCTGTGCCATCCACAACGCCATGCTGGCCAAGCGGCCAGATCTGGTCGAACTGCTCTATCACGATTACTGGCGCAGCCGGCTGGGCGAGGAGGAGGGTGGCGACAAGATCGCCTACAACCTGCCGGTCTTCGCCGTGCGCGACGGGAAATTCACCAGCCATTATTCGCGCACCTATGTCGAGGCCGCGCAGAAGCTGCCCAATGTGCCCAAAATGACGGCGGCGCAGGACGAGGCGCTCGACCTTCTGGCCGAGACGGCGCACGCGCTCTGCTACGAGATGACGCTGAAGCCGGGCGACTTCCAGCTTCTCAACAACCACGTCGTCTACCACGCGCGCGATCCGTTCGAGGACGATCCGGCCACGGGCCATGTGCGCATGCTGCTGCGCCTGTGGCTGTCGATGCCCAACAGCCGGGCGTTGCCGGAGAATCACCGCATCCTGTGGCGCGAGATCGAGGCCGGTGCCGTGCGCGGCGGCATCCAGCCGCGCGAGGAACGCGCGGCCTGATCCGGGCGTTTGGCTTCCAGGCAAGCTCTGGAGCGTGACATGGCCGAGATCGGGATTCGTCCTTTGTCGGGCGCGATCGGCGCCGAACTGACCGGCGTCGATTTGGCGAAGCCGTTGGACAATGCCCAGTGGTCGGCGGTCCATCAGGCCTTCCTCGATCACCAGGTCATCTTCTTCCGCGACCAGACGCTGACGCCCGATCACCTGACGTCGTTTGGCCGCCGTTTCGGCGAGCTGGACATCCACCCGCAGTACAAGCCGCTCGACGGCCATCCCGAGGTGCTGGAGTTCCTGAAGGATGTCGACGCCACCAAGAATGTCGGCGGCATTTGGCATACCGATGTGAGCTTCTACGAAAAGCCCGCGCTGGGTTCGGTGCTCTACGCGCTCGAGATACCGCCCTTCGGCGGCGACACGATGTTCGCCAACCAGTATCTGGCCTACGAGATGCTCTCCGACGGGATGCGGCGGATGCTGGACGGCCTCAAGGCCGTGCACAGCGACGGGTTCCAGAGCAGTCCCGAGGCGCAGGCCGCCTATAACGAGAAATCCTCGACCAAACTCTACAACCCGACGACTGCCCCGACCGAGAATCTGCACCCGGTCGTGCGGACCCATCCCGAGACGGGGCGGAAGGCGCTTTACGTCAACCCGGTCTTCACGGTGCGTTTCGAGGGGATGACGGCGGAGGAGAGCAAGCCGCTCCTCGACTATCTCTGCCGCCACGCGGTGAGGCCGGAGTTCACCTGCCGCTTCACCTGGAGCCGGGGGGCGGTCGCGCTGTGGGACAATCGCTGCACCCAGCATTTCGCCATCAACGACTACAACGGCTATCGCCGCCGCATGCACCGCGTAACGGTTCGAGGCGACCGCCCGGTCTGAGCCCGGCCAACGCCCCCATGCATGGCCCCCTTGCACCGGGCGTTTATCGCATCGCGGTTTCCGCGCGTCGCCAGCCGAATCGGCCCGTGTCTATAGTTCTTTCCGTGCGCAGTAGACGGCGTCGGTCAGCGGCGTCCGGGCCACAAGGGGAGAACTCGTTCATGTCGTCTTCGATTAAACGGCGCTCGATACTGAAAGGCGCGGCGCTGGGCGCTGCGGCCGTCGCATTTCCGACCGTCCTCGTTCCGCGCAAGACGCGCGCGGCCGACCGCCTGGTCGTGCGCGATCCGGGCGGGCCGTTCGAGAAAGCCTTCCTCGAGGCGTTCTACAAGCCCTTCACCCAGGAGACCGGCATCGAGATCGTGGGCGTCGCGGGCCAGCACGATCCCATCGCCATCGTCAAAGCCATGGTCGAGACGAAGGTCTATCAGTGGGACGTCTTCGCGGTCGCCTATTCCAGCGAACAGACGCTGCGCAACCAGGGCATGCTGGAAAAGCTGGAGCTGGAGAACGATCCCGTCGTCCAGGAAATCCCGGCGCATTTCCGCACGCCCACCATGGTCGGCGTCGACGTCTATGCGGCCGTGCTGGGGTATCGCACCGACATCTATCCGGCCAAGGCCAAGGCGCCGACGGGCGGCTGGAAGGATGTCTGGGATATCGGCGGCATCCCCGGCCGGCGCGGCATGCGGAAATATCCGCAGGACACGCTGGAAGAGGCGCTGATGGCCGACGGCGTGCCGGGCGACAAGATCTATCCGATCGATTTCGACCGCGCCTTCAAGTCGCTGGAGAAGATCAAGAAGGACGTCGCCATCTGGTGGACGGGCGGCGCCCAAGCCTCGCAGTTGCTGAAGACGGGCGAGGTCGACATGTGCGCGACGTGGAGCGCGCGCGTGCAGTCGGCCATCGACAATGGCGGCCCCTGCGCCATCTCCTGGAACCAGGGTCTCTGGAGCTATGAAGGCTGGGCGGTCGCCAAGGGCAACCCGAAGCTGGAGATGGCGCGGAAGTTCATCCGCTACACTGCGCAGGCCAAGGCGCAGGCGGCCTATACGCCCTTCGTCACCAACGGCCCGCCGAACCCGAACGCGCTGAAATACGTCGATCCCAAGCGCGCGGCGCTGTTGCCGACCTATCCGGACAATTTCAAGCAGATGTTCCGGATCGATTCGGACTATTGGGGCACGGTCCAGGAGAAGGCGATCGAGCGCTTCAACCAGTGGATGCTGACGTAAGCTGACCGGTCGAGAGCGAAAGGGCGGAGACGGAAACGTCTCCGCCTTTTTCTTTGCCTATCCGCCGATGCGGCAGTTCGCGATGCCGCCCTCGATCAGGCGCGCCGCCATGTCGGGCGACGTCACCACGTTCGAAACACGGTAGGTCAGGGCCGCGTTGCCGCCGCTGTTGACGGCGTCGATCAGCCACATGCTGTTGGCGCCCGAGGTGCCGTAGACATAGGCGCCGTCGTCCGTCAGCGCCACGGTGTTGGTGGCGCTGGGCAGGGTGCCGTTGCCGGGCCAGGCGTTGAGCTGGCGTGCCACGCAATAGGCCGCGTTGCCGGCGCTGCCCGGCAGGCTTGACGTGCCGGTGGGCGGCAACTGGCGCATCTCGTCCACAGGCGTCATGCACCCGCCCAACGCCAATACCGCGATAAGGAATCCAGCCGATCGTTTCATTCGAGCCCCCAGCAATCGGCCCTATCTTATGGAATATTGCGGGCGGGTGAACCGTCCAAGTGTCCAGCCGGCGGAACAATCGCATCCTGAATCCGTTCCCAATTTTCGGGAGGCCAGATATGCGCTGGATGGGCGGACGTGAGGGTGGCGGTGTCGAGGATCGCCGCGGCATGGGCGGGGGTACCTTGGCGGGCGGGGGCATCGGCGCCGTCGCCATCGCGCTCATCGGTTATTTCGTCTTCGGCATCGACCCGTTCACGACCGAGCAGATCGTGAGCCAGGTCGGCGGCGCGGGTGTGCAGCAGGAGGGAAAGCGCGGCACGCCGGCGGACGAGGCCGGGCGCTTTGTCGACGTGGTCGCCGCCAACGTCAACGATGTCTGGTCCGCGAAGCTCGAAGGCTACGAGCCGCCGCGCGTGGTGCTCTACGAACAGGGCACGCGGACGGGATGTGGCTTCGGTCAATCGGCCATGGGGCCGTTCTATTGCCCGAACGACGAGACGGTCTATCTGGATCTGGCGTTTTGGCAGGAAATGGAAAAGCGCCTCGGCGCGTCGGGCGCCGATTTCGCGCGCGCCTACGTCATCGCCCACGAATTCGGCCATCATGTCCAGGCGCTGACCGGCACGACGAAAAAGGTGGAGGAGGCGCAATCCCACGCCCGCAGTGCCGCCGAGGCCAACCGCTACTCCGTGGCGCTGGAACTGCAGGCCGATTGCTACGCGGGTGTTTGGGCCCAGAACGCAGCCGCGGTCTCAAACGGCCAGGTGGCGCTGGAGGCGGGGGACCTGGAAGAGGGTCTCAAGACCGCGAACGCCATCGGCGACGACACGCTGCAGAAGAAATCAGCCGGCAAGGTAACGCCCGAGCGCTTCACTCACGGCACATCGACCCAGCGCGTCGAATGGCTGAAGAAGGGCTACGACTCGGGCGACCCGGCCCAGTGCAACACCTTCATCGCCTTCGACTGACACGGCGCCTATTTGACGGGCTTGATCCGGTGCAACGGCCGCCCGCCGATCGATAGCGCCAGCGCGATCACGATCTCGTCCTCGCGCGGTCCGTCGGGCACGAATAGGTCGATGGCGTCCATCTGGTCGAACTTCCAGATATCGTCGCAATTGGTGATCGGCATGGTGATGGACGAACCGCACCCGCCCAGCTTCTTGGTGGAGGGGATGATCGCGGGGCCGCGGCCGAGCTTGGCGCGCACCGGTGCACCGAACTTCGGATGGATCAGTGCCGCGGCGTGTTCGAGCTCGCCCTTGGCGCCGACGATGGCGCCCTTGCCGTAGCCCGTGACCTCGGAGATTCGAGCGCCCAAGAGATCGGCCGCCTTGTTCACCAGATGGGCGCCGACCTCGGCGCCGGTATCGATCAAGCGCGACAGATCGTCCCAATACTGACCGGCCGCGTCGTTGCGCATGATGATGCCGACGGCGAGCTTGAGCTTGGTGCCGCTGACCGGCCGCCCCATTTCCTGAGACGTCTCTTCCCAATTCACGATTGTCTTCCGGATCGAGATCGCCATGACTCCCCCGCTGTTTAGCCGCTTGTGCGGGAGCAGCTTACCATCCACCGCTTGCCGCGCACACGGATGGCTACGGGCGCGCGAGCGTTAGTCGTTAAAGGCGGCGGCGATCATCCGGAACGTCATGAAGATGCCGAAAACGAGAAATAGGAAGCCGGCGATGTAGACTCCATCGTCCGATGCACGGCTCGCCATCATCAAGCCGGTCAGCGCCAGGAGTCCCGAAAAGATCGAAATGAAAATGCGGTCAACGGACATGGCCAATTCCCTATTCAGTAATCTGTGTCGCCGACCGTGTCCCTATAGGCATGCAATGTAGCATGGGCAAGCAGGGGCAGAGCCACAACAAGGCCCACATAGAACGTCACCAGTCCCACGCCCGCGAACAGAACGATCAGAGCGGCCCACAGCGCCATCGTCTTAGGATTGCGCCGCGCGACGTCGAGCGATGTGGCGACCGCCCTGAAGACATTGACCGGCCGGTCGAGAAGCATGGGAACGGACACGACGCTGACGGCGAAGACGCCGATGGCGAGAGCCGCACCGATAAGCGATCCGACCGTCAGGAAAGAGATGCCGTTCGCCGAAAAAAGGGTTTCATCGACGAGCCGTCCGAGCGACAACGCGGATTTGCTGAAGAAAAGCGCGAACAGCAGGCTGGCCAGGCGAATCCAGAACAGGAAGATGATCAGAAGGAGCACGCCAAAAAGCGCGATCTGAGTCGCGTTCGCCTTCCAAGCTTCCGCCGCCTGCGCGAGGGTCGGCTGTTCGCCCAAGGCCAGCCGGCGGCTCGTGTCGTACAGGCCGACAGCCAGGATGGGGCCAATCAGCATAAAGCCCGCCGCTAGCGGCAAGGTCAGATAGATGACGCCCGCTGCCCACGCGCCTGCCGTGATGACCAGACCAAAACCGGCGAAAATGGCTCCATAGGTCAAACCGACCTTGGGCGCGCGCAAGAAGTCGCGCCAGCCCGCGGCCAGCCACGCCCACGGACGGTCCATGTCCACCGTCCGGACCTCCAGGGTTCGATCCTGATGCGTCGCAACCATCGCGGCCCGCCGTTGATGTGGAAAAAGCGAAGCTCGAAGGCGGGCACCATAGCTGATCCGGCCGGCGGCGGGATTGACGTGGATCAATGCCGAAGCGGCCTGCAGCAGCCATTTAGGGCGCCAAAGGGGGCTGCTGGCATCGTCACGGGATGGGCCATGCGATGGGCGGCCTGGGACATCCGATGGTCGCCGCCTTAGGAACCACTTTCCAGCCTGTCGCGTACAACGACGACGTCATCCGCAAATTCGCCGTCGCCACCATGTTTTGGGGCGTTGCCGCGTTCCTGGCGGGTGTCGTGATCGCGTTCCAGCTCGCGTTTCCCATCCTCAACCTGGATTTGCCCTGGACAAGCTTCGGGCGGCTGCGCCCGCTCCACACCTCGGCCGCCATTTTTGCCTTCGGCGGCAACGCGCTGATCGCCACGTCGCTTTACGTCGTTCAACGCACTTGCCGCGCGTCTCTCTTCGGCGGTCCCGCCGTGGCCGAGTTCCTGTTCTGGGGCTACCAGCTTTTCATCGTCCTCGCGGCATCGGGCTACGTCCTCGGCATCACCCAGGGACGGGAATACGCCGAGCCGGAGTGGTACGTCGATCTGTGGCTGACCCTGGTTTGGGTCACGTATCTGATCGTCTTCCTGGGGACGATCATCAAGCGCCGTGAGCCGCATATCTACGTCGCCAATTGGTTCTACCTGGCGTTCATCGTCACCATTGCGATGCTGCACATCGTCAACAACTTGGCCGTACCGGTTTCGTGGACCGGGACAAAGAGCTATTCGCTGTTCGCAGGCGTCCAGGATGCCTTGATCCAGTGGTGGTACGGCCACAACGCGGTGGGCTTCTTCCTGACCGCGGGTTTCCTGGGAATCATGTACTACTTCATCCCCAAGCAGGCGGAGCGGC
>CAYZFH010000095.1:0-10283 GCA_964477375.1 uncultured Rhizobiaceae bacterium | reverse complement strand
TCGCGCTCGCAGATGAGGCGCAGCGCCACCGACTGCACGCGTCCGGCCGAGCGGCTGCCCGGCAGCTTGCGCCACAGCACGGGCGATAGGCTGAAGCCGACCAGATAGTCGAGCGCGCGCCGGGCCAGATAGGCGTCGATCAGCTCGCGGTTCAGTTCCCGCGGATGCTTCATGGCGTCCAAGACGGCGTCCTTGGTCACCTCGTGGAAGACCACACGCTTCACTTCGACGTCGTTGAGTGCCTTGCGCTGGTTCAAGACCTCGCGCACATGCCAAGAGATGGCCTCGCCTTCGCGGTCGGGGTCGGTCGCCAGGATCAGGCGCTTGGCACCTTTCAGCGCCTTGGCAATCTCGCCGATCGGCTTCTCGGCGCGGTCGTCGACCTGCCAAAGCATCTCGAAATCGGCGTCCGGGCGCACCGATCCGTCCTTGGGCGGAAGGTCCCGCACGTGACCGTAACTGGCGATCACCGTGTAGTCCTTGCCCAGGTATTTGTTGATGGTCTTCGCCTTGGTGGGCGATTCGACGACAACGACGTTCATATTCACCCGGTGCCCCAGTTGAATCGAAAAAAGTCCACGTTTACAAAGGTTTAAAGGATGGACACCTGATTGCCAGGATGCCGTTCCAACCGTCCCGCCAGCTCGAGCTCCAAGAGCACCAAGGCGACGGTCGCGGGTGACAATTGGCATTGCCGAACGATTTCGTCAACCGCGACCGGTGTTGGGCTGAGCAATGTGAGGATTTTAGTCCTTAATTCGTCCATACCAGAGGGCGGCGCGCTTGAAAAATCTTCATTCAAATTCAAATGATTAGCAGGCCGATTGACGACCGAGCGGGATACGGGGCCTAAAACAGCCAGGATGTCGCCCACCTCCTCCACCAGTGTCGCTCCCTGACGGATCAGGTCATTGGCGCCCCGGGCGCGGGGGTCTTGAGGAGAGCCCGGCACGGCGAAGACCTCGCGCCCCTGGTCCAGGGCCTGCCGGGCGGTGATGAGGGAGCCGGAGCGCAAGGCGGCCTCGACCACCACGGTCCCCATGGCGAGCCCGGAAATGGTCCGGTTGCGGCGGGGAAACAGGGCGGCGATAGGTTCTGTGCCGGGCGGCATCTCGGAGATGACAGCGCCCTGATCCGCGACCCGGCCGTGGAGCGTCCGGTTCTCTTCTGGATAGACGACATCGACGCCGCCGGCCACGACAGCGACGGTTCCGGTCGCGAGTGCGCCTTCATGGGCGGCCGTGTCGATGCCGCGCGCCAGGCCTGAAACGACCACCAAGCCGGCCTGTCCGATCTCCTCGGCCAGAGAGCGGGCGAATCGGCGTCCGGCCGCGGACGCATTCCGTGCGCCCACCATCGCGACGGATGGGCGGGAAAGAAGCGCGACGTCCCCCAGCACCGAAAGCACGGACGGCGGATCCGCAATGGCGGAAAGAGGTGCGGGGTATTCTTCATCGCCGAGCACGAGCAGCCGCGCGCCCAGTCGCTCGATGGTCTCGGCCTCGCGCTGTGCATCGGCTTCCGGGCAGAGGCGGATCGGGCCGCGGCGTCCGCCCTGTCGCGCGAGATTGGGCAGCGCCTCTAGCGCCGCGCCGGCCGAGCCGAAGCGTTCGATCAGGCGTTGGAAGGTGATGGGCCCGACATTCTCGCTGCGCGCGAGGCGCAACCGGTCGAGACGTTCGCGGGGCGAAAGGGCCGGCATCGCGCCCCTCCGCCGTTAGCCGCTGGTTCCGGCGCGTGTGCCGTCGTCGTTCTTCTTCTCGCCGATGCGCGGCTCCTGGCCCTTCATCACACGGCGAAGGTTGGCGATGTGACGCAGGATGATCAGCATGGCGATGCCGATGGCGAACTGGCCCATCTGCGCGGTCGCCAGCCATTTAAAGAGTGCGGGCGCCGAGACGGCCGAGATCACACCGGCCAGCGATGAGAAGCGCGTTACGCCCGCGACGATGAGCCATACGGCGATCATCGCAAGCCCGACCTTCCAGTCGAGCGCCAGCGCGATGCCCAGCATTGTGGCGATGCCCTTGCCGCCCTTGAAACGCAGCCAGACGGGGAAGCAATGGCCGAGCAGCGATGCACCGCCCGCGATGATGCCGGCGCCCGCCCCGAGATAGGCGGTCGCGATCAGTACGGCGGCCGCGCCTTTTGCGCCGTCGAGCAAGAGCGTCAGCGCGGCCAAATCCTTGCGCCCGGTGCGCAACACATTGGTCGCGCCGATATTGCCCGAGCCGATGCGGCGAACATCGCCGAGACCCGCGAGTCGGGTCACGATCAAGCCGAAAGGAATGGAGCCCAGGAGATAGCCGCCCAACACCGCGGCATAGAAGGGCCAGACCTGTTCCCACAGGCCCCATGCCGGCGGCATACCCATGAGGAGCGGATGCTGCTCCATCTCAGCCCGCCGAATCGCGCACGTAGACCGCGCGGCCATCGACCACGGTGCGCAGCACCACGCCCTGGACGGGGCGCTCGTCGAAGGCCGAGCTTTTCGAACGGCTGACCAGAAGGTCGGCATCGACCTGCCAGGGCTTGTCGGGATCGAACAGCACCAGGTCGGCCGACGCGCCGGCCTTCAGGCGGCCGAGCGGCAGACGCAGCAGATCGGCAGGGCGCGCGGTCAACAGCTCCAGCACCTTGAGGAGCGGCAGGTGCCCGTTGTGATAGAGCTCCAGCGACACGGCCAGCAGGGTTTCGAGACCGGACGTGCCGAACTCGGCCTGGACGAAGGGCACGCGCTTGGAATCCTGGTCCTGCGGCGCATGGTCGCTGGCGATCACGTCGATGGTGCCGTCCTTCAACGCCTCGACCACCGCGCGCCGGTCATCCTCGCTGCGCAAGGGCGGCGAGAGCTTGGCGAAGGTACGGTAGTCGCCGACGGCGCTTTCGTTCAGCGCGAAATAGGGCGGCGCCGTGTCACAGGTGATGCGCAGTCCCTTGCGCTTGGCCTGCCGGATCTCGTCGAGTGCGGCGGCCGTGGAGAGATGCGCCGCGTGATAGCGGCCTTGCGTCATCTCCACCAGGCGCAGGTCGCGTTCGACTATGATCAGTTCGGCCGCGGGCGGAATTCCCGGCAGGCCGAGGCGAGTCGCGATCTCGCCTTCGTTCATGGCGCCCGATCCGGCCAGCGCCTTTTCCTCCGGATGCTGAACGATCAGCGCGTCGAAGGCGCGCGCATAGGACAGTGCACGGCGCATCACCTGGGGATTACCGACGGCCGCGGTGCCGTCGGTGAAGCCGACTGCACCCGCCTCATCCAGCAGGCCCATTTCGGTCAGGGCTTCGCCCTTGAGGCCTTTGGTGATGGTGGCGTAGGCGAAGATCTTGCACAGCTTTACTTCGCGCGCGCGGCGCGCCACGAATTCCAGCACGGCCACGTCGTCGATCAGCGGTTCCGTGTTGGGCAGGCACACCATGGCGGTGACGCCGCCCGCCACCGCCGCGCGGCTGGCGCTCGCGATGGTTTCCTTATGCTCTTCGCCCGGCTCGCGCACATGGACGCGCATGTCGACCAGGCCGGGCGCCAAACAATGGCCGCCGCAATCGACGATCGCCGTATCCGCGGCTTGATTCGTGGCTGTGACGTCGGCGCCCAGCGCGGCGATGACTTCGCCGTCGGTCACAAGGCCGCCCTTGGCGTCGAGCCCGCTGGCGGGGTCGAGCAGGCGTGCGTTCACATAGGCGACGCGGCCGGTCGCGGGCTTGCGGGCTTCGCCCTGGGCGATGTCGCGCGCGGCCATCGTCAGACCCTGTTGCTCAGCGCCGGATCGCGCGTCAGCACGTCCAGACAGGCCATGCGCACGGCGACGCCCATCTCGACCTGCTCGCGGATCACGCTGCGGCCCAGATCGTCGGCCACTTCGCTGTCGATCTCGACGCCGCGGTTCATCGGGCCCGGATGCATGATCAGCGCGTCGGGCTTGGCCACGGCCAGCTTGTCGTAGTCCAGGCCCCAGAAGCGGAAATATTCGTGGACGGAAGGCAGATAGGCGCCCTGCATGCGCTCCGACTGCAGGCGCAGCATCATGACGATGTCGCAGCCTTCCAGTCCCTTGCGCATGTCGGTGAAGCATTCCACGCCCAGCCGCGCGAAGGGGCCGGGCAGGAGGGTCGGCGGGGCCACCACGCGCACGCGCGCGCCCATGGTGTTGAGCAGATGGACGTTCGAGCGCGCCACGCGGCTGTGGGTGATATCGCCGCAGATGGCGACCGTTAACCCCTGCAAGCGACCGAGGCGGCGGCGGATGGTGAGCGCATCGAGCAACGCTTGGGTCGGATGCTCGTGGGCGCCGTCGCCCGCGTTGATGACCGCGCCGTTGACCTTCTGGGACAGAAGGCTGACCGCGCCCGAGAACGGCGTGCGCACGACCAGCACGTCCGGGTGCATGGCGTTCAGCGTCATGGCCGTGTCGAGCAGCGTCTCGCCCTTTTTGACCGCGCTGTCGCCGACCGAGATGTTGATGACGTCGGCTCCCATGCGCTGGGCCGCCAGCTCGAAGCTGGTGCGCGTGCGGGTCGAGGTCTCGAAGAACAGGTTGATCAGGGTGCGGCCGCGCAGGATCGAGCGCTTCTTGTCCGGCTGCCGGTTCTGCTCGACGTAGGAGTCGGCTAGATCGAGAAGAAGGGTGATTTCCGCCGGCTTCAGGCCCTCGATGCCCAAAAGATGCCGGTGCGGGAAGCCGGTATTGCTGGGCGGGGCGGCGGGCGTTTTCATTAAAGCGGGACTATAGGGCCCGCCCGCCGGGGGCGGCAAGGTCGCCCGCCGGCTTACGCGTGCTTTCGTGGCCGCAGGGTCAGGAGGGACAGCGTGAATGCCCCTGCGCCGCAAAGGGCGATGGCCGTCACCATCGGCTGGGCCGTGCCGTCGAAGAATTGGCTGATGACCACGATCATCAGGCCGCCGACGACCATCTGCAGCGTGCCGCCGAGCGCCGACGCCATGCCGGCGATGGGGCCGTGGTTGTCGAGCGCCAGGACCATGGTCGAGGGGATGACCAGGCCCAGGAAGGCGAAGGCAAAGAACAGCAGCACGATCAGGACCGCGAGGCTGTCGATCCCGGCCATGGTCGCGCCGAACAGGATCACGGCGAACAGCGTGTGCAGGAACGCCGCCGCGATCACCAGCCGTCCGATCCCGAACCGGGTGCCCAGTTTCGCGGTGAGCTGGGACGCGCCGATGAAGCCGATGGCGTTCACCGAGAACGCCAGGCCGTACTGGGTCGGGGTCAGGCCGTAATGGCCGATATAGATAAAGGACGAGCTGGCCAGGAAGGCGAAGAAGCTCGACATGCCAAGCCCGCCGATGAAGGTGACGCCGAGGAAGTGCCAGTCGCGCAGAAGCTGCCAGAAGCCGGCGAAGGCGCTGCTGAAGCCGCCCGCAATCCGCTCCGACGGCGGACGGGTCTCGCGCAGGAACAGGGCGGTCACCGCGAGGCCTGAAACGGCAACCACCGTCACGACCGCGAAGACCGCGCGCCAGCCGATATGGGCGATCAGCAGGCTGCCGATCAGCGGCGCCAGGATCGGCGAGACGCTCAGCACCAGCATCACGAACGCCATCAGCCGCGTGGCCTCGATGCCGGTGTGAAGGTCCCGGATGATCGCGCGCGGGATCACCATGGAGGCGGATGCGCCGATCCCCTGGACGAAGCGGAAGGCGATCAGCCATTCGATGCTGCCGGCAAGCGCGCAGCCCACCGAGCCGATGGTGAAAAGCGCGAGGCCGAAATAGAGCGGCTTCTTGCGGCCGACCATGTCCGAGACCGGGCCATAGACGATCTGGCAGAGCCCGAACGCCAGGAAGAACGACATCAGCGTCATCTGCGTGGCCGCGGTCGACGCGCCGAGACTTTCAGCGATGGTCGGCAGCGCGGGCAGGTACATGTCGATCGCGAACGGGCCGATCGCGGCGAGGAGACCCAGGACGATGGCGTTCTTGGCGTAGGGAGAGAGCATGCTGTTCACACATTCAAACGATGGGCGCGCGCTGGCGGGTTGTTGCCAACGCCAGCAGGCATAAAGCCACGAAGAGCTGAAGGTTCCGAAACCGAACGTCCGGCCGGTTTGGTTTGGCGGTTTATATCCGAGTCTTGCCTCGTCGAGCGAGACCTTATATGCCCCGCTGGGTTCTGCGTTCACGCCATTCAAAGGTTCGAGGCAATGCCGGAACAATCCTCCAATTTTGATTTCATCATTGTCGGCAGCGGTTCGGCGGGGTCGGTTTTGGCCCATCGGCTGAGCGAGGACAGCGCCAATCGCGTCCTGCTGTTGGAGGCGGGGCCGGAAAACCGCAATTGGCGAATCCAGATGCCGACGGCGATGGCCCACGCGATCACGGGCCCGAGATTCAATTGGCAATACGTGACCGAGCCCGAGCCCCATTTGGGCGGACGTGTGATCGACCAGCCGCGTGGGCGCGTTCTTGGCGGCTCCACCTCGATCAACGGCATGATGTATGTGCGCGGCCACGCGCGGGATTACGACCGCTGGGGCCAATCGGGTTGCCGCGGTTGGACCTATGCCGATGTGCTGCCGTATTTCCGCCGCGCCGAGAAACACGAGCTTGGCGGTGACGAGTATCACGGTGGCGATGGGCCGCTCGCCGTCGCCATGTCGAAAATGACGAACCCGCTATGCAAGGCCTTCGTCGAGGCCGGCGTACAGGCCGGCTATCCGCGCAGCGAGGACGTCAACGGCAAGCGCCAGGAAGGCTTTGGCCGCTCGGATCGCACGACCTCGCCCGATGGGCGCCGCGCCGATGTCGCGACGATGTATCTCGCGCCGGTCCGGCACCGCAAAAACCTCACCATCGCGACCGGCGCCTACGCCACCAAGGTGCTCATGGAAGGGCGCCGGGCCGTCGGCATCGCTTACGAGCAGGATGGCCGCAAGCAGCAGGCCACCGCCGCGCGCGAGGTCATTCTTTCCGGTGGTGCGATCAATTCGCCCCAGCTTCTGATGCTTTCGGGCATCGGCCCGGCCGACGAGCTGGCGCGCCACGGCATTCCGCTGGTTCACGACCTCAAAGGCGTGGGCCGCAACCTGCAGGACCATCCTGACATTCCCATCGTCCAGGCGTGCCCACAGCCTGTCTCGCTGCACAGCGCGCTATCCAAGTGGGGCAAGGCGCGGATCGGCCTGCGCTGGTTCCTGACGCATGGCGGCGTGGGCGCGAGCAACCAATACGAGGCCGTGGCGTTCATCCGCAGCCGCGCGGGCATGGAGCATCCGGACCTTCAGCTCACCTTCCTGCCCGTCGGGTTGGGCGACGTGAAGGGCGGTTCGCTGATGGATTCGAGCATCGGTCAGCACGCCTATACCACCCATGTCGACCTGCTGCGTCCGACCAGCCGCGGCCGCCTGACGCTGCGCAGCGCCGATCCGCACGACAAGCCGAAGCTTCTCGTCAATTTCCTCGCGACGCCGGAGGATGCGATCGCGCTTGTGGAATCGGTGAAGCTGGTGCGCGAGATCTATATGCAACCGGCGCTCGCGCCGTACCGGGGCGAAGAGCTTAAGCCCGGCGCGTCGGTCAAGACTGATGCGCAGATCGACACCTGGGTCCGCGCCAATGTGGGCTCGTCCAAGCATCCGGTCAGCACCTGCCGCATGGGGCCGCTTACGGACTCGATGGCCGTGGTCGATCCGGAGTTGCGCGTGATCGGGATCGAACATCTGCGCGTCGTCGATGCCTCCGTGATGCCGGACCTGGTCAGCGGCAACACCAACGCGCCTACGATCATGATCGGCGAGAAAGCCTCCGACATCATCCTCGGCAAGGCACCGTTGCCGCGCGACGATGCGCCGGTCTGGATCAACCCGGCCTGGGCGACCGCGCAGCGTTAGGCTTTCACGTCGCGTCGTTTCGCCTCCTTCGCTGGATAGGAGCGGAAGCGCCGAGTCTCACTCTGATTCTTGCGATGGAATTGCCGCGGCGGCCATGGCCACGCCGATCACGGCGGGCATGACCCAGGCGTCGGGCGATCCCATGGTCCACAGCGTCAGGAACGAGATCGCGCACCAGGCGAGGGGCAACAGCATGGCGAACGCGAGGGCACGGCCGCGCAGTAGGAGCAGAAGGGCGCCAAGGGTGGCAACGGAAGTGGGATCGGGCGCGAGGCCGAACAGTTCGATCTCTTGCCACGGGCGGCCCAGGAGAAGCGGACCGATCAAAGGCTGAACGACGAGGGCAAAGAAGAAGAGAGCAAGGCCGATGCGCCGGCGCACGCGCGTGGGACGCCGGAAGGGCTTTTGCTTCGAGGGGCCGACAAAGCCGAGAAGCACGGCTTGGGCGATGAAGCCGAGGGCGAAGTATTGGGCCGCCCAGTTGATCGTCTGATAGCGCTCGAAGAAATACGCCCACGCGATCCACAGATCGGCCACGACCAGGATGGCCACGGCGGCGGTGCTGCCGGATCGCCGCCCGCGCCAGAGAAGCGCGAAGGCCGCCGCGCCCACGAATAAGGCCAGGATCTGCGCCGGCCAGATGGCTTCGTTGTAGAGCGCAAACAGGCGGTAATAGGTGCGCGGCGCGAAGAGCAGAAAATCGGACGCGCGGTAGGTCAGCCAGTCGGCCATCACAGGCTTTTGACGTAATCGATCATCCGCGCGCGTAGCGCGGCGTCGGGCATGCGCCCGGTGGCCGCCGCCATGTTTTCCTCCACATGGTCCAGGCGGCTTGTGGCCGGAATGGCGCAGGTCACGGCGGGATGCGAGACCGCGAACTTGAGCAGGAACTGCGCCCAATTGGCGCAGCCGATTTCGCCCGCCCACGGGGGCAGGGGCTTCTTCTCGAGCTGGGCGATCAGCGCGCCACGGCGGAAGGGACGATTGACGATCACGGCCATGCCGCGCTCGGCGGCCAGCGGTAGGATGCGTTCCTCCACCTCGCGGTCGCGGATGTTGTAGGTGACCTGCACGAAATCCAGCTTCCGTGCGCGCATCACCTTCTCGAATTCGTCGTGGCGGCGCCCTTCCGAGGTGGTGATGCCGACATAACGCAGGCGCCCCTCGGATTTCAGCGCGGCCAGAGTCTCGAGATGCGCCTCCCACGACAGGAGGTTATGGACCTGCTCCAGGTCGAAGCGCGGGATGCCCCACAGATGTTCCGAGGCGGCGATCTGCGAGACCCCTTCGCTGCGCGAGGAGGTCCATACCTTAGTCGCGGAAAACAATTGCTTCGGCATGCCGAGCTTCTTGAGGCCGTAACCGATCACCTCTTCCGAGGAGCCGTACATGGGCGAAGAATCGATCATCCGTCCGCCCGCGCGGAAGAAGGCGCGCATCACCTCGGCGCAGGAATCGCGCGCCGCCGCATCGTTGCCGACATTGAAGGTGATCCAGGTGCCGAGGCCGATGACCGGCAGCGTTTCGCCACTGGAGGGGATCGGCTTGGTCACGACCGGCGCGGTCTGCGCCATGGTCCAGCGCGGCAACGAAGCCGCCGCGGCGCCGGCCGCCAATCCCCGGAGGATGGTGCGGCGGCCAAGAAGCATCAGGGTCCTTCGGGCAGCGGAATGAACTCGTGCTCGCCCGGCACCGCGACACCGAAGCGGTCGCGTTTCCAGTCCTGCTTGGCCTGTTCGATGCGCTCCTTGCTGGAGGACACGAAGTTCCACCAGATATGGCGGGGGCCGTCCATCGGCTCGCCGCCGAGGACGACCAGCTTGGCGCCGCGCGGCGCCGTGATGGTGATCTCGCGCTTGGGCGCGAAGACCAGCAGGCGGCCGGGCTCGAACGTCGTGCCCGCAACCTCGACCGAGCCTTCGAGGAGATAGGCCGCGCGTTCCTCGTGCGCGGCGTCGAGAGACAGGCGCGCTCCGGGCGCCAGGCTCACATCGGCATAGAAAAGGTCGGACAGGGTTTCGGCGGGCGAGGTCTTGCCGAAGGCCGAGCCCGCGATGACCCGCGCCTGGATGCCGTCGCCCTCGAGGGTGGGCAAGGACGCCTTGCCATGATGGGCGAAGCGCGGCGCCGTCTCCTCATGCTTCTTGGGCAGCGCGACCCAAAGCTGCAGCCCATAGGCGTCGTGGGACGCCCGGCGCAATTCGGGATCGCTGCGCTCGGAATGGACGATGCCGGAGCCCGCCGTCATCCAGTTCAGGTCGCCGGGCTTGATGGGCTGGATGCTGCCCACGCTGTCTCGATGGATGATCGTGCCGCTGAACAGGTAGGTGACGGTGGCCAGGCCGATATGGGGATGGGCGCGCACGTCGATGCCCTTGCCGGCCGCGAACGTGGCGGGCCCCATCTGGTCCAGGAAGATGAAGGGGCCGGCCATCCGC
>CAYZFH010000094.1:0-10374 GCA_964477375.1 uncultured Rhizobiaceae bacterium | reverse complement strand
ACGATGCACTTCACGCCGAAGCAGGTGTAGGCCTTGGTGTAGTTGAACACCACGTTGATGCCGTAAGGGCTGGCGCCCGACGTGCCTTCGTAGTCGACGTGGATCTCGTCCTTGGTGACGGTGAGGGCCGCGACGATGGTGACGGGCGCGTCATAGCCGTCGGTCACCATGGTGTTCTTGTAGGTGCCGGGCTTCAGTTTGCGGATCTTCTCGATCGTCGCCTTGCGCGAGGATTCGATGATGAAGGCGCCCAGCTTGTTCAGGTCCTTCAATTCGAACTCGGTCATCATGTCGACCAGGCGCTTGGAGCCCGTGTCGTTGCACGCCGCGGCGGCAAACAGATCGCCCTCGACCTGCATGGGCTCGCGCACGTTGGTGCGGATCATCTCCATCAGCGTCTCGTTCGCCTTGCCCTCTTTGAAGAGGTGCATGATGGGGATGTTGATGCCTTCCTCGAACACCTGACGCCCGTCGGCGCCGAAGCCGCGACCGCCGATGTCCACGACGTGGATGGTATTGGCGAACAGCGCAACGACCTTGCCCTTGTGGAAGGTCGGCGAGACGACCGTGAAGTCGTGCAGGTGGCCCGAGGCCTGCCAGGGGTCGTTGGTAATGAAATGGTCGCCCGGCTTCATCGTTTTCAGCGGATATTTGGCGATGAAGTGGGGCACCGCCTCGGCCATCGAGTTGATGTGGCCGGGTGTGCCGGTCACGGCCTGGGCCAACATGCGGCCCTGTTCGTCGAAGACGCCCGCCGACAGGTCGCCCGCCTCGCGTACGGAGGTCGAGAAGGCGGTGCGCACCAGCGTCTGCGCCTGCTCCTCCACGACGGAGATGAGGCGGTTCCACATGACCTGCATGTGGATCTGGGCGAGAGCGTCGTTCTTCTTGGCCATGGTCGAATCCTCTAACGAGGTGATGTCATTTGAGGTTTGCGGACCGCGTCAGCGGGCGTTTTTACCCAGCGTGCGATGGTCCAGGACAATATACCCGAGGCCGTTGATGCTCGCATCATAGGCCTTGCCCACAACGGTCGCCGTGTCGTTCTCCACGATCACCGCTGGGCCGGGCATGACGGAGCCGGGCACCAAGTCGCCACGGGCGTAGACCGAGGCGGTCACGAAGCGGCCGGTGGCCTGGTCGATGATCTCGCGCTTGCCGATCGGCTTGGCCTTGATCTTCTTTTTCGAGACCGGCAGCGCCTTGGGCTTGGGCAGGGGGGTGGAGAGCAGAAGGGCCCAGGTCAGCACCTCGACGTCGAGATGCGGAATAGTCCGGTCATAAAGCTCGCTGTACGACTTCTCGAACGCCTTGCGCAGCGCCTTGGCCGCATCGGCGCCGAACTTGTCGGTCGGCAGGTTGACGGCCACCTCGTGGCCCTGGCCGACATAGCGCATGAACGCGATGCGCTTCTCGACCAGCTTGCTGCCGGCCGCGCCGGGCTCGACGACCTTCTTGGCCTCGGCGCGCATGTCAGCCATCAGCGTGGTCGCCGCGCGTGCGTTGAACTTGGACAGGCGCTGGTGATGGCTGCGGATCACCTCGTACGCCACGGGCGCACGCAGGAAGCCGATGGCCGAACCCACGCCCGCGCCGGTCGGAATGATCACGCGCGGGATGAACAATTTCTCGGCCAGGCGCGAGACATGGATGGGCGCCGCGCCGCCAAAGGCGATGAGGGTGCGGATTTCGATGTCCTTGCCGCTTTCGATGGCGTGGACGCGCGCCGCGTTGGCCATGTTCTCGTCGACCATCTCGGACACGCCCAGCGCCGCGTGGGGCAGCTCGAGGCCCAACGGCTTGCCGACCTCGGCGAGGATCGCCTTGCCCGCGTTGTCGCGGTCCAGCTTCATGCGCCCGCCGGCGAAGTTGTTGGGGTCGATCTTGCCCAGGATGACGTCCGCATCCGTGACGGCGGGCTTGGTGCCGCCGCGGCCATAGCAGGCCGGCCCGGGCTCGGAGCCCGCGCTTTCCGGACCGACCGCGATACGGCCGAGCGAATCGATATGGGCCAGCGAGCCGCCGCCCGCGCCGATCTCAACCATCTCGATGACGGGGATGCGCAAGGGCAGGCCGCTGCCCTTCATGAAACGGTAGACGCGCGCGACCTCGAAGGTGCGCGAGGTCTGCGGCTGGAAGGCGTCGATCATGCAGATCTTGGCCGTCGTGCCGCCCATGTCATAGGACACCACGTCCTTGGCACCGCACTGGTGCGCCACGTGGCTGGCGAAAATGGCACCGCCGGCCGGGCCGGATTCGACCAGGCGCACGGGGAAGCGAATCGCCGTGTCCAGCGTGGTGATACCGCCGCCGGAGAGCATGAGGAAGAGGGGGCAATCGAAGCCCGCGGCCTTCAGGTCATGGCCGAGCGCCGTCAAATGGCGGCTCATCAGCGGCTGGACATAGGCGTTGGCGCAGGCGGTCGAGAAACGCTCGAACTCGCGCATCTCGGGCGAAACTTCCGAAGACAGCGTGATCGAGACCTTGGGCAGGCGGCGGGCCAGGATGTCGCGCGCCTGCTTCTCGTGGATCGGATGGGCGTAGGAATGGATGAAGCCGACCGCGATCGACTCGATGCCTTCCTTTTCCAATTGCGGGATCAGCGCCTCGACGGCGTCTTCGCGCAGGGGCATCAGAACGCGGCCCTGAGCCGTCAGACGCTCCGGAATCGGGAAGCGCAGATGGCGGGGCACCAGCGGCTCGGGCAGGTCGATGTTGACGTCGTACTGCTCGAAGCGGTTTTCGTTCCGCATCTCGATCGAGTCGCGGAAGCCCTCGGTCGTCACCAGGGCCGTCTTGGCGCCGCGCCGCTCGATCAGCATGTTGGTGGCAAGCGTGGTGCCGTAAATGATGACGTCGATGTCCTGCGGCTTGATGCCGGCCTTGGCGACCACTTCGCGCATGCCCGTGAGCACGCCGCGCTCGGGGGCGCCATGGGTGGTCAGCGTCTTCGCCGTATAGGGGGTGGTGCCGATTTCCAGCGCCACGTCGGTGAAGGTGCCGCCGATATCGACACCGAGGCGCACCTGGGGCTTGCGCGCGGCGCGCGCGGAATTCTTGTTCGTGCTCATGTGGTCTCCGCCTGCGGAATTCGCGGGGGACTATAACGGACCCGTAACGTCCGGCAAGCTTTGTGAACCTGCGTTTTGCGCATGGCGCGCCCGCGCGTTTTCGCCTTCCGTTCCGCAATTCGAACCTGGCGGAAAGACAGGGCTTCTTGCCGCATGGCCGGCTTCCGGCGAGTATCCGGACCTGATCCAAGGGGAGATTACGAAATGGGCGATCGTCTCAAGGGCAAGGTGGCCCTGGTCATTGGCGCGGGGTCGGTGGGACCCGGCTGGGGCAACGGCAAGGCCACGGCGGTCCTGTTCGCGCGCGAAGGCGCCAAGGTCTTCGGCGTCGACCAGAGCCTGGCCGCGGCGGAAGAGACGAAATCCATCATCGAGAAAGAAGGCGGCACAGCAACCGCCCACCAGGCCGATGTGACCAAGGCCAAGGAGGTCGAAGCGCTGGTGAAGCGCTGCCTCGACACCTATGGCCGGATCGACATCCTGCACAACAATGTCGGCATCACCGACAAGAACGACGTGGTCAACACGACGGAGGAAGAGTGGGACCACACAATGGCGGTCAACCTCAAATCCATGATGCTGACCTGCAAGCACGTCATTCCGATCATGGAAAAGAACGGCGGCGGCGCGATCGTGAACCTGTCGTCGATCTCGGCCATCCGCCACAACGGACGGCCCTTCATCGCCTATTACACCAGCAAGGCGGGCGTCCTGGGCTTCACGCGCGGCGTGGCACTCGACTTCGGCAAGAAGAAGATCCGCTGCAACGCCATCCTGCCCGGCA
The DNA here is from genome assembly GCA_964477375.1 of uncultured Rhizobiaceae bacterium. GTDB lineage: Bacteria > Pseudomonadota > Alphaproteobacteria > CADEGL01 > CADEGL01 > CADEGL01. Next base: position 6,519 of record CAYZFH010000094.1, on the reverse strand, counting down.
TGATGAACACGCCCATGATGACCACGCGCTGGGAAAAGCAGATGAAGCCGGCGGAGCTCGAGACATTTCTCAAGAATCGCGACGCCTCCGTGCCCTACGGCCGCGCGGGCACCGGCTGGGACGTGGCCAAGCTGGCGCTGTTCCTGGCGTCGGACGATTCCGAATACATCACGGGCCAGGGCATCGTCGTCGACGGCGGCCTGACCAGTAAGTTCACCTGAAGGGGGAGAGGGGCATGGCGACCAAGGCAAAGAAAAAGACCACCAAGGGGCGCAAGCGGTCGTGGAATCCGCCGGGCGTACCGGCGCCCATCCGCGGCTATTACTCCAACTGCGTGCGGGTCGAATCGGGGCCGTTGCTGTTCGTTTCAGGCCAGGTTTCGATGGACGCCAAGGGCCGCATCGTCGGCAAGGGCGATCCCGCCAAGCAGGCCCAGCAGACGCTTAAGAATGTCCTGACCATCTTGAAGGCCAATGGCGCCACCATGGCCGACGTGGTGCAGGTGATCGTCTATGTCACCGACATCCGCGTGCTCGATGAAATCCGCGACGCGCGCCTGAAGCATTGGCCGAAGGGCGGCCCGTCCAGCGCCATCGTCGAGGTAGCGGGCTTGGCCTTCCCGGAGCTCATGGTCGAGATTTCGGCCGTCGCCGTGCTGCCTTCCTAGGCGGCGCGGGCTCTTCCGCCACCGCATCGGCATAGCGGACGGGCAGGGCGGTCGTGCACTTGATCTCCTCCATGGCGAAGCTGGAACTGACGTCATAGAGGTCGATGCGCTTGATCAGGCGCTTATAGACCTCGTCATAGGCGGCGATGTCGGGCACCACGACGCGCAGCAGGTAATCGATATCGCCACTCATGCGATAGAAATCGACCACCTCCGGAATCTCCAGCACCGCGCGCGCGAAGCGGTCCAGCCATTCCGGTGTGTGCTGGTTCGTGCGGATGGCCACGAACACCGTCACATTCAAATTCAGCTTCGCGCGGTCGAGCAGCGCCACGCGGCCGCGGATGACGCCGGCTTCTTCGAGGTTCTTCACCCGCCGCCAGCAGGGCGTCGGCGACAGGCCGGCTTCCTTCGCCAGATCGGCGAGCTGGATGGTGGCGTCGGCCTGGAGCGCGTTCAGGATGCGGCGGTCGATGTCGTCGAGGCGCATGGGTTACCTCAATATCGGTAAATAGTAGAATTATATTCTAATATAAACTGTTTTAGCGCTCAACTTTGGTCGCCGCTTCTAACCGACCCATGCGATGCTGAAATTCATCGGCAGCACAGACGGTTGGACCCAAATGGAACTGCGCAATCCCTTCACTGCCCATCCGGCTACGGTCAGCGAGACCTACACCGAGCATCTGCGCTTCGCATCCACAACCGGGTTCTGGATGATCGTCGGCGGCTTGGCCTGCGTCCTTCACGGCCTACTTCCCTTCACCTGCACGACCGTGGGCAGCCGGACGATCCGCCGTCTGTACGACCGCCTGTCGACCGGCCAGCGCAAACCCGTCATGGAACGCATCCGCGCCGACGCAGCCGTCATCGCCGAGCGCGCCTGAACCAACTTCCCCTGGACTAGCCCGCCCGCCCGCGCGAGGCTTCGCGGCGGGAGGATCGCCATGCTGAATCCAAAAGGACGCATCGTTATGGTCAGCGGCGCTGCGCGCGGCTTGGGCATCAACATCGCCAAGCGCCTGTATGACGAGGGCTACACACTCAGTCTTGGCGCGCGCGACACTGCCGCGCTGGAACGGGCCCACGGCGGCATGGAAAAGGCGCGTGTGCTATTCCACAAGCACGACGCCAAGGATCCGCGCACGGGCGATGCCTGGGTCGCCGCCACAGTCGCGCGCTTCGGCAAGCTGGATGGTTTGGTCAACAACGCGGGCATCCTGCACTCCTTCAGCGTCGAAGCCGCGAACGAGGCGCAGCTCGACGAGATGTGGACGGTCAACGCCAAGGGCCCTACGCTTCTCTGCCGCGCGGCGCTGCCCCATTTGAAGAAGAGTGGGCAGGGACGGGTGGTGAACGTGGCCTCGCTCCTGGGCCTGCGCGTCCGCCGTCCCGATTATTTCGGCTATTCGATGAGCAAGTTCGCGCTCGTCGCGCTGACCCACGCCATCCGGCAGGAAGGCTTCGCGCACGGCATCCGCGCCACGGCTTTGTGCCCTAGCGTCATCGACACCGACATGGGCGAAGGGACGGGCATCGCCAAGGACGAGAAGATCAACCCCGAAACGCTGGCCGAGATCGTCGCAATGCTGCTGGCGCTGCCGAACACGGCCTCGGTCGCGGAACTGCCGGTCAATATTTTCGCGGAAGCGTCGTATTGATCGGTCTTAGGGCACCGGCTTGGCGCAGGCCTGCGCGATCTTGCTGATCGCGGCGATGCCGCCCTGGGTATCGGCAGGAGCCGCCGGGGTCAGATAGTAGGTGGCCTCGACCACACCGCCCGGGCGTCCGGCAAAATCGGCGACCCAGACGCTCTTCGTGCCGACCCTGGTCTCCACGCTGGCTTTCTCGCCGCCCTCCGACATCGTCACCACGCTACTGGGACACGCTGTCAGAAAACCGCAAGTCTGGCTGTCGAAGCCTTTGGCCGCGCAACTGGCGACATCCGCCGTATTGCCGCGGACGATATCGCCGCCCTGCGAGCCGCGCGCACGGAGCTCGTCCTGCTGGCATGCGCCGAGGGCGAGAAGAGCGAACAGTGGAACTGCGACGCGCGTCGGAGATTTCGGCAAGGCACGCTCCCGATTGAATGGCGGGACGTTTGTAGCGGGAAAAGCGTCTTAACGCTCGAATTTATCCGCCAAGAGCACCGTCGTGGCCGTGCGCTTCACGCCCGTCAGTTGCCCGATCGCGTCGAGCGTCTGGTCCAACCGTTCCGACGTCATGGCCTCGACCGTCACCACCAGGTCGAACGGGCCGCTGGCCGTGCTGCAGCGGCGCACCTCAGGCATGGCGCGCAGGGCGCGCACAATGCCGGCCAGATGGCGTGCGTCGATCTCGACGAGCGCGTGGGCCTTCAAGGCGCCGGGCATGGCGCCGTCGCCCATCACGACGGTATAGCCGGCGACCACCTTGTCACGCTCGAGCCGGGCCAGGCGCTGCTGCACCGCGCTGCGCGACACGCCCAGGCGCTTGGCCAGGTTGGTCAGCGACTCCCGCGCGTTCACGCGCAGAAGGCTGATCAATTGCCGGTCCTTGGCATCGTTGACGGGGCGGCTCATGGCGAAATCGTTACCGGCGCGGACAACGCGCGGCAAGCGTGTTTCCACCGGATCGCGGGTGTTTCCTGGCGGAACGGCGGCCTGTGCTGGCGCTTCGCAAGTTTCTTCCGGCGGGGCGGCCCGCGATCTTGGCGCATCCAACCGGGAGATCGCCATGAACGCCGCCGAAGCCTTGGTCCAGATGCTGATCGCCTACCGTGTCGAATACATTTTCGGCGTGCCGGGCGACACCAACGTGCCGCTCTATCATGCGGTCCGCGACGCGGGCGGGCGCATCCGCCATGTGCTGGCGCGCGACGAGCGCTCCGCTGCCTACATGGCCGACGCTTATGCCCGCCTGACCGGCAAGCCAGGCGTGTGCGAATGCCCGAGCGGCGCGGGCGTTCTCTATTCCATCCCCGGCGTGGCTGAGGCCAACAGCTCCTCCGTGCCGCTGATCCTCCTGATCAACGACATCCCACTGGCGGGCGAGGGACGGGCAACGCTGACCGAACTGGACTGCGTGCGCCTGTTCGAACCGGTCACCAAGCTGTCCGTCCAGGTAAAGACGGCCGACAAGCTGCCGGAAACGGTTCGACGCGCTTTCCGCGCCGCGACCTCCGGAAAACCGGGCGCGGTCCAAATCACGCTGCCCGAAGACGTGATGGTGGAACCCGTGTCGTCCAGCATGTCGCTGCGGGTCGAGACGGAGTGCGTTCGCGCACCGGCCTATCCCACGCGCGGCGAGGCGGAATCGGTCGCCCGCTTGGCCGACTGGCTTTCCGTAGCCGAGCGGCCCGTGATCGTGGCCGGCGGCGGCGCCAACCGGGGCGTTGCCGGACCGCTGATCCTGGCACTGTCCGAACGGTTCGCGGCGCCCGTGGTCACGACCATCACCGGCCAGAGCGTGATCCCGGACGATCACCCCTTCGCCATGGGTGTGGTGGGCGACAACGGCTTCCACCCCCATGCGCATCGCGCGTTGGATGAATCGGACCTGGCGATCTACATCGGCTGCCGGATGGGGTCGGTCGCCAGCATCGGCTGGACCTTTCCCGCGCCGGCCAAGTCGCGCCGCGTGGTGCAGATCGACAGCGACCCCGAGATCCTGGCCAACACGTTCGACAACGCCCTCAACATCGCGGGCGACGCGCGTCTGGTATTGGAGGACTTGCTGCGCGCTGCGGGCCCATGCGATCCGCGCCGCACGGAAGCCTGGATCGCCTCGCTCAACCGCGACCGCACCGGGTTTTGGGAATGGGCGAAGGAGGAGCTGAAATCGGACGCCTTGCCGCTCAAGCCTCAGCGCGTGATCGCGGCGGTCAACGCCCGTCTGCCGGATCCCGCGATCGTCATTTCCGATGCTGGCACGCCCACGCCCTATGCCTCGCGCTTCCTGCGCCTCAACGGCCGGGACTCGAGCCTTGTCATCCCGCGCGCCTTCGGCGGATTGGGCTATGCCATTCCCGCCGTGGTCGCCGCCTGGCTCGCACGGCCTGATGCGCGGCCGGTGGGCCTGTTCGGCGACGGATCGTTTGGCATGGCGGCGGGCGAGTTGGAGACGCTGGTGCGGCTGCGGGTGCCTGCGGTGCTGATCCATTTCAACAATGCTTGCTTCGGCTGGATCAAGGCGCTGCAGCGCGTCCATGCGCGGCCGGGCGCCAACGAGGCCTTCATCTCGGTCGACTTCAACCCGGGCGACATGCGGCGCGTGGCCGAAGCCTTCGGCGTCACCGCGTTTCGCGCCCAGACGCCGGAGGAGCTGGAGACTGCGCTCGACGCGGCCTTCGCGACCGAAGGCCCCAGCTTCGTCGACGTAGCCGTCGAATCGATCGGCGACGTCATTCCGCCGGTCTATCGCTGGTTGCAGAAGACCGGCAAAGACCCGCTGGCGGTTGCCGCCGCCGAGTAGCGTATCCCTCTGCACGCGACGGCCGGGCCGGCGGACACGTTCCGCCGGCCTATTTTTTTTGTTTGCAAAGTTGGTTGGCAGTTAATTAACCTACTAAGCATTCTGAAGCGGGAGGGTGTCGGTGCTGAAATCGGGGGCTGACTATCTCGACGGTCTGCGCGACGGGCGCGTTGTATACGTCGGCGGCGAGAAGGTAGCCGACGTCACTGCCCATCCGGCCTTCCGCAACGCCGCCCGCACGGTCGCGGGGATTTACGACCTGAAGCGCGACCCGGCCCATCGCGATACCTTGTCCTTCGAGGACGGGGGTGAGCGGCACAGCATGTACTACCTATTGCCGCGCGACCGCGACGATCTCTTGAAGCGCTCCCGCGCGCATAAGCTGATCTCCGACCAGACCTATGGGCTGTTCGGCCGCTCGCCTGACCACGTCGCCAGCTTCGTTGCGGGCCTGGCCCTGCAACCGGAAGTCTTTCAACCGGACTATCGGGACAATCTTCTCGATTATTACCGGCGTACCCGGGCGGCCGACAGCTACATCGCCTACGCCGTCCTGCCGCCCCAGGGCGGGCGCGATCCCGAATTCAGCCAACGCCAGCCGGGCTATGTCTCGCCCTCACTGCGTGTGGTCAGCGAGGACAATTCCGGCGTCACCATCGAAGGCATCAAGACACTGGCCACCGGCGGCGTACTGGCCGACGAGATCTGGCTCGGCAATCTCCAACCCCTGGGGCCGGGGCAGGAAGCGCTTTCCATCACCTGTGCGGTGCCCGTTGCGACCGAGGGGATGAGCCTGTGGGCGCGCAAGCCGCTCGAACTCGGCGCCGATAGCGAATTCGACAGTCCCTTGGCGCATCGCTTCGACGAGACGGACGCGGTCATCGTGTGCCACGGCGTGAAGGTCCCGTGGGAAAACGTCTTCGTTCACAACCACGTCGCTCTGTCCCGCGAGATCTATATCCGCACACCCTCCCATTGCTTCGGCAACCATCAGTCGAACGTGCGCTTCTGGTCGAAGCTGCGCCTCATATTGGCCCTGGCCCGGCGTATCGCCGACGTCAACGGCACCATCAAGATACCCGCCGTGCAGGAGACGCTGGGCCGGCTGGCGGCCTATGAGGCCACCATCGCGGCCCTGGTCCATGGTCAATGCATGGCGCATGAGGATCTGGGCAACGGCTATGTCTCGTTCAACCGCCGCTATATGTACGGCGCCTTGTCCTGGTGCACCGAGAATTACCCGATGCTTTGCGACACGCTGCGGGAATTGATGGGCGGCGGCGTCTTCATGATGCCGGCGGACATTTCGGTGCTCGCCAAGGACACGCGCGGCACCTTCGAAAGCCATTGGGCGACGCCCGGCCAGCCGGCGCTGGACCGGATGAAGCTGTTCAAGCTGG
>CAYZFH010000093.1:0-10445 GCA_964477375.1 uncultured Rhizobiaceae bacterium | reverse complement strand
CCGAACACCGCCGGGCAATCGGGCGAAACCACCGACGAGCCGCCGAACATGGTCAAGCCGATGCCGCCCTTGGCCTTTTCCTCGTGATAGAGCTGATAGCGCTCGCCCGGCATGGCGTCGTCGCCATAGGCCGGCGCGTGGGCCGTGCTCATGATCCGGTTGCGGATCGTGAGGTGCTTGAGCTTCAGCGGCTTGAGAAGCGCGTCGTATTCCGCCATGGCGTCACACGATATCCAGCGGCACGTCGCGCTTGGGCGGCGGATAGGCGCCGTCCAACTCGGCCAGGTCTTCCGGCGTCAATGCGATTCCCGCCGCCGCCACGTTGGCGCGCACATGCGCCGGGTTCGACGTCTTGGGGATCGAGGCCACCCACGGGTCGCGCATGCTCCAGGCGATGGCGATGGTCTCGGGCGCGACATCGTGCCGCCGCGCGACGGACGCCAAAGCGCCCGTGGATTTCAACGAGCCTTGGTCCAGCGGCGAATAGGCCATCACCGCGACCTTGTGCTTCTGGCACCAGGGCAGAAGGTTCCGTTCGATGCCGCGGCGGGTCAGGTTGTACATGACCTGGTTCGACGCGATTTTCTGGCCAGCCTTCAATCCCTCCGCATCCGCCATCGCGCGCGTGTCGAAATTTGAAACACCGTGATGCTTAATTTTCCCCTGGCTGCGCAAACTTTCGAACGCCTCGAGCGTTTCCTCGAGCGGATAGGAGCCTTCCCAGTGCAGGAGATAGAGGTCCATGCAGTCGATACCGAGCTTCTTCAAGCTCCGTTCAGCCGCCTGGATCGTTCCTTTGCGCGATGCGTTGGACGGCAGAACCTTGCTGACGATGAACAGCCCATCGCGCCGCCCCTTGATCGCTTCGCCCACCACCGTTTCGGCGTCGCCGTACATCTCGGCCGTGTCGATCAGCGTGACGCCCAGGTCCATGGCCAGGCGGATCGCCGCGATCTCGTCCTTCTTTTGGCCGGCGCGCTCGCCCATGCGCCAGGTTCCGATGCCGAGCGCGGGCATGCGCATGCCGTCGCGCGTCTCGATGACGCGGATCGTGGGCTTTTTGTCCGCCATATCCTCCCCTTTCGCGGCCTGTCCCGTGCCGCTTTCGGCTCGACCTGAGCCGTTCCACCGCTATGATGAATAATGTACGGGGCCAATAAGGGAGACGACAGATGAAAACGATCCTGGTACCCGTCGAGGAGAGCACTGTTCTACCCTCGATGCTGGAAACAGCACTGCTGGCCGCGCGCCGCTTCGGCGGGCAGGTTGACGGTTTACACGTCCGCCCCGCGCTTCCGGGCGTGGTGGCCGCGGGCGCCGCGGGCCTGGTGGCCGCGACCCCGGACCTGGTCGAAAGCTTCGAGCGCCAGGACCGCGAGCGCACCGAACGCGCCCAATCCCTTTTCAATGAATTTATGCGCGCGAAAGGCGTCGGCCCGACACCGGTCGCCGATGGACCCAACTATGGCTGGATCGAGGAAACCTCGCCCGGCGACGACGCGGTGGGCAGCCGCGGGCGCTCCTATGACCTAATCGTCGTGGGACGGCCTGTGCGCGGCCAGACCACGCCGGCCATGAGCACGTTGGAAGCGGCCCTGTTCGAAAGTGGCCGTCCGTTGCTGATCGCGCCGCCGCATGCACCGGCCGCGCTCGGCAACAATATCTGCATCGCCTGGAACGGCTCGACCGAGACGGCGCGCACGATCGCCTTCGCCATGCCGTTCCTCCTGCGCGCGCGCAAGGTGACGGTGGTGACGATCGAAGGCGCCTTCGTGCCGGGCCCGAGCGGAGCCGAGATGGCGCGCAACCTGGCGCGCAACGGCATTCCGGTCGAGACCGTCGACGCCAAGGATGGCGGCCGTCCGCCGGGCGAGGCCATGCTGGCCGAAGCCACCGCCAGCGGCGCGGACATGATGGTGAAGGGCGCCTATACCCACAGCCGCCTGCGCCAGATGATCTTCGGCGGCGCGACCAGCCAGATTCTGGCCGCGGCGGAGATGCCCATCTTCATGGCGCATTAAGCACCAACGGCGCGGTCCGGCTTATCACCGGGCCGCGCCGCACATCTATATAAGGAAAGACATGACACCCGATCTCGGATCGCGCCTGGCCAATAACTGGTGGGCGCTGGCGCTGCGCGGCGGCCTGGCCATCCTGTTCGGCCTGATCGCCCTGTTCATGCCCGGCGTCACGCTGACGACGCTGATGCTTCTGTTCGCGGCCTATATGCTGCTGGGCGGCATCCTGGCCATCGTCGCGGGCATCCGCGCGGCCGAGCGGCATGGGCGGTCCATGCCGCTGTTCTTCGAAGGCGCGCTCAACATCCTGGTCGCGATCCTGGCGGCCGTTTGGCCGGATCAAACCATCGTCGCCATCGTCTATATCGTCGGCGCCTGGGCCCTATTGTCGGGCGGGTTCCTGGTGGCGGCGGCCATGCGCATGCGCGGCAACGCCCAGGGCGAATTCCTGCTCGGGCTTCTCGGCCTTCTGGCCATCATCTTCGGCATCGTCCTGTTCGTCTGGCCGGGCGCCGCGGCGGTCGCCTTTTCCTGGTGGATCGGCATCTTCGCGCTGCTGTTCGGCGTGACGATGGTCAGCTTCGCCCTTCGCCTGAAGAAGCGCGCCGGTGTCTGAGATGGCCGTACGCGACAACACCGAGCGCCGCCGCTTCGAGATGGACGTGGAAGGTGGGATGGCCTTCGCCAACTACCGCGCGGACGATTCCGTCGTGGTCGTGACGCACACAGAGGTGCCCACCGCGCTTCAAGGAAAAGGCGTCGGCAGCCGGTTCGTCCAGGAAATGCTCGACCTGATCCGCGCCAGCGGCCGCAAGGTGGTGCCGGCCTGCGGCTTCGTCGCCACCTTCATCCGTCACCACCCGGAATATCAGGACCTGCTGGCGCGCTGACGGCCGCTAGGCGAGCGCGGTCTTGATGTGAATCTCGGACGTCAGTGTCCGGTGGACCGGGCATTTGTCCGCGATCTCCAGAAGCTTCGCGCGCTGCTCCTCGGTCAGGTCGCCTTCCAGGCGGATGACGCGGTCGATGTGATCGACCATGCCTTCCGTGGTCTCGCAATCGGCACAGTCGGTAGCGTAGATGCGCGAATGGCGCAGCTCGACCGTCGTGCGCGTAAGCGGAATCTTCTTCCGTTCGGCATACATACGGATCGTCATCGACGTGCAGGCGCCGAGCGCCAAAAGAAGATAGCCGTAAGGGTCGGGCCCCGTGTCGAGGCCGCCGTTGGAAACCGGCTCGTCGGCCAGAAGCCGGTGCTTGCCCGTACGCACTTCTTGCTGGAAACGCCCCGCGCCCGTCTCGCGCACGCGCACGACGCCCTCGGATAATTCATCCGCAACTTGCGCCTGCGCGGCGGGCGCCGTCTGACCCGCATCCAGATAGCGGTCCGCCCACGCGGCGATGACCTCGGCCGCATAGGCGGCGTCGCGGCGGTCGGTCAGCAGGTGGTTGGCATGGTCGAGCGAAACAAAACTTTTCGGATGCTTGGCGCGCGAGAAGATGGCGGTCGCATTCTCGATCCCGACCGTCGTGTCGAGCGGCGCATGCATGACCAGAAGCGCCTTGCCCAGGTGGGCGACATGATCCTCCATGGGCTGGCGCGCCAAGTCCTCGAAGAATTGACGGCGAAAGGTGAATCGCCGTCCTTCGAGCATCACTTCGGCTTCACCGTCGCGCTCGATCACCGCCAGGCGTTCACCGAACAGCTTACGCACATGACTCGGATCGCACGGCGCCGCGATCGTGGCGACAGCACGAATATTGGCAAGCGTATGCGCCGCAGCGATGGCGGCGGCCCCGCCCAGGCTATGGCCGATCAGAAGACTCGGGGCGGCATATTTTTCGGCCAGGGCGGCCGAGGCCGCCGACAGATCCTGGACGTTGGTCGAGAAATTGGTGTCGGCGAAGTCGCCGCCGCTGCCGCCCACACCCGTGAAATCGAAACGCAACACGGCGATGCCGCGCGCGGAAAGCGCGCGGGCGATCCGCACGGCCGCCAGCGCGTCTTTGCCGCAGGTGAAACAATGGGCGTAAAGCGCAAAGGCGCGCGGCGCGCCTTCCGGCATGTCCAGCACGCCCGACAGCGTTTCGCCGCGTCCGTTGGGAAAATCGAACCGCATTGCGCCGCCCCCTATTACGTCCGTCCCACGCCCTTTTGCAGAATCGCCATGACATCGGATTGGGCCAACAGTCCTTGATCGATGGCGAGATCGATAAAGGGGCGCTTCTCAGCCAAACTCTGTTTGACCAGCCGCGACGTCATTTCATAGCCGAGCCGCGGAAGGAACGCGGTCGCCAGCGCGCTCGACTCCATCAAATTCCGCAACATCTCTTCCCGGTTCGCCTGCGCGCCATCGATGCAGCGCCGGGCGAACAAATGCGCGCCCTTCACGAGCAGACGCAGGGATTCGAAAATGCGCGAGGCCATGACCGGTTCGAAGTGATTGATCTCGAGCTGGCCGTTAAGCGCGGCCATCGAGACCGCCTGGTCGTTGCCGCCGACCGCGAAGGCGACCTGCTGCATCATCATGGGTATGACCGGATTGACCTTGCCGGGCATGATCGACGAGCCGGCCTGCACGGACGGCAGCGACAACTCGCCGAGCGCTCCCGTCGGCCCGGAACTCAAAAGAACAAGATCCGCGGCAATCTTACCGACGATATCCGCCGTAACGCGCAGCTCGGCGGAAAACCGCGCGAATGCGTCGGCGTTCTGCATGCCGTCGAACAGATCGGCCGACCCCATCACCCTCCATCCGGTCAGCGCGGACAGATGGCGCAGCGCCGCCGCGCGATAGCCATCGGTCGCGCCGAGACCCGTGCCGATCGCCGTGCCGCCCAGCGGCACGGTCAAAAGTTCGCTTGCTGCCATGGCGATCTTGTCGCGTCCGCGCGCGACGGCCGCGGCATAGCCGCCGAACGCCTGGCCCAACGTCATGGGTTGCGCATCTTGCAAGCATGTCCGCCCCAGGCGGAGGACATCGGCCCATTCCACCGATTTCGCCGCAAGCGAGGCGGCCAGTTCGCCGAGCGCCGCTCCCAGCCCCTCGGCCTCTTCGTAACAGGCCAGTTTCAGGGCGGTGGGCACCACGTCGTTCGTGGATTGCCCGAGATTGACGTGATCGTTCGGGTGGATATGGCGATAGTCGCCGGGTGACTGGCCGAGGATCTGCAACGCGCGATTGGCGATCACTTCGTTGGTGTTCATGTTCATCGACGTGCCGCCCGAGCCCTCGAGCATGTCGACCACGAAATACTCGTGATGCCGTCCCGCAACGACTTCGTGGCCGGCCGCGATGATGGCATCAGCCATTTCCGGCAGCAGGACACCCAATTCCCGGTTCGCCATGGCCGCCGCGATTTTCACGCGCGCTAACGCCCGGACGAAGGCGGGCTCGTCAGCCATCGTCCGGCCCGAAACCGGAAAATTCTCCCGCGCGCGCACGGTGTTGATTCCGTACAGGCAGTGCGAAGAAAGCTGGGCCGTGCCGAGCAAGTCCGTTTCCGTGCGATGCGTTCCGGATTGCTCGCTCATCGGCACGCTTCCTTCCTGGGATGGGCGAACGAAGGTCTGGTGCGGGCGGTGGGACTCGAACCCACACTCGCTGGGCGAACAGGATTTTAAGTCCCGCGCGTCTACCGGTTCCGCCACGCCCGCACGGCGCGCACATTAGCACACGGCTTGGTCTATAGTCGGCGGATCGAACGGGCGGGGACCGGCATGGCCATCAACTGGCGCGAACGGACGACATGGGTGCGGGCGGGATGGGTCGCGACCGCCCTGTGGATGATCTATGTCTGGGAAGAATCGAAATTCGACCCAGAACACCCTCTCTATAATTACATCTTCCTGGTGCCGCTGGCGGGCTGGACCGTGGCGCTGATCGCCGAGCGGATTCTGCGCGGCAAGCGGCCGAAGCCGCCGCCGGCCTAATTCGCCGCGGCCAGAAGCGCGCGCGCCTGGCCGGTGCAGCCGGCATCGCCCATCCACACCGCGCGGTGCGCGTCGGATTCGAGCTTGGCCGGCACCATGCGCACGATCAGCCGCTTGGCCGTGGGCGAAGCGTCCATGCGCGCGAGGTACACCGCGCCGTCTTCGAGCTTCACATCCTGGGGCCACGGCACGGTCGCGGCACCCGCGGGCCACTCGATGCTGGCCTTGCCCTCTTCCTTCATGCCGGCAAGGGACAGGGTGCCCGCGCGCTCGGGCGCCGCGCGCCATAAGACGACCGGCGCACCGGCGGCCACGCAATGATCGCCCGCGCGATTGACGTCCAGCGCCCAGGGATCCTCGGGCTCGCCCTTGGCGCCGCCGCGCACCGCGCCCAGCGTCGTGCCCGTCTTGCCCTGGCCGGAGGCCAGCTTGCCGAGCGACTGCAGGAACGCCTTGTCGGCGGGAGGCGCGCCTTCCCAGGCCGCGCCCTTGTACGGACCGTTGCGGGTCAGCGACTTGCCGCCGCCCGCGATGAAAGTGACGCGCTGTCCGGCTGCGAGATCGAGAGCGGCCGCGGAATCGACCGTCTGCCCCGCGGGCAGTGCCGGCGCGTTGGACGCCACTACCATGATGTCGGCGGCAAAAGCGGGTGAAACAGCGCCGGCCAGGAAGGCGGCGCAGGCGATCACGCGAATCGAACCACGCATCATTTTTCCTCCAGCCTGATCATCACGCCGCGTTCTCCTTGCGCCAGACGGCGCAGATGGAACGCGACCAACCCGTCCTCCGGGTCTTCCTTGGCGAGGGACTGGAACGCGGCGAGCGCCCCCTCCCCGCCAGCCTTGAGACTTTCGTACGCCTGAGCATAACGCGCCGCTCTCGTCTGCGCCGCAGTGACGTCGGTCACAGGGGTAAAGACCGGGATGGCGGCGCTTTTGCCTTTGAAGACAACCTCTCCCACGGGACGTAGCGCGATACTGGGCGCGCCCGCCGCGGCCGGCCCGCTGACCAGGACGCGGGTGCCGAAGAACTTGTTGGCGCCCTCGAGCCGCGCCGCCGTGTTCACCGTGTCGCCCATGGCCGTGTAATCGATGCGCGCCGCGCCGCCAAAATTGCCGACCACGGCTTCGCCCGCATGGACGCCGATGCGCGTCATGCCGAATTGCGGATGGGCGGCGCGGAAATCTTCCGCGAAACGATCGAGCGCCAGCGCGCAAGAAACCGCGCGCGACGAATGGTCGGGCTGGCCGAGCGGCGCGCCGAAGAACGCCACAACGGCGTCGCCGATGTATTTGTCGATCGTGCCGCCGTGGTTCAGCACCACGCCGCTCATGCCGTCGAGATAACGATTCAGCATCGTCACGAGATCGTGGGGCGGCAGACCTTCCGCCAGCGTGGTGAAGCCCGCGACGTCGGTAAAGATGAACGAAAGCGTGCGCCGTTCTCCGCCCAGCTCCAACTTCGACGGATCGGCCTGCAGTTGCTTGACCACCTCGGGCGAGACGAAACGCGCGAAGGCGTCGCGGATGTAGCGCTTGGCGCTGCGCTCGCGCCACGCGGACAGGACGCTGGCGCCGCCGAACGACAGCACGCACGCCGCCGTGGGCGCGACCAGCGGCAAAAGCCACGCGCCCGACGCGAAGGCCAGGAAGCCACCCGTCCACAGGACGGCCAGCCCGCCCGTCATGGCCAGCGCCTTCGCCCAAGCCTTGCCCTCACCCAACGCCCAGACGGCACCCCAAGCGGCGAAGATCAGGTTGAGCAACGCGGCCATCCACCAGCCTTCATGGATGCGCCGTCCGTCGAGAAGCTGCGCCACCATCTGGGCGTGAATCGCGACGCCCGCCATGCGGCCGTTAGCATCCTCGCCCAGCACCGCGAAAGGCGTTCGGTGCCGGTCCTCGAGCGGCAGGTCGGCACCGACCAGCACGATCTTTCCACCGAACAGCGTCTTCATCATTTCGGGCTGCGCCAGCGAAAGCGGGATGACCGCGTGGGCAGGCATGGCCAGGAACGTGTCGGTGCCGTCGACGGGCGGCCGCAGATAGGAGATGCGGCCCTCGATGCGCGACGCCGGAACGCCCGCGGCTTGTGCCAATGCCGTCGCCAGAGACGGCTTTCCCGTCCGCTCGGCCGGCGGCAGACGGCGCACCGTGCCATCAGCGTCGATGATCAGAAGCGGCACGGCCGGCCGCGCGCCGGCGTTCGCGATGAAACCTTCAAGCGTCATGGCTTGGACGTCATCGAGACCGAGAGACGGATCGGCCCAAGCCAAAACGACGGGCGCACCTTCGCTGCGCGCGGCGGCCAGGAAGGCCTCATCCTTGTCCGGCTCGGTCGCGCGGTCGAACAGGATGTCGAAACCGATGGCGCGCGCACCGGCTGCCTTCAAAGCCAGCGTCACGTCGGCCAGAAGCGCGCGGTCGACCGGCGAGCGGTAGGGCAGAAGCGCGAGCGTATCTTCGGTGATGGTGACCAGCGCGACCTGAGCGTTCTGCTCGGCCGCCGCCGGGCCCAGCAGTGCGAGGCGCGCGTCCGCCACGGCCTCCTCCGCGTTCCAGAACGGAAAGACGCGGAAGATCAGCGTGACGAAGAGCGCGATGCCGAGAACGAGAAAGAACGGCGCGGCGCGCATGGAGCCGGCCATCGGAAGCGTCAGGGAACGGGTTCCTCGACGGCATCGCCGCCGAGGCGCGCAATCATCGCCTGCAGTTCACCAACCGCCTTGGCCAGCAGCGCCTCGTCGGTCGCGCGCAAGACCAAGCTGGTGCCGAACTTGCCTTGGCGGAAGAAGGGATAGCTGCCCATGTCGACCGCCGGAAACGTCTCCTGCAGTGCGGCGAAGTCGGCCGCGATGGTGCCTTCGGGCAGATGCGTCGCGATCGAGCGCGACACCACGGGCGGACCCGCGCGCAACGTGTGTTTCACCGCATCGAACATGGCGCGCATGATCGACGGCACGCCCGCCATGACGAAGACGTTGCCCATGCGGAACCCGGGCGCCGCCGTGACCGAGGTCTTGATCAGCTCGGCCCCCACCGGCACTTCGGCCATACGCAGGCGCGCGGCGTTCAACTGGCCGGGCTGGTAGGCCTTCTCCATCGCCGCAACGGCTTCCGGGTGGCGGTGCAGCTCGACGCCGAACGCCTTGGCCACGCAGGGCGAGGTGATGTCGTCGTGGGTCGGACCGATGCCGCCCGTGGTGAAGACATAGTCATAGGCCGCGCGGGTGGCGTTCACGGCGTCGACGACTTCCTTTTCGACGTCGGCCACAACGCGCGCCTCGCGCAGGCGCACGCCGATGCCGGCCAGGCCCTTGGCGATGTAGTTGAGATTCACGTCCTGGGTGCGGCCGGAAAGGATCTCGTTGCCGATGATGAGGACGGCGGCGGTCGCGGGCTTCTGGTCGGTCATTGGGGAGGGCCTTGGCGCGGTGTGACAGAGATCATAGCCGAGCATGGCGCGGTTAGCGAAGGATCGCTAATCTGCGCGCGCCGCCTGGTTTGGGGAGCGGTTGCCATGTTCTGTTACCGCCGTTTGATTCTGGCCGCCTTCGGGGCGCTTGCGGGTGTCCTAGCCGCCGCCGCGTCCGCGCACGCGCAGTCCTTTGCCGGAATCTGCGCCGGCACGAGCCAGGAAAGCAGCACCCAGTGCCTGGCGCTGAAGACCGCCGACGAAAGCCTGAAGAAGGCCATCGAGGCCATTCCCACGCCCGGCTACACCATGGGACCCGAGGTCTCGGTGGCCGCCCTTTGCAACGGCATCACGCCCGCGGGCGCGCCCGGCGCCAAGGCGCCGCCTGAATGCGCCGCGTGGAAGGACGCCGTGGAGGCGCGCGCCAAGGCGGCGGGTTCCGTCGAGGCGCTGACGCGCGCCGATGCCGCCGGCATCAAGCCGGTTTCCACCACGATCCCGGTGATCCGGGTCACCACAGGCGAACAGATCGCCATGGTGGGCAAGCCCTTGCGCATCGAAGGCATGGTCGGCAACGACGCCAGCGTCCCGCGCCTTAAGATCAATGGTAGACCCACGACACTGTTCGAACCGCGCGCCGGGTCCGAGCCCTTGGCCCGCAACAGCTTCGCCTTCCGCATCGACGTGCCGACGCAGCAAGCCGGCACGCAGGTCTATGTGCTGGAGGCCTGCGACGCCGCGGGCTCGTGCGTGGGCAAGGACATGGTCGTCCGCGTCGTGGCCAGCGACGGGCCCAACCTCAAGGGCCGCAACCACGCGCTCGTGATCGGCAACAACGACTATAAGGAACTGCCGTCCTTGAAGACGGCGGTGGCCGACGCCGAAGCCGTCGCACAGACGCTCAAAACGCGCTACGCCTTCGACGACGACGCGGTGAAGCTGCTTCTCAACGCCGACCGCAACACGATCCTCGGCGAGCTGACCAAGCTGCGCGCCAAGCTCACGCCCGACGACCGGCTGCTCATCTATTACGCCGGTCACGGCCAGATCGACGAAGCGGCCAGCGAAGGTTTCTGGCA
>CAYZFH010000092.1:0-10723 GCA_964477375.1 uncultured Rhizobiaceae bacterium | reverse complement strand
CGCGAACGTCTGCGCAGGGCCACCGCCGCGGACTCGCAACTGCCGGTCCGCGGTGCCTGGCCGGTGGCCGCCGAGTAGTGCGCATCCTCCTGGTCACCGACGCCTGGGCGCCCCAGGTCAACGGCGTGGTCCGCACGCTGCAGACTGTCTCTCAGGAATTGGAGCGGCTGGGCCACACCGTGCGCGCGGTGACGCCGTCCGAGTTCCGCACCATCCCCTGCCCGACCTATCCCGAGATTCGCCTGGCGCTGTTTCCGCGCCGCCGCCTGAAGGCGATCCTCGACAGCTTCGATCCCGACGCGATCCACATCGCGACCGAAGGTCCGCTGGGTCAGGTGGCGCGCGGCCTGTGCCTGAAGCGCGGGCTACCGTTCACGACCTCCTACCACACGCGTTTCCCGGACTACGTCCACGCGCGGTTCCGCATCCCGCGCGGCTGGACCTTTGCCCTGATGCGCCACTTCCATGCCGCGGCGAAGGGGGTGATGGTTGCCGCGCCGAGTCTGCGTAAGGAACTCACCGACCATGGCTTCTCGAACGTGGTGCCCTGGTCACGCGGCGTCGACACCGAGACGTTCCGCCCCGGTCCCAAAGATGCGCTCGACGGCGCACGCCCCATCCATCTGTATGTCGGACGCGTCGCGGTCGAGAAGAACATCGAGGCGTTCCTATCTTTGCCTTTGCCCGGCACCAAGCACGTGGTCGGCGACGGACCGCTTCTCGAGACGCTGAAGCGTAAGTATCCCGATGTTCGATTCGCGGGCGCGCGCTTTGGCGCGGAGCTGGCGCGCTGCTATGCCGCCGCCGATGTTTTCGTCTTCCCCAGCCGCACCGACACGTTCGGCCTCGTCATGCTGGAAGCGCTGGCGTGCGGCGTGCCGGTCGCCGCCTTTCCGGTTTCCGGTCCGCTCGACGTTGTCGACGGCACGGGCGTCGGCGTGCTGGACGAAGATCTCGGACGCGCAGTCGAAAGCGCGCGGCGCATCTCGCCGGACGCCTGCCGCGCCCACGCGCTTGCCCATTCCTGGGAAGCCTGCGCGCGGCAATTCCTCGCGAATCTCCATCCCCGGCCAAGGGTCGCACGCGGGTGACGCCGCTGGCTCCACCGGGGAGTTTTTCCGCCTCCAACCCCGGACCAGGAGTATCGAGCGCCCCTTCATGACGTCGCAAACCCCGCTTTCCCGCCTGTGCCGTCCCTTGCCCCGTGTCCGCCCCCGAACTGCGCCCGGCCGCGCCCGCGCCGAGCGTGCCTGGCGGGAGCGGCGCCATATCCGCCGCCGCCGGCAAGTGGCGACGCCGCCCACACCGGCCCTCGCGGAGGCCGAATCCGACCCGCCGATAGGTGGCTAGGCGCCTGATTCGACTGGCTTTTGCGCCGGCCACAGCGGGGCTTCCGTTTGGTCCGGGAAGCCCCCCGTGATATGGTCCGCCCAATCGTCACATTGGGACCGAATCTTTGGCCAAAGCCGCGAAACTGCCCCTGAACGCGACCAGCTACGGGCTGGCCAAGCGCATGCTACGCGACCACATCAGCCGCCATCTGGGCCGGCTGTTCGCGGCCTTCGTCTGCATGGCCATCGCGGCGGCGGCGACCGCGGGCCTGGCCAAGGTGATGGAGGCCGTGCTCGACGACATCTTCATCCGCCAAGACCGCACCATGCTGCTGCTGGTGGGCGCGGCGATCCTGGTCTCGTTCGTGGCCAAGGGCTTCGGCACGTTCGGCCAGGGCGTGCTGATGAACTGGATCGGCTTCCGCATCATCGCGGACTTCCAGATCCAGATGTTCGCGCACCTGATGCGCGCCGACCTGCAGTTCTTCCACGACAACCACGCGGGCACGCTGGTCACGCGCTTCATCAACGACGTGCAGGTGCTGCGCCTGGCCGTGGCCGATACCTTCACCGGCATCGGCAAGGATGCGCTGACGCTCATCTTCCTGTTGGGCGTCATGTTCTATCAGGACTATGTCCTGGCCTGCATCGCGTTCTTCATCTTCCCGGTCGCCATCCTGCCGATCGTCAAAATCGGCCGCCGCATGCGCAAGGTCTCGACCAACACGCAGGTCGAGATCGGCCAGTTCGGCGCACTGTTGGACGAAGCGTTCCAGGGCGCGCGCCATGTCAAAGCCTACGGCATGGAAAATTATGAGACGGGCCGCGCGACCAACGCGATCAACCGCATCTTCAAGCTGATCTACAAGGCGACGCGCACCCGCGCCCTGTCCCATCCGATCATGGAATTCCTGGGCGGCGTCGCGGTCGTCTCCGTCGTGCTTTATGGCGGCTATCAGGTCATCGCGGGCGGACGCACGCCGGGCCAATTCTTCTCGTTCATCACGGCGCTGATCCTGGCCTATGAGCCGATGAAGCGCTTGGCCAACCTGAACTCGAATTTGCAGGAAGGCTTGGCCGCCGCCGCGCGCATCTTCGCCATGCTCGATGCCGACGCGAAGATCGTCGACAAGCCGGGCGCGTCCACCCTGAAGATCACGGCAGGCGCGATCGCCTTCCAGGACGTGACCTTCGCTTATGTGCCGGGCAAGCACGCGCTGCGGAACCTCACCCTCGATGTGCCCGCCGGCAAGACCGTGGCGCTGGTCGGTCCGTCGGGCGCCGGCAAATCCAGCGTCCTGAACCTCATTCCGCGCTTCTACGACGTCGAGGCCGGCAAAGTGCTGGTGGACGGCGCGG
The DNA here is from genome assembly GCA_964477375.1 of uncultured Rhizobiaceae bacterium. Lineage (GTDB taxonomy): Bacteria > Pseudomonadota > Alphaproteobacteria > CADEGL01 > CADEGL01 > CADEGL01. The sequence goes on along the minus strand of CAYZFH010000092.1, from coordinate 8,033 downwards.
ACGTGCGCGACGTCACCATGGCGTCCTTGCGCGCCAATATCGGCCTGGTCAGCCAGGAGACCAGCCTGTTCGCCGACACGGTGCGCGCCAACATCGCCTACGGCAAAGCCAATGCGACGGAAGCCGAGATCGTCGCGGCCGCGACACGCGCGGGCGCGCACGACTTCATCACCGGGCTGCCCGAAGGCTATGACACGCCCGTCGGCGGCCAGGGCGTGAAGCTGTCCGGCGGTCAGCGTCAACGCATCGCCATCGCGCGCGCCATGCTGAAGAACGCGCCGATCCTTCTGCTCGACGAAGCCACCTCGGCCTTGGACACCAACACCGAAGCCCTGGTCCAGGCCGCATTGCGCGACCTGATGCGCGGGCGCACCACCCTCGTGGTGGCGCACCGGCTTTCCACCGTGGTCGACGCCGACATCATCTATGTGATGGACGAAGGCCAAATCGCCGAATCCGGCACCCATGCCGAGCTTCTTTCCCGCGGCGGCGTCTATGCGCGCCTCTATGCCCGCCAGGTGTCCGAGGACGCAGCCGTCGTGGCCGAGCTTCCCACAGCGCGCGCACGCGCCTGAGCCGGTGAGCTTCGGGAAGTCACTCCTCGCCAAGAGATGGGTGCAGGCGGCGCTGGCCGGCTGCGTCGCCTTCTATATCCGCCTGGTCGACTGGACCAGCCGCTGGACCGTGGTGAACGGCGACCACGTGGCGAAGCTGAAGGCCGCGAACAAGCCCAGCATCGTCTGCTTCTGGCATGGACGCATGCTGCTGCTGACCTGTAGCTGGCGCAGCAAGATGCCGTTCGACATGCTGATCTCGGATCACCGCGACGGCCGCATGATCGCCCAGGTGATCGCCCATTTCGGCCAAGGCACCGTGGTCGGTTCCACCTCGAAGGGCGGAACAGCCGCCCTGCGCACGATCCTGCGCGCGCTGTCAGGCGGCACGGTGATCGGCTTCACGCCGGACGGGCCGCGCGGCCCGCGCATGCGCGCCTCGCCCGGCATCGTGGTGGCGGCGAAGCTGGCGAAAGTGCCGATCCTGCCGGTCACCTATGGCGCCAAGCACCGCAGAATGCTGGGAAGCTGGGACCGCTTCATCCTGCCGCGCCTCTTCAACCGCTGCGCGCTGGTGTGGGGCGATCCGATCCATGTGCCGGCGGATGCCGACACGGATGCGCTGGAGCGCGCGCGGCTCGAGGTCGAGCGTTCGCTCAACGCCATCACGCAACAGGCCGATGCCCTCTTCGGTCTCGAGGCGCCGCCGCCCGCCGAAGTGGAAGCGACAGCCGCCGAGGCACGGCCGTGATCCGCCTGCTCTATCGCCAGTTCATGGCTGCGGCTTCGCCGCTGGTCTACCTCTACCTCTTGCAGCGCCAGCGGCGCGGCAAGGAAGACCGCGAGCGTTTCCACGAGCGGCTCGGCCACGCCAAGCTGCCCCGGCCCGACGGACCGTTGATCTGGCTGCACGCGGCCAGCGTGGGCGAGGCGCAATCGGTTTTGACCCTGATCGCACGGTTGCGCAACGAGCGGCCCCATGTGCGCATCCTGGTCACGACCGGAACGGTGACGTCGGCGCGCCTGTTGCGCGACCGGCTGCCGCCCGGCGCGTTCCACCAATACGTGCCGGTCGACCGGCCTTTGTGGGTGATTCGTTTCCTCGACCATTGGCGGCCGGATCTGGCGCTCTGGGTCGAATCGGAATTGTGGCCGAACATGATCGCCGAGACGCAGCGAAGGGGCATTCCCATGGTGCTGCTCAACGGCCGCATGTCGGCCAAATCCTTCGCCGGATGGCAGCGCGCGCGTTCGCTTGTGCAGCCGCTCCTGGCCGGATTCGCGCTTTGCTTCGCGCAATCCTCGGTCGAGGCCACGCGCTTCGCGCGCCTCGGCGCGCGCCAGGTCCGCACGCCCGGCAACCTGAAATATGCGGCCGATCCGCTGCCCGCAGCGTCCGACGAGCTGGCCGCGCTGCGCAGCGCCATCGGCACGCGCCCGGTTTGGCTGGCCGCCAGCACCCATTCCGGCGAGGAAGTCATCATCGCGGCCGCGCACCAGATTCTGGCGCGCACGCGGCCCGATCTTCTGACCATCATCGTGCCGCGCCATGCGGCCCGCGGCGCGGCCCTGGCGCGCGAATTGTCCGCGCCCGGCATCGCGATCGCCCGCCGGTCCGCCAAGGAGCCGGTGACGGACAAGACCGCGATCTATCTGGCCGACACGATGGGCGAGTTGGGCCTGTTCTACCGCACGGCGCCCATCGTCTTCGTCGGCGGCTCTCTGATCGCCCATGGCGGGCAGAACGTGCTGGAACCCGCGCGTCAGGACTGCGCCATCGTGCATGGGCCGCATATGTGGAACTTCCAGGAGATCGTCTCCGAGATGTACCGCGTCGAGGCCACGCGCGAGGTGTCGGACGCCGAAAGCCTGGCGCGCGAGGTGGAAGCGCTCTTGGCCGACGCCAGCGCCCGTGCGCGCCGTGCGGCTGCCGCTCGCGGCGTGGCCGACGCCCATCGCGGCGTGCTTGACCGCGTGCTGGGAGACATGGCGCCGCTGCTCGATTCGCTGGGCGCGCCGGGTGGCCAGCGTGCGCGCGCCTGAGTTCTGGGCACGGCCGGGAATCCTTCCGACGCTTCTTGCGCCGGCAGCGGCGGTCTGGGGCCTCGGCGCGAAGCTACGGCAAGGCGGCAAGCCTGTGCGCGTCGGCATTCCTGTCGTCTGCGCTGGGAATCTGGTGGCGGGCGGCGCGGGCAAGACACCGACCGTCCTGGCGCTGGGCGCCCTGCTGAAGGCGCAAGGCGATACGCCCCATTTCCTGACGCGCGGCTATGGCGGCGAGCTGAAGGGCCCTGTGCAGGTCGATCCGTCGCAACACACCGCCGTCGACGTGGGCGACGAGGCACTGCTGCTGGCGGCGCAAGGGCCCACCTGGGTGTCGCATGATCGCGTGGCCGGCGCCCGCTCCGCGGAAGCCGCAGGCGCCACGGTTATCGTGATGGATGACGGATTCCAAAACCCGAAACTGGCGAAGGATCTGTCCTTCATCGTCATCGACGGCGGCTACGGCTTCGGCAACGGGCGGCTTATGCCGGCGGGACCCCTGCGCGAACAGCTCGCGGACGGGTTTGCGCGCGCGCAAGCCGTGGTCCTGATCGGCGAAGACCGGCATGGCGTCGCGATGTTGCTAGATGGAAAGCTGCCCATCCTGGGCGCACGGCTGGAGCCGGATGAAAGCGCGCGCCGCCTGGCGGGCCGCACCGTCCTCGCCTTCGCCGGCATCGCGCGGCCGGCCAAGTTCTATGACACGCTGCGGCGTCTCGGCTGCAACATCGCGTTAAGCCAGGACTTCCCGGATCATCACCCCTATACGCCCGACGAGATCATGGCGCTGTGCGAGTCAGCCAGTTCGTTCGGCGCATTGCCGGTAACGACGGAGAAGGACTTGGTGCGGTTTCCGCCTGAAGCGCGCGGTATGGTCGAGACGGTGCGCGTGCGCCTGGTCTGGGACAACCAAGCCGCCGTCGCGGCCTTGCTGGGCCGCCTAAGGGGATGACGGCATCGGCCCGACCAGAAGGGCCGGATCGATCGCCGTCTGATGCAGCGTGGCGCCCCAATGGAGATGGGGTCCGCTGACGCGGCCGGTGGCGCCGATACGCCCGATCATCTGGCCTTTCGTCACCTTGTCGCCGGGCTTCACGTCCAGCTCGCTCATGTGCAGGTAGTTGGTCGTGAGGCCCAGGCCGTGGTCGATCAGCACGGTCTTGCCGGTCAGGATCATGTCCGGCTCGGCCAGCACCACCACGCCATCGGAAGCGGCCACGATCGGCGTGCCCACGGGCGCCGCGACATCGACGCCGTTATGGGGCGCGCGCGGCTGACCGTTCAGGATGCGCTGGCTGCCGAACACACCTGAGATCGGCCCGATGGAAGGCCATTGGAAGCCTGAGAGAAAAAACGGCACCAGGGTTTCCTGGTTGCGCACGGCGACGATCTGTTCGCGGTCGGCAGCGATGCGTTTCAACCCTTCGGGATCGGGCGTCACCGTCTGTTCGGGCAAACCGTTGACCCGCTGCACGTCATAACGGCGCGGTTTGATGTTGAAGGTACGGTGCCAGATCGTGCCCGTCTTCTCGATCACGGCGACGTCGACACGCGGCGGCGCATCGCGTCCGAAGCCCAAAAGGAACACTCCATCTTGGGAGACGGGAACGCGTTCGCCGTCCAAGGTCACGCTGCTGCCCGGCGCCGCGCGGCCCTGCACCAGTCCGCCTTGGGTGAACGGGCCCTGGAAGGTCGGCTCGGCGGCCTGCGCTGCGCCGGAAGCCAACAACAAGACAAGCACGGCCCGAAGCAAAAAGATCAAAGCAGGCTTCCCTGCGGCGGCTCTTTCTTGCCTGCGGGCTTCGCGGGCCTGGCCGGCCTGTCGGCGGGCGCGCCCGCGATCACGGCGCCCACCTCGCCGTCGCGGAAGCGGATACCCACCTCCATACCGGGCTTTGTCTTATCGACGGAGGTGACCGGATGGCCCGCGCCGTCATGGACGAGGGCGAAGCCGCGCTCCAGCACGCGCTCGTAGGACAGGCTCTCCAGCAGCGCGCCGACCGACGAAAGACGCGCGGCCGCGTCATCCCGTGCCCGGCGCGCGTAAGCGGCCAACGCATCCGAGAAGGACTTTAGGTCCTTCCGATGCTGACGAATCTCGTCTGCGAACAGCTTGGGGCGCAGACGCCCGATGACGCCCTCGAAGGCGTGGCGCTTCAACGAAACGACATGGCGCGGGTGCGGCAGGGCCGCGCCCGCATGGGCCACACGCGCGCTTTGCCGCTCCATCATCGAAGCCATGTTACGGCGCAGACTTTCCGACGCATGGTCGACGCGCTGGGCCGGCCCTTCGATGACGCGGCGCGGATCGCCGAGGCCCCGGCGCAATCCGTCCAATTCCGTCCGCCGCTCGGCAACCAGGCGCAGCATGCGGCTGGCCAGCCGGCGTTGGACATCCAAGGTGCGCGCGACCAGTTCGCCGCGCACCGGCACGGCCAATTCCGCCGCCGCGGTCGGCGTCGGCGCGCGCAGGTCCGAGGCAAAGTCGATCAGGGTCGTATCGGTCTCGTGGCCCACGGCGGAGATCAGCGGGATCGCGCTGGCCGCCGCCGCACGCACCACGATTTCTTCGTTGAATGTCCAAAGGTCTTCCAGGCTGCCGCCACCGCGCGCGACGATCAGGACATCCGGCCGCGGCACCGCGCCGCCCAGCTCGAGCGCGTTGAAGCCCGCGATCGCCTTGGCCACCTGCTCGGCCGCCGCCTCGCCCTGCACGGCCACCGGCCAGATCAGGACGCGGCGCGGAAAGCGTTCGTTCAGACGGTGCAGGATGTCGCGGATGACGGCGCCGGTCGGCGAGGTGATGACGCCGATCACCTCGGGCAGGAAAGGCAACTTCTTCTTCCGCTCCGCCGCGAACAGGCCCTCGGCCAAAAGCTTCTGGCGCCGCTCCTCCAGGAGCTTAAGGAGCGCGCCTTGGCCCGCCAGTTCCATCGCGTCGGCAACGATCTGGTATTGCGAGCGTCCGACATAGGCCGTGATGCGGCCGGTGACGACCACTTCCATGCCGTCGGCGGGCTTGAGACCCAGCCGCGCGACCGTACCGCGCCAGCAGACGCCGCCGAGCACGGCCCCCTCGTCCTTGATCGAGAAATAGAGATGGCCGGAGCTATGCAGCTTCACGCCCGACAACTCGCCCCGGACGCGGACGCGGCCGAAGCCTTCCTCCAGCGCGCGCTTCAACGCGCCGCTCAGCTCGCTGACCGTGACCTCGGGCAGGTTGTGGCTGGGGGACCGCGCGGCGGCGCGCTGGGAGATGGTTGAATTGTCACTCATGGGGCGCGTGCCTATGATACCGCCGCGCCGCAACAAGACCAACTGCGGCGCATGGATTCAGAGCGGGACATTCGGACAATGCGAATACTCGTCGTGGGCTCGGGCGGACGCGAGCATGCGCTGGTTTGGGCCATCGGCGCCTCGACCCTGTGCGACGCGCTCTACTGTGCGCCCGGCAATGCCGGCATCGCCCGCGAAGCCACCTGCGTGCCGATCAAGGCCGACGATATCGACGGCCTGATCCACTTCGCCCAAGAGAAAAAGATCGATTTTGTCGTGGTCGGCCCGGAGGCGCCCTTGGTGGCAGGCCTGGTCGACCGGCTGGAAGCCGCCGGCATCAAGGCCTTCGGCCCCAGCGCGGGCGCCGCGGAGCTGGAAGGCTCCAAGGGCTTCATGAAGGACATTTGCCGCAAATACGGCGTGCCCACGGCGGAATACCGCCGCTTCACCGACGCGGCGGCAGCCAAGGCCTATATCCAGGAACGCGGCGCGCCGATCGTGGTCAAGGCCGACGGGCTCGCGGCCGGCAAGGGCGTGGTGGTGGCGCAATCCGTGGCCGAGGCTCTCGAAGCGGTCGACGACATGATGGTGGCGCGGCGCTTTGGCGGCGCGGGCGCGGAACTGGTGGTCGAGGACTGCCTGATCGGCGAGGAAGCCAGCTTCCTGGCCCTCGTCGATGGCGAAACCGCTCTGCCCTTGGCCTCGGCGCAAGACCACAAGGCCGTCGGCGAAGGCGACACCGGCCCCAACACCGGCGGCATGGGCGCCTATTCGCCCGCGCCGGTCGTGACCCAGGCGCTGATCGACGAGGTGATGGAGCGCGTCATCCGTCCGACCGTGCGCGGCCTGGCGGCCGAAGGCCGTCCATTCAAAGGCATCCTGTACGCGGGCCTGATGGTGACGAAGAAAGGCCCGCTGGTCTTGGAGTTCAACGTGCGCTTCGGCGATCCAGAATGCCAGGCGCTGCTGATGCGGCTCAAGTCCGATCTGCTGCCCGCCCTCATCGCCTCGCGCGACGGCGTGCTCAAGACCTTCGACCTGCGCTGGCATGACGAACCGTCGGTCTGCGTCGTCATGGCGGCCAAAGGCTATCCCGGCGACTACAAGACGGGCACCGAGATCAAAGGCTTGGAGAAGGCCGACGCCGTGCCCGGCGTTAAAGTGTTCCACGCGGGCACGGTCGAGAAGGATGGCAAGATCCTGGCCCAGGGCGGTCGCGTTCTGGGTGTGACCGCGCGCGGCGCCACGGTCGCCGAGGCGCAGAAGCGCGCTTACACAGCGGTCGATGCCATCGACTGGCCCGAAGGATTCTGCCGGCGCGATATCGCCTGGCGGGCGCTCACGCGCCGCAACTGACAACACTTGGAAGCAAAGGTCCGCTCATGTCGCATCCGACGCTCAAGGGAATCGAGAAGGCATTGGCCAACATCCGGCCGCACATGCCCGAGACGCCGTTCGTCCGTTCGGAGATCTTCTCGCGCGCGTTCGACGCCGATATCTGGCTCAAGAACGAAACCACGACGCCGATCGCTTCATTCAAGCTGCGCGGCGCGCTCAACGCCTTGATCGAGGCCAAGCGGAAGGGCGGCATCAAGGGCGCCACGACCTCGTCCACGGGCAATCACGGCCAGGGCGTGGCCTATGCGGCGCGCCTGTTGGGCATGCCGTCCGACATCTTCCTGCCCGCCAAGGCCAATCCGGTGAAAGCCGCGATGATCGAGGCCTTTGGCGGCACGCTGCACAAGGTCGGCCGCGACATCGACGAGGCCAAGGATGCCTCGCGCGAATTCGCCAAAAAGAATGGCGTTTTCTTCGTCGACGATGGCGACGATCTGGACGTGATGGAGGGCGCGGGCACGGTCGGGCTCGAGATCGCGCATGCCATCAAGACACTGGATGCGGTCTATGTCCCCGTCGGCGCCGCCAATCTACTGAGCGGCGTCGCGTCGGCGGTGAAGGCGGTTCATCCCAAGGCACGGATGATCGGCGTCCAGGCCAAGGGCGCCACCACGATGCATGACAGTTTCCATGAGAAGAAGATCGTCGAGCGCCCGGTCGACACCATTGCTGATGGCTTGACCCAGCGTGTGGCGCCGCATCTGGCTTTCGCGGTCATGATGAAGACGGCGGACGACATGCTGCTGGCGCCCGATGCCGACC
>CAYZFH010000091.1:4938-10903 GCA_964477375.1 uncultured Rhizobiaceae bacterium | reverse complement strand
TGGCCGACGCCGGAAGGGCGTTTCCCAGACTGTGCCAAACCTGGCACAGCGGGCACTTCAGAGTCTTTCCGGCCGAGCCATTCGAATCGGTATCGGGCGCCCCATCGACCTCCGGCGCCATCGCGAGGCCATGCGCCGTGCAGATGACCAATTCGCCGTCGATGGACACCGGGTTCGCGGCGGCCGGACGATAGGTGAGAGGCAAAAATGTCTGGAAAAGCAGCGCAAACGACGCAATCCACACGCCCAGAAGCGAAACGCGCCCGGCCCGGATAAGCGGCAATGTGTGAATGCGTCGACGCATTAGCCCACCGAATTTGCGCGGGTAACCTATCGCCGCCGCGTTGGCTTGGCAATTCACGGCGTTCGAAAGACGCCGCGGTTTGCCCGAGAAGTTTTTGAAACCCGATCAATTGAATTTCAGATCGCCGCCGAAGTATGTCTCCTTCGGCCGGTAAGATCCGGCCGTGACGTCGTGCATAAGGAAAGACTGCCGATGGCGGTTACCGCTGAAACCCGTCAAGCCACCCTCCACCGAATGGTGATGCCGGGACACATGTGTCCCTGGGGTCTCAAGACGAAAGACCTGTTGGAGCGGGAGGGCTTCGATATCGACGATCGCTGGCTCACCAGCCGGGAACAGGTCGAGGCATTCAAAGCCGAGCATGGCGTCAAGACCACGCCGCAGACCTTCGTCGGCGGCAAACGGGTCGGCGGCTATGACGATTTACGCCGGTATCTGGGCAAGCGTGTCGCCGATCCGAAGGCCACGACCTATACGCCCGTCATCGCGCTTTTCGGCATGACCGCGCTGATGGCGCTGGCCGCGAGCTATGCGGCGTACGGGACGCCCATCACGGTCCACGCAGCCGAATGGTTCGTGGCTTTCAGCATGACCGTGCTGGCGCTCCTCAAGCTTCAGAACATCGAGACCTTCTCGACGATGTTCCTCAACTACGACCTGTTGGCACGGCGATGGGTTCGCTATTCGTATATCTACCCGTTCGCGGAAGGGCTGGCGGGCATCCTGATGATCGCGGGCACGTTGAACTGGCTGTCGATCCCGATCGCGCTCTTCATCGGCACCATCGGCGCGGTGTCGGTTTTTAAGGCGGTCTATATCGACCGCCGCACGCTCAACTGCGCTTGCGTTGGCGGCGGCAGCAACGTGCCGCTCGGATTCGTATCGCTCACGGAGAACCTGATGATGATCGCCATGGCGCTCTGGATGCTCGCGATGACATCCGCCGGGGTTCACGCTTCCTAAGCCTTGGTTTTCAACGCCATGCACGAGCACCACGCGGGGCCTGTCATGGATCTCACGTTGCCTGCCACCGACGCGTAACGTCGATCGCCGCCCGGTTGCCTTTTCGGGGTCGTTCCGATACGGACGAAGCCTGCAATCGCGTGGGGAGGACAGCGTGGCCAAGGCGAAGAAATCCAAGAAGGCGGACGGCGGGACGGCGAAGGCCAAGAGCGGCGCGCAGCCGCCGATCAAGCAGCCGGGTCTGGTCGTCAACTGGCTCAAGGGCGATCCGGTCGAAACGCGCTCCAATTCCTGGATGGAATGGGACGGCTCGTGGAACCTGGACGCGGCCTTCCTCGGCGCGCCCTTCGACGGCGCGGGCACCGTGCGCTCGGGCTCGCGGCATGCGCCGGATGCCGTGCGCTATGCCTTGCCCTGGTACACGACCTACAGCACGACCGACCGCGTCGACATGAACAAGCTGCGCGTTGCCGATATCGGCGACGTGCAGACCATCGTGACCGACATGGACACGAGCTACCGCAACATCACCGCCACGACCAAGTTCCTGGGCGAGCGCGGCATTCCCGTCGCCGTCATCGGCGGCGACAACTCGGTCTCGTATCCGATCGTGCGCGGCCTGTGCCAGGCCATGCCCAAGGCCAAGTTCGCGCTGGTGCATTTCGACGCGCATCACGATCTGCGCGAATCGCATTACGGCGCCATGTCCAGCGGCGTGCCCTACCGCATGCTGCTCGAGAAGCACGGCGACCAGGTGCAGGGGCGCTATATGACGCAGATCGGCATCACCGATTTCTGCAACAACCCGACCCACCATGAGTATGCGCGCAAGCAGGGCATCACGGTGATCTCGAACATCGACGCCTATCGCAAGGGCATCGATTACGCGATCGACGTGGCGCTCGACCGCGCCAAGGGGGCGGATGCCATCTTCATCTCGATCGACACGGATGGTGCCGACCAGTCGGGCGCGCCCGGCACCGCGGCGCCCAATCCGTTCGGCGTGGATGCGCGCGACGTCACCTGGACCGTGCGCCAGATCGCGGCCAACAAGCGCTGCGTCGGCATGGATATCACCGAGTTCTCGCCGCCGACCGACGTGGCCACCATGACGGCCAACTGGGCGGCCTACACGGTGATGAATTTCTTCTACGGCGTGGCCAGCCGGAAGAAGAAGTGACGCCGGACGCGGCCGCGCGCGCCGCGCGCACGCTGCTCGATGCACGCCGGGGCGCCTACAAGATCCCCGGCCTGCCGGCGGAGTGCCGCCCGCGTGACCTCGACGACGCGTACCAGATCCAGGACGCGCTGCTGGCGCTGATGGGCGACGAATCGTCCGGCTGGTTCCTGGCCTGCACCGCGCCTGCCATGCAGAAGGCGCACGGGCTGCCCGGCCCGTACTTCGGCCGCATGCTGGCGAACGCTGTGTTCTTCAGTCCCGCCAAAGTCGCCATCGGCCCGTCGCCCAAAGGATGGAGCGTCGAGATCGAGTTGGTCTTCCGGATGGGGCGCGACCTGCCGCCGCGCGCGGCGCCCTATGGCGAAGACGAGGTCGCTGCCGCCGTCTCGGCGATGATTCCGGGCCTGGAGCTGGTCGACGGACGCTATGAGGACATGCTGACGGTGGATGGGCCGAGCCTGGTCGCGGATAACGGCACCGACGGCGTGCTGATCTGCGGCGCGCCCACCGTGGATTGGCAGTCCGTCCACCGTGCGAATATCACGACTAGGCTTCTGATCGACGGTGAGATGGCATCGCCCGGCAGCGCCGCGTCCGTCATGGGCGCGCCGCTCAACGCCCTGGTCTGGCTCACGAACGAATTGTCGAGGCGCGGGCATACGCTCAAGGCGGGCGAAACCGTCAACACGGGCAACTGCCTGTCCCGCTACACCTTCGCCCGCGCGGGCCAGACCGTGGTCGCCGATTGCGGCCCCCTCGGCGCCGCGACGGCGAAACTCATCGAATAGGAGTAACGGTTTATGACTCCAGACGCGATCGAGCGCTGTGCCGCGCTGCTCAAGGACGCCCGCCTCGGAAATTACTTCCTCGAAAAACTGCCCGCCGATTGCGAGCCCCAGACGCTGGCCGACGGCTACGCGGTGCAGGAAAGACTCCTGCAATTGCTCGGCACGCCGACCACCGGCTACCTGCTCGGCCTCACCAACGAATACATGCAGAAGAACTTCAACGTAGACGCGCCATACTACGCGCGCATCCTGAAGCCCAATCTGCACCGCAGCCCAAAGCGCTTTGGCGCCAAGGAATTGCTGACCCGCGGCCTGGAATGCGAGGTGGCCTTCCGCATGACGCGCGACCTGCCGCCGCGCGGCAAGCCATACACGATGGACGAGGTCGCCGATGCCGTCGCGTCCATGCATCCTTCGATCGAGGTGGTGAACGGGCATTTCGAGAATTGGCTCGATCTGCCCATGCCCATCGTTCTGGCCGACAATGGCACCGACGGTCCGCTGGTCTGCGGCGAAGGCACCTCCGATTGGCGGTGCATCGACCGTCTCAACCTTCCGGTTGCGTTGAGCGTGAACGGAAAGATCGCGGCGGAGGGGAAGGGCGCCAATGCGCTGGGCGATCCGCTGAAGGCGCTGACTTGGCTTGCCAACGCCCTGAACACGAAGGGCATCGGCATTAAGGCGGGCGAGACGATCAACACCGGCACGTGCGCGCCGCTCATTCCCGCCAAGCCGGGCGACGAGGTCGTCGCCAGCTTCGGCCCCTTAGGCGATGTGCATATCGTCTTCGAGCGCTGATATGAGAAGGGCCGCCCTCGCGGGCGGCCCTGATCGTCTTGCGAGAAGCGGCGCTCAGCCCTTGGCGGCCCAGGCCTCGATCTCGACCAGCATCTCCGGCACGGCCAACCCGTCCACGATCACGAGCGTGGAGGTCGGTTTGCAGTCGTTGCCGATCATGCGTTCGCGTGCGGCGCGATAGCCCGGGATGAATCGCGAGTCGGTCAGATAGACCGTGAACTTCACGATGTCTTCCTTGCCCATGCCATGCGCCTTCAGGCATGCGAGCAGGTTCTTGTAGCACTGCTCGGTCTGCGCCTCGGCGCCTTCCAGGATTTTGCCGTCGGGCGTGATGCCGACCTGGCCAGAGATCACCAGCCAGCGAGCGCTCGCCGGGACTTCCACCACGTGCGTATAGGCGCCGCCGGGCGCGCGCACGCCATCTGGATTCGAAAACTTGTTCGCCATGTCATCCTCCCTGTGGTTTCGGTTTGTCTTGGGTCTTTGGTGCGTCGGGCTTCGGTGCTTCGACCTTCTTGGGGATCGGGCAGCTCCGGGATTCGACGATTTCGCATTCGAAGGCGTTCGATTCGACCAGGCCGGTCTGCGCGGCGTCGTGGGCGGCCTTCACCGCCATGCGCTCGCAATTGTATTTGGCGGTGAACTGCGCGTTGGCCGCATCTTCCGCGCGTCCGATCGACGAAAATTTCGTCAGGTCGACATCGACTTTCACGTGGCAGGGGTAATAGATCTTTTTCACGTCGTCGTAGCAGTCCTTGCGCTCGTTGGCCTGGAAGCGCTTGTTCTTCGGACGGGCCAGGGCGCTGGGGACCGAGGTCACGCCCTTTTCCTGATATTCGGCGACGTCGATCTCAGAGTTGTGGAGACCACCGGTCCATTTGACGTGCGCGATACGCGTCGTGTCGGTGTTCTTCTGCGTAAATTCGCACAGGCTGGCCTTGGCCACTTCTGCTTGTTTTGCGCCGTCGTCGCTAGAGCAAGCGGCGAGGGCTATGAAGGCGAGAGTGAGGGCGAACGGGCTTGGCTTGAACATCGATTGGGACCGGGTGACGGGTGACGGCGATGCGGCCTATGATCCACGCCGATGGGAACTGAAGCAAGCGCGCTGCCTGCGCCGGTGAGGGGGTATTAATGCTTTCGAAGACCTGGAAAACCGAGAATCCGTTCGGCCTGCCGTTCGAGCCCGCGGAATACGAACGCCGGCTCAAGGCCGTGCGCGCCAACATGCGCGCCGCCAAGCTGGACTACATGCTCGTGACCAGCCCGCACAATATGTATTACCTCACCGGCCATCGGACGACGGGCTATTACGTTTATCAGATCCTGATTCTGCCGGTCGAAGGCGAGCCGATCTTCGTCACCAGCAAGCTGGAGCACACGCACGTCCAGGCGATGAGCCGGTTCAAGAAGTGCACGTACTACACGATGCGCGACGACCCCCTGGACGTGACGATGCGCGTGGCCGAGGAGGCCGGCATCGGCTCCGGTAACGTCGGATACGAAGACCGCGCCTGGTTCATGCAGCCGCGTATCCTCGACGGGTTTCGTGCCAAATTCTCGAAGGCTAAGTTTGTCCCTTCCACGGGCGTGATCGAGAGCGTTCGAGCGGTCAAATCCGACGCTGAGCTGGTCTATACGCGCAAGGCGGCCGAGATCGCCTCCATCGGCGTCCGCACGGCCGTAGCTGCGTGCCGCGAGGGGCGCACGGAGAACGAGGTCGCCGGCCTGACCTATCACGCCATGCTGACGGCGGGCGGCGAACACACCTCAGGCGGACCCTATGTCATCACCGGCCCGCGCGGCGCCAGCGCGCATATGCTGCCGGAGCGCGCAGTGATGGAGAAGGGGCACAACGTCTATCTCGAGATAGGCGGCATCTATAACCGCTACGCGGCGTCCTGCATGCGCATGGTCTCGATCGGCCAGCCTTCG
>CAYZFH010000091.1:0-4838 GCA_964477375.1 uncultured Rhizobiaceae bacterium | reverse complement strand
GTGACGTTGAGGCCCAGCGGGATTTCCGGGAAGAAGCAGCGTGTGCTTTCGGCCATCATGATCAGGTCGCAGTTGATGGCCCATTCCAATCCGCCGCCGGCTGCCCAGCCGTGGATGGCGCCGACGACCATGTGCGGCCCGAGCATCAGCGCACGCGCCGTATGCTGGATGTCCTCGATATGCTTCTGCGCGGCGGCCTTGTCGCGCGCCTGCTCGGTGAATTCCTTCAGATCGTCGCCAGCGCAAAAGCTGCGTCCCGCGCCGGTCAGGACGATGGCGCGCGTCTCCTTGCAGGCTTCGGCTTCGGCCAGCGCGGCCTTGAAGTCCGTCAGAAGTTCGCCGCTGATGGCGTTCAGGCGGTCGGGGCGGTTGAGGATGATCGTCCGCACGCCGTTCTTGATCTCGCTCAGAACCGTACCCGCCATGTCCATCTCCCTGTTGGCCGCCGGGGGAATATCCCCGGGGCTTCGCTCTTGCTAGGCTCGACACCAATACGGGGGAGGGGCCGCGTGACGCAACCGCATCGCGCCAGTTCGCCAATATGAACACGCGTGCGGCACCGGCCGGCGCATCGCGCGTGCGCGGCTTGGCCTATGGCCTCGCCGGTGGCCTGGCGCTCAGCATCGGCGGTGTTCTGCTGCGCTTTATCGACAGCGCCACCTCTTGGCAGGTGATCACGTATCGGTCGTCCTTCCTCGGCCTCGCTGTCATGCTTCTCTGCGTCGCGAAGTATCGCGGCCGGGTGTTTCACGCCTATCGGAATATCGGATGGACCGGGTTAGCCGCCGCCGTGATTTTGGGGGCGGGCTATCCGACCTATGTTCTGGCGCTGCTCAACACGACGATCGCCAACGCGCTGTTCCTGCTCAGCACGGCGCCTTTGATCGCGGCCGTGTTGGGCTGGGTCATCCTGCACGAGCGCGTCCATCGTTCGACCTGGATCGCCATCGCGGGCACGGTGCTCGGCGTGCTGGTCATGGTCGTCGAGGGAATTCGCGGCGGCGGCCTGTTCGGCAACGTGATGGCGCTGGCGACCGCGCTGTTGTTCGCGGCCTATACCATCGCGATCCGCTGGTCGCGCGGGGTCGACATGCTTCCGGCGCTTTCATTGGCCGGGTTCTTCGCGGGCGGCATGGGTGTGCTCGGCGCGGGCGGAGACATCGCGGTCAGTGACCATGACCTGGCGCTCTGCATCGTCATGGGCGGCTTTCAGGCCTCGCTTGGGTTCATGTTCTACACGCTCTCCGCGCGCCACATTCCCGCGGCCGAGATCAATCTCTTGGCCATGGGCGAAGTGGTGCTGGGGCCGATCTGGGTTTGGCTGGTGATCGGCGAAGTCCCCACCGAACTCACGCTGGTCGGCGGCGCCATCGTGCTGGTGTCGGTATTCAGCTTCGCTGTCTCGAGCGTGCGCGCAAGCCGCGCTAGGTCAGCCGGTAGACCGTGATCGGTTCTTCGCGTCCGCGCAGCGAGACGCGGCCGAGATTAACGACGGTGGCGCCCTCACCGATGCCAGCTAGCATGTCCTCGCTGGCCAGGATTTCGACATCGTCGTCGACCGGGAAGTCCTTGCCGGCCTGCTCTATGCGCTGGGCCACGTTCACGGCGTCGCCGACCGCCGTGTAATTGACGCGCCCCTCGAAGCCGATATTGCCGACGACGACCCGGCCCGAATGCATGCCGATGCGCATGCGGATGCGGTTAAGCCCCTTCGCCGCGCGCTCATCGTTATACGCGCGCATCTTCTCCTCGACGTCTTTCGCGGCCAGATAGGCGCGGCGGGCGTGGTCGGGCTGCTGGACCGGCGCGCTCCAGAACGCCATGACGCAGTCGCCGATATATTTGTCGATGGTTCCTTCCTGCCGCTCGATGCAGCCGCCGACGATCGCGAAATGTTCGTTGAGAAGAACGGCCACTTCCTGCGCCGGCATGTGTTCGGCGAAGGTCGAGAAACCGACGATGTCCGTGAACATCACCGTCAGGATTCGCTCGTCGGTGGCGGCTTCCTCGCTGCCTGACCGCAGCAGGCGATCGACGAGGGTGCGAGGGATATAGGTCTCGATCCCACGCAGGGCACGGACCATGGCGTTGAAAGCGACCGAAGCTTCATCCAATTCTTTTACTGCGTTGCGCGGCAGCGGCGGCAGCTCTCCGAGTTTCATATCACGTACGAAAGCCGCGTGTTGCGCCAACTGGCGGATCGGCCGGCTTAACCGGCGTCCCAGAAAAAACGTGCCGACGACGGTAAGCGCCAGAATGCCGCCACCGATCGCGGTGACCTGCCAGAAACGCTCGATCTCACCACCCACCAGGCGGCTGGATGCATAGGCGCCGACGATCCACGGGGTTTCGCCATAACGGGTCAGCGTCCGGTAGATATAGACATTGTAGTGGTCACGGCTGCCGACCCAGTGGCTTTGAAAATTGCGGTCATCCGCCAGCGCGATCGGCGCGCGCGCCTTGGGCGACCAGATGTCGCCCAAGACAGCGTCGTATTTCCGATTCAGAGCCGGCAGCGGCTTCTGCATCGTGGGGCGATAGCCGAACAACGGCATGTTCTGGTGCGCCAAGATCGTATCGCGGCCGTACAGCACGAAGGCCGTCACGTCGTAGTCGTCGGAGACGCGGCGCAGATAATCGCCCAGTTCCTGCACGGTGACGGCGGGCGCCACAATGCCCAGGAACTTGCCGTTCACGCGCACCGGCTGGCGGTATGCGATGATGGCGGCGTCGGTGAACGGGCTCAGCATCGGCGGGGACCAGTTTGGGTATTCGCCCGACCTGACCGATTCGACGCCTTCCACGATCTCGGCGCGCTCGCCCCAATTCTCGGTCACCACGCCGTCCTCGTTGCGCGGCACGACGAGGGCACGATAGTCGGGTGTGATGAAGGCTACGCCGGCGACCTGGGGCAGGGACGCCAGCGAGCCGCGCAAGAAGGTTGCGAGCGCCTTGGGGTCGTTGAGGCGTGACGGGTCGGCTTCGATCCAGCGGGCGATATAGGCGGTCTGCTCCTCGACCGGCTTGAGATGCGTGTCGATGCGGTCGACGATCAGGTCGGTGACCAATTCCCATTTGTCGCGCAGCAAATCCTTCAAATTGGTACGCGCGCCGAAGACGCTGACGACCAAAACGCTGCCGACCGCGGCCAGCATCATCAGCGAGAGGCCGATGGACAGGAAGGCGACGAGCGAAATCTTCCGCTGCCGCTCCTCGATGGGCGGGGGCAGCGGCGAGAGATGACGGCCATGTTCCGGCTGGGTCACGACACGCGGCTCATGTCAGTTGATAGACGGCAATGGGTTCTTCACGGCCCCGAAGCTGGATGGGCCCCAGGCTGACGGCGGTGACGTTCTCGCCGATTCCGGCCAGCGTGTCACCGCTCACGAGGATCACCACATCGTGCTCGCCGGTGACTTGCTTGCCGGCCTGCTCGATGCGCTGGGCCACGTTCACCGGATCGCCCACGGCCGTATAGTTGATTCGGCCCTCGAAACCGATGTTGCCGACCACGACCTTGCCGGTGTGAATGCCGATGCGCATGCGGATGGGCAACAGACCGCAGGAGACGCGCTGCATGTTGTAGTCGTGCATCCAGACCTGGATCTCCTTGGCCGCTAGATAGGCGCGCCGCGCGTGATCGGGCTGCTCGATGGGCGCGCTCCAGAACGCCATGACGCAATCGCCGATGTATTTGTCGATGGTGCCGTCGTGCCGTTCGATCGAGCCGCCGACAAGGGCGAAATGCTCGTTGAGCAGCACGGCCACGTCCTGCGCCGACATATGTTCGGCCAGAGTGGAGAAGCCGGCGATGTCGGTGAACATGACGGTCAGAAGCCGCTCATCGGTGCCGGCGCCCTGGCCGTCTTGCATCTTGAGCAGCCGGTCGACCAGCGCGCGGGGGATGTAGGTCTGGAACCAGCGCAGTGCGCCCACCATGGCGTTGAAGGCGCCGGCCGCGTCGTCCAGCTCGCGCACGCGGTTGCGCGGCAGGGGTGGCATGTTGTCGAGCTTCAGGTCACGGATGCGGGCGGCGTAGTTTGAGATTTCGCGGATGGGGCGCGCCAGGCGGCGGCCGAGCAGGATCGTGACGACGATCGAGACGACCAGCACGGCCAAGCCGATGCCCGCCATGTACCAATAGCGCTGCACCTCGTTGCCGATCGCCTTGCCGGACATGTAATTGCCGACGATCCAGGGCGGCTCACCGAAGCGCGTCAGTCGCCGGTAGGCGTAGACATAATATTCGCCGCCCAGGACGATCGGCGTGTCGCCGAAGACGACGTAGTGCGCCTCCGCGTTCCGGAGACGCGCGCTGAGCCGCGAGCGGCGGTCTTCGTCCCAGATCCGCGCAAGGATCGGATTGCCGGCCTCGGCCAAGGCCGGCAGCGGACGCTCCCGGGAATATGCGAACTTCCCCGTGCCCATCGTCGGCTCGGCCAGGACGTGGTCGCGGCCGTACAGGATGAAGGCGTCGATGCCGAGCTCTTCTGAAAGGCGCGCCAGGAAGGACGACATCTCGTTGACGGTCAGTGCCGGCGCGAAGGCGCCCAGGAAACGTCCGTCGGCGCGGATGGGCTGTCGATAGCTGATGATGGTTTCGTGGATGGCGATGCTGAAATAGGGCGGCGACCATTGGGCGCTGGATCCGCCTTCCAGGGCGGTCATCGCGGCAACGATCTCGGGCCGGCCGGACCAATCCTCGACGAACACCTCCTCGCTGTTCCGTAGAACGCGGACGCTCCGGTAGTCGGGCGCGATATAGGCCATCGCAGCGACCTGCGGCAGGGCGGCCAGCGACATCCGCATGGCTTCGGCCAGCCGCGTTGGGTTATCCA
>CAYZFH010000090.1:9778-10929 GCA_964477375.1 uncultured Rhizobiaceae bacterium | reverse complement strand
AGGCGCTGAAGCCCGGCGCCCCTCTTCTCTTTGACGACGTGCCGGGAAACCTGGCTGTAGATTACCACTACGGCGACACCGAGGAGGTGGCCGAGGCTTTCAAGCAGGCCGCCCACGTCACGACGCTCAGCCTCGTGAACAACCGCGTCGTGGTCTGCCCGATGGAGCCGCGCGCCGGCATCGGCGAATACGACCCCAAGGCGGACAAATGGACGCTCCGCACCGGAAGCCAGGGCGTTTTCGGCATGCGAAACCAGCTCGCCAAGGACATCCTGGGCCTGCCGCCGGAACAGTTCGCCGAGAAGGTCCGCATCCTGACCGGCAATGTCGGCGGCTCCTTCGGCATGAAGGGGCCGATCCATCCCGAGCACGTCGCCGTTCTTTTCGCCGCGCGCGAACTCGGCCGACCGGTGAAATGGACCGACCTGCGCTCGGAAAGCTTCCTGGCCGACACCCATGGGCGCGACCACGACTACGTGGCCGAGCTGGCGCTCGATGCGAAAGGCACGTTCCTGGCCGTCCGGATCGCCGTCCACGGCAATCTGGGCGCGCACCTGACCCATGCCTCGCCGATCATGCCGACCATCAACATCGTCAAGAACGTGACGGGCGTGTACTGCACGCCGCTGGTCGAGGTGAATTCCAAGCTGGTCTACACCAACACCGTTCCGGTCAACGCCTATCGCGGCGCGGGGCGGCCCGAGGGCAACTACATCATGGAGCGGCTGGTCGATGCCGCCGCCGCCGAGATGAAGATCGATCCGGTGGAGCTGCGCCGGCGCAACCACGTCCGCCCTGATCAGATGCCGTTCGCGACCGCCGCGGGCACGACCTATGACAGCGGCGACTTCACCCGCCTGCTCGAGCGGACGCTCAAGGAAGCCGATTGGGACGGCTACGCCAAGCGCAAGGCCGACAGCGAGTCGCGCGGCAAGCTGCGCGGCCGCGGCATCGGCAACTATCTCGAAGTCACCGCCCCGCCGATGAAGGAGATGGGCGGTATCCGTTTCGAGGAAGATGGCACGGTCACAATCATCACGGGCACCCTGGACTACGGCCAGGGCCACGCCGCGTCGTTCGCGCAGATCCTGACTGAGAAGCTGGGAGTGCCTTTCAACCGCATCCGCTTGCTGCAGGGCGACAGCGACGAG
>CAYZFH010000090.1:0-9678 GCA_964477375.1 uncultured Rhizobiaceae bacterium | reverse complement strand
TCGACCCGGACACGGGCGTGACCGAGGTGGTGAAGTACGTGATGGTCAACGACTTCGGTACCATCATCAATCCGCTGCTGGTCGAAGGGCAGCTTCACGGCGGCGTGGCCCAAGGCATCGGCCAAGTCCTGCTGGAGCGCACCGTCTATGACGAGGACGGCCAGTTCCTGACCGGCTCTTACATGGACTACGCCCTGCCCCGGGCTTCCGACCTGCCCAACTTCGCCTTCTTCAGCCATCCGGTGCCGGCGACCACCAACCCGCTGGGCGCCAAGGGTTGCGGCGAGGCCGGTTGCGCGGGCTCGCTGCCCGCGGTGACGAATGCCGTTCTCGACGCCCTCAGACCGCGCGGTATCACCCATATCAACATGCCCGCGACGCCGGAAAAAATCTGGCGCGCGCTTCACGAAGCGGTCTGAAGCCCGGAACTTCAGCACCGCTTGTCACTGGCAGGCGCGCCACTTAGGCTCGCAGGACTAGGGGATTCTACCACCTCGTCCTGACAGGAGCCGCGGCGTGAGCGCCGTCGATCATCCGAACAAGCTCTTCGCGGGGGCAACCATTGCCATCGCCTAGCGCCCGCCTGGGTCGCCTTCGCCGCAAGCTGGTCGCGCTGGGTATCGCGTTCACGCTGATCGTCGCCGGCATTACCGTTTTCGCGATCGTGGAAGCGCGCCGTATCGCGATCTCCGACTCCGAAAAGCAGGCCGAAAACCTGGCCCGGGCGCTGGAACAGCATGCGAGCAGCGCGTTCGGCGGAATCGATATCGCGCTCGACGACATTCAAGGCGACGTTGAGCGAGGTGACCGCCGGACCACCGACCGCCGGTTGTGGCATGAACTCTTGCAGTCGCAGAACGAACTGATGCCACAGACGCGCAATCTGGCCGTCATCGACGAAAACGGCACGATCGTGGCCGAGGCCATCCAGTATCCGGCCAGCACCATCAACGCGTCAGGCCGGGAATTCTTCAAATTCCATCAGACCAACCCCGACCGTGAGACGCGCATCGGGGTACCGATGCGCAGCTTGATGAACAACCAATGGGTCATCCCCGTCAGCCGGCGTCTCGACAAGCCGAACGGCCAGTTCGGCGGTGTGGCCGTCGCCATCATCGACCTGTCCTACTTTTCGAACTTCTACAAGGCGATCGACATCGGCGCGGACGGAGCGATCTCGATCTTGAACGGCGAAGGAAGACTTCTGGTCCGGGAGCCGTTCGTGGAATCGCTTTTCGAAAAGCCGCCCACCATGGCCATTTTGGTGGAAAAGCTTAAGACCGCGCCGCAGGGCACTTATTCTTCACCCGGATCGCCGGTCGACGGCATCAAGCGGATCATCTCCTACCGCAGCATCGCCAAGCCGCCGCTGATCGTCACCATCGGGATCAGCATGAAGCGCGTGCTCCAACCATGGCAACGCGATTCGGCGTATATCGCCATCGCGGCCGTCACCGTCATCGCATTGTTCTCGCTCCTCCTCCACGCCCTTCGCCACCACCTTCGCCAGACCGCCGATACAGCGCAGAGTTTGGAGCGCACAGAGCGGGATTTCCGCGCCCTCTACGAGTCTGCTTCAGAAGGTATCTATCGCACGAGCATGGAAGGCCAGCTTATCCGCGCCAATCCCGCATTTCTTCGCATATGCGGCTATGATTCGGAAGAAGAGCTGATCGCGGCCACCGCCCGACGCGACTTCAAATGGTATGTCGAACCTGATGCACGCCTGCGTTTCTTCGAGGCGCTGAAGAAAGACGGTCAGAGCCAGGGGTACGAGCAACAGATCATCCGGCGCGACGGAACGACGGTCTGGGTGTCCGAGAATGCCCATGTGGTCAAGGATGCGGACGGTAATGTCCGCTTCTTCGAGGGCACTATCGTCGACATCACCGACCGCAAGAAGGCCGAAGAGGCCATTCGCGCCGAACGGCAGGCGGAACGTTTCCTGGCGACCGCCATCGAAAGCATCTCCGAAGGCATCGTGATCTACGATGCCGAGGAACGCTTCGTGATGTGCAACAGCACGTATCGGACGTTCTATACGGAAACCCTCGACCTTCAGAAACCTGGCGCGAAATACGAGGATTTGTTGCGCACCGCCGTAGCGCGCAGCCAGTTCGCCGTTCCCAGCGGCATGAACGCCGAGGATTTCATCCAGGATCGCCTCGCCAAGTTCCGTAGTACGGGCGAGACGATCATCCGTCAGATCAAGGACGGACGGTGGATACAAATCTCAGAACGAAGGATGCCCGATGGCGGCGTCATCCGTGTGACGACGGACATCACGGCCTTGAAGCGCAATGAAGAGGCCCGGGTGGAGGCCCTGCGCCGCGAACGCGAGGCCGAAAACCGCCTGGTCGATGCGATCGAAAGCATTTCCGAAGGTGTCGTTCTTTACGATGCCCAGGAACGCTTTGTCATGTGCAACAGCACCTATCGGAACTTCTATCCGGACACGGCGGACCTGCACCGGCACGGAACACGGTTCGAAGATCTCGTGCGCGCGGCTTTCCAGCGCGGGCAGTCCCAGCTTTCCTCGGATCAGGATCTGGAACGCCACGTTCAGGAGAGGCTAACGAGCTTCCGCAACCCCGGCGAAGCGATCGTCCGCCACCTGAACACCGGCAAATGGGTCCAGATCTCGGAGCGCCGCACACCAGACGGCGGCATCGTCAGCGTCACAAGTGACATCACAACGCTGAAGCAGAACGAGGATCAGCGGCTGGAAGCCCTTAGGCGCGAACAGACGGCCCAGGCTCGCCTGTTCGGTGCGATAGAGAGTATTTCCGAAGGCATTCTTCTTTACGATGCCGACGAACGTTTCGTGCTGTGCAACAGCCGGCACCGGGAACTTCACCCCGAGACAACCGACCTTCACAGACCCGGCATGAAGTTCGAGGACCTGCTGCGCGCCTCGGTCGAGCGGGGACAGATCGTGCTGCCGTTCGGTGTGAGTTCCGAGGTATTCATCCAGAACCGGATACGCCAGTTCCGAAATCCCGGCGAGCCGATCGAACGGCAACTCGTCAGCGGGCGCTGGATTCAGGTCAGCGAGCAGCGCACACCCGACGGGGGCGTTATCCGCGTCACGACCGACATCACGCCCATCAAGCGTCACGAGGAAGCCCTGATCGCCGCCAGGGACGCGGCCGAGGCTGCCAACCAGTCCAAGTCCAATTTCTTGGCCACGATGAGCCACGAATTGCGCACCCCGCTGCACGCCATCCTCGGCCTTTCAGAGATGATCCGCGACCAAGCCCACGGCACGGATATCGGCTCCTATGCGCAATATGGACGGCTGATTCACGACAGCGGGCGGCACTTGCTCACCCTCATCAGCGATATCCTCGACATGTCCAAGATCGAGGCCGGCCGGTATGAGTTGAAGGAAGAGGACGTGCCGCTCGGCAATCTCGTGAGAAATTGCCTTTCAATCGTTTCGACGCGCGCGAAGACGGCAAATGTCGAAATCAACGTCACGACGAATCAAGACGGGCCCTTGGTCCGGGCGGACCGCCGCGCAATCACGCAGATTTTGCTCAATCTGATGTCGAACGGAATCAAGTTCACGCCCGCGGGCGGTCAGGTGACGGTCTCCACGGCGGTCGAGCCGAGCGGACAAGCGATCCTGCAAGTAAGGGATACGGGCATCGGCATCGCGCCCGAGGACATCGAACGCGTCATGCAGCCATTCGCCCAGGTCGACCCAAGTCACGCCCGCACATCCGAAGGCACCGGTCTCGGCCTTTCAATCTCGAAGCGATTGATCGAGCTCCATGGCGGCACAATCGAACTGGTCAGCGCGCCCGGACAAGGCCTGACCGCCACCGTCCGCTTCCCCCGCGAGCGCGTCACACACGCCACTTAGCGGACGATTCGGGGGTTGTCCTCCAGCTTCGCCATCGCCAAATCATTCATGGGTTCGCATCGCGGGGCTGCGGAATCCCTTCCCCGCGACGGGAAAATGTAACAAGGAGCGGCCATGCGAATCGGTATTCTTACGGGCGGCGGCGATGTCCCCGGCCTCAATCCCTGCATCAAGGCTCTGGTCAACTTGGCGGCGGAACGCGGCTGGTCGGCAGTGGGGTTTCGGCGTGGCTGGGCCGGCCCCCTCAACGTCCAAACTGACCGTCCGCTGGAAGCCCAGCGCGAATGGGTCGAACCGCTCGATCCACAGACCGTCCGCACCATCGACCGCACGGGCGGCACCCATCTGCACACCTCTCGCACCAATCCAGGCAAGGTCCGCCCCGCCGATCTGCCGTCGTTCCTCGCGCCCGAATATCCGTTCTCGGAAGGACAGAGCACGGTCGATTGCACGCGGCACATCCTGGCCGCCCTCGCCCATTTGGGCGTCGACGTGCTGGTCCCCATCGGGGGCGACGACACCCTCTCCTATGTCGCACGCCTGCACCGCGAAGGGTTTCCCGTCGTAGCCATTCCCAAGACGATGGATAACGACGTTTTCGGCACCGACTACTGCCTTGGTTTCTCCACGGCGGTCAGCCGGTCGGTCGAATTCATCCACGCTCTGCGCACGCCCACCGGCAGTCACGAGCGCATCGCCGTCATCGAATTGTTCGGGCGCAACAGCGGCGAGACCGCGTTGATGGCCGGTACGCTCGCCGACGCCGACCGCGTCCTGATCAGCGAGGTGCCCTTCGACGTCGAGCGTCTAGCCAAGCTGGTGATGGAAGACCGGCGGCAGAACCCCTCGAACTACGCCATCGTCGTCATGTCCGAAGGCGCCAGCATGACCAACGCGGACGTGATCGAGCGCGGTGAGGCCGACGCTTACGGCCACCGCAAGCTCGGCGGCATCGGCGCGGCCACGGGCGAGGCGCTGAAGCAACTGACCGGCGCGGACATCGTGGCCCAGGAATTGGCTTACCTCATGCGCGCGGGCGCGCCCGACGCGCTCGACCGTATGGCCGCCATTTCCTACGCCAATCTAGCGGTCGAACTGATTGCCGCCGGAAAACGCGGCCTGATGGTCGCGGTGCAAAAGGGCGTTTACACGACCGTGCCGGTGGACACCTGCATCAGCGGCAAGAAACGCGTCGATGTGGGCGAACTCTACGACCCGTCCGTCTATCGCCCGCGCTTGCGCCACGTGGCGGGGAAACCGCTGTTCCTCTATTGACGGCTACTGTGGCGTCGCGGGCGGCATCTTCGATTTCGCGGACGCATCGATCCCTTGTGCCTTAAGCGCTTTGACGAGATCGGCCTTGCTGTCGAAATCCTGCCCGGCGAGCGGTCCGGTGTCGCAGTGATAGCCTGCATGGTTGTGGTGGTGGAAGTGATGGCGGCGGCAGCCATACGGCTTCATGGAATCGTCGCGGGCGTCCGCCGGCGCACCGCCCGCGGTCGATAGAACGGCGACAGCCAGACCTATGAGCGTTATGCGGAGAACCGAACGCATGCCGCCGTCCCGCTTCCGCTACCGAGAGATTGGGGAAATGGTCGGACCGGCGGGATTTGAACCCACGACCCCTTGACCCCCAGTCAAGTGCGCTACCAGGCTGCGCTACGGTCCGAGGGGCGCGAACCTACGGAATTTGACCGGCCCCGACAAGCTCTGCAGACCGCTAATCCCTCTCAGGCCGTGGCGTTCTTCAGTTGATCGCGCAGGGTCATGAGTTCGGTCCGGATGGCCTCCAACTCCTCGCGCTGGGCGTCGGTCAGTCCGGCGACCACCGGCGCTTCGACCGGAGCGGCGGTGGCCTCGGCCAACGCGGCCTCTTCCTCATGGTCGGGTTCTTCGACCGCGGCCGGCTCTTGGACAGCGGGCGTGGCCGGCTTGGCCTCCTCGACCTTCGGGTCGCGTACGCCGTCCCGCAGCAGGCGTTGCACGCCCTTGATCGTGTAGCCGTCGCGGTACAGAAGATCCCGCACGCGCTGGAGAAGCAGGACGTCCTCGGGGCGGTAATAGCGCCGTCCGCCGCCGCGCTTGAGCGGCTTCAGCTGGGGAAACTTGGTTTCCCAAAACCGCAACACATGCTGGGGGACATCGAGGTCGGTCGCGACCTCGCTGATCGTCCGGAACGCCGAAGGAGATTTCCTGGCGCGGGACGGCGCCGATTCGTTGGCCGGCGTCTCGTCCACGTCAGCCCGTTGGCTGCTGGCCGCTCTCGGCCACGCGGGCTTTCTCGAACGACGCGTTGATCTGGTTCTTCAGGACGTGCGAGGCGCGGAACACGAGCACCCGCCTGGGCAGGATCGGCACTACGGCGCCGGTCTTGGGATTGCGCCCAACCCGCTGGCCCTTCTGGCGCACGGAAAAGCTACCGAACGATGAAATCTTCACCGTCGCACCGGCCGCCAGCGCGTCAGACATCTGCTTCAGGATCGATTCTACCAGCTGAGCCGATTCATGGCGCGACAGACCGACCTCCTGGTAGACCGCCTCGCTCAAGTCAGCGCGGGTCAAGGTTCTTCCCGTCATGAGATCCCCCACTCGTCTCAACTAACGACGGTAATGCCGGACCTTAAGCCCGTCAATTACCTTGATATGCGAGAAATACGGGCTAACCGACGGGGTTCAAAGCGCCGCGCTGTCCTTGGCCGGGGGCGGAGGTTCGGCGACGAGCGCCTCTTCACGGGGCGCCGTTAGGCGCTCGAATTCATCCTTGATGCGCTGGTTGAAACCGCCCACCGCCATGTCGTGAGCCACCCCCACGGCATTGGCGAAGCTCAACGCATCGGCCCCGCCGTGGCTTTTCACCGCGATGCCGTTCAGCCCCACGAACATCGCACCGTTGTAACGGCGGGGATCAACCCGCCGACTGAGCTTCTTGAGGGCGCGGCGGGCCAGGAGGTAGCCGAACTGCGCCGAGATCGAGCTTTTGAAGGCCTCGCGCAGGAACTGGTTGATCAGCTTGGCCGTGCCTTCGGCGGTCTTGAGGGCGATGTTGCCGGTGAAGCCGTCGGTCACGACGACATCCACCGTTCCGGCAGCGATGTCATTGCCTTCGATAAAGCCATGAAAGTGGATCGGCAGGTTGCTTGACCGGAGGGTGGCCGCTGCGGCTTTCAGTTCGTCATGCCCCTTCATGTCCTCGCTGCCGACATTAAGGAGGCCGATGGTGGGCTGGGTCAGGCCAAGCACCGTACGGGCAAAAACCTCACCCATAACAGCGAATTGGACCAGATTATTCGCATCGCACTCGACATTGGCGCCGAGATCCAGCATGACGCTTTCGCCACGCAGAGTCGGAAAGAAGCTGGCCATGGCCGGACGGTCGATGCCGGGCAAGGTGCGCAGCAGAAGCTTGGACATGGCCATGAGCGCGCCGGTATTGCCGGCCGACACCACACCGTCCGCCTGGCCATCGCGCACGGCCTCGATGGCCAGCCACATGCTGGATTTCCGCCCGCCGCGCAGCGCCACGGATGGGCGGGCGTCGGCGGCGACGGATTCGGTCGTATGGCGGATGGTGACCCGGTCGCGCAGCTTGCGCTTGCGGCGGACGAGCTTGACCAGGCGCGGCTCGTCACCGACCAGAAGGAATTGGCAATTGGGATAGCGCTGGCGCGCGATGTTCGCACCGCGCACGACCATGTCCGGCGCGTTGTCGCCGCCCATGGCATCCAAGGCTATGGTTAACGTCTGGGCCAGCCGCCCCTCCGGCCTCGCCGGGCGAACCGTAGCGGGATCAGGTCGCGGTGGCGGTCCCGGCCACTTCGCGGTCCTTATAGTGGCCGCAAGCGCCGCAAACATTGTGCGGACGGGTCATCTCGCCGCAGTTCGGGCACTCGACATAGGCCGAGGACTTCAGCGCGTGGTGCGAGCGGCGCATGTTGCGACGCGACTTCGAGGTTTTCTTTTTAGGAACAGCCATAGTCTTTCTCCCGGATGGATTCCCGGCGACAGCGTCGTTTTCCGTGCTGGAAGGGCGATACGTTTAGCCAAAAACCGCCCGTCCGGCAAGAGATTAGCTCATTGGGGCTTGGTTTTCCGTAGGGTTTCGAGCACCGCGAAGGGGCTGGGGCGCTTCTCCTCCCCCTTTTCGGTGGGCAACCCGCCTGGCAAAACGGCCTCCAACGAGGCCCCTGGAGCCCTTGGATAGGGATTCAGGGAAACCGCCAATTGCTGAGCGACGGCCTCGCCCAGATCGATGAAGTCCCCCTGCATGGGCTCCGGCCCCTCGTCCTCCAAGCCTTCCGCGGCCTCGGCGGCGGCCTTCCCCTTAGGGGCCGCAGCTTTGGACTTCACGAAGGTCACGGCCACGGGCTCGTCGATGGAAGCCGGAAGTGGCTCCAGGGTCACGACGCATTGCTGCACGACGGCGGCGGAAAGCCGGCCCGAAAGATGAAACATGTCGTCGCTGACGCGGCGCACGGTCAGGGTGGCGGAAAGCTTGTCTAGCGCCTGCAGACTGAAGCGCCGGGCCAGAGCCGCGCGCTCGTCGTCATTCGCGGAGATTTGGCGCTCGGCCACATCCTCCGACATCTCGCCGGTGTCGAAGGGCCGGTAGAGTTCCGATGGGTGGGCCTCGCCGGCCGGCGGGCGTCGCTTCATTGTTCGTCTCCGGAGTGCATCCGCTCCATGTAGGGGCGGCGGCCCCGGGGGTCAACGCCACTCAGCCCGGCGGCGGGCCGAATTGCAGCCGCCCTTCGAGCGCCTCCATGCGCCCTTCCCCGGCTTTCACTTCGCGGCGCAGATAATCGGCCATGGCGGCCACGCGCGCGGGCTCTTCGGTCTCACCCGCGTAAAGATTGCGGACGAGCGCCTCGGTCAGCGCATTCGGCGCGTCCGACGCCAGCGCGACCTCATAGGCGTGGACACGGCCGTAGAAGCCCTTGGCCATCGCCTTGACGCGGCGCCCAACGCCGAGGTCACCGACGCCCATCTCGCGCAGGTTGCGGTCCATGTCCGCGAACATGACGTCGAAAAGCGCCTGTGAGAGGCCAGAGCCTTGCTGCTTGGCGGCTTTGAGCTGGCGCATGGCGAGAAAGGCGTGCAGCGCGATCAGGTCGAAACGGCCCGCGACCGTGTCCGGGACACCGCCAGCCACATAAAATTCCGGCTTCCGCGCCTGCTGAACGATCTGGTGGTAGAGCGCCTCGGCCTTGCGCTCGTCGTCGCGCCGGCGGCGGCTCAGGAATCCGAACATGATAGGCTTTCTGTTGACAGGATGCCGCTTCGGTGCAAATTCTGGCCCAGACTATCGGGGATCGAAGCGAGAGGATCAAGGAAGTCCGACACGCAATGCGTTGCCCGTCACACAGCAACCCCACTTCGCCCACCCAGCGGTTGGGCCAGTCGATAGCCGTATCCCTTTTGGGTCTTTGCCTGGTCGCCCTGGCTGCGTGTTCGCCGCCGGTGGAAACGCGCGGCAATCCCCCTGATCCCGCCATCCTGGGTGAGGTAACCCCGGGGCAGACCACCAAGGATCAGGTTGAGGCCCTGCTGGGCACGCCTTCCAGCGTGGCGCCGTTCTCGAAGAACACCTGGTACTACATCGGCCAGAAGACCGAGCGCTTCGCGTTCTTCGATCCCGAGGTGTTGGACCAGCAAGTCGTCGCCGTCGTCTTCGACGACAAGGGCACCGTCACCGAAATCCGCCGCTTCAGCCAGAAGGACGGCCAGAGCGTCGAGTTGGTCGATCGCGAAACGCCAACCCGCGGCAAGGAGCTGACATTCGCCCGCGCCCTGCTCGGCACGCTGGGCATCTT
>CAYZFH010000089.1:0-11179 GCA_964477375.1 uncultured Rhizobiaceae bacterium | reverse complement strand
CATGCAGGCCGACATCTTGTCTCCGATGGCCCGAGAGTTCCTGCCAGCCTTGATCACGCGCGCCGACCCGGGCGACGACCGCAGCGCGCCGATCCTCCGCGCCCTGGAAGCATGGGACGGCCGCATGACGCCTAATGCGCGCGAGCCCCTGATCTTTACCGCGTGGATGCGCGCGCTGATGCAAACCCTGTTCGAGCAGAAACTCGGTTCGGACTTCGCGCGGTTCTGGGGTTTGCATCCGCGCCTCCTGCGCCAGGCATTGGCCGGCCAAGGCGGCTGGTGCGCGCCAGCGGCAGCCGATGCGCCCGCCTGTCAGACGGAAGCGCGCGCGGCTTTGGGCGCTGCGCTTGACGAGTTGGGCTGGCGTTACGGCGCGGACCCCGCGCAATGGGGTTGGGGGCAGGCGCATGCACTGGTCTTGAGCCATCCCATCTTTGGCTCGCTCCCTGTCGCGAATAAATGGGTCACGAAATTACTTCCGATGGGCGGTGCCGACGACACGGTGATGCGCGCCGCCATGCGCTGGTCTGGACAGCAGCCCTACCGCACGGTGCATATCTCGACCCTGCGCGCGATCTACGATCTGGGCGACCTCGACGCGTCGCAGTTCCTCATCGCGACCGGCCAGTCCGGCAATCCACTGTCGCCGCATTTCCTCGATCTCGCCCAGCGCTGGCTCGATTTCGAGTATCTGCGCGTGGACCCAGCACCCGCCGATGCCGAGGTCTTACGGCTCTCCCCACCGAATTCGCCTTGACGCGCGGGCCGGGATGCCCGAAACCCCGCCCATGAGCGTTACCATCGACGATATCCGCACGGCCGCGCGCGCCATTGAAGGCGCGGTCGTACGCACACCCTGCGTGCCGTCGCGCACCCTGTCCGGCATCCTGGGCGCCGAAGTCTTCCTGAAACTGGAGAATCTCCAGTACACCGCCTCCTTCAAGGATCGCGGCGCCTTGGTGAAGCTTTTGAGCCTCACGCCGGAGGAACGCGCCAAGGGCGTCATCGCCGTCTCCGCCGGCAACCACGCCCAGGGCGTCGCCTATCATGCCCAACGCCTTGGCATTCCCGCGACGATCGTGATGCCCGAGGGCACGCCTTTCGTCAAAGTGATCCACACGCGCAACTTCGGCGCGGAAGTCATTCTGAAAGGCGACGACCTTTCGGTCGCGAATATCCACGCCGAAGAGGTGCGCCAGGAGCGCGGCCTCACCTTCGTGCATCCCTACGACGACGACCGCATCATCGCGGGCCAGGGTACGGTCGCGCTGGAGATGCTGGCCGATCATCCGGACCTCGACGTCATCGTGGCGCCCATCGGCGGCGGCGGCCTCATCTCCGGCGTCGCCATCGCGGCCAAGGCACTCAAACCCTCCATCGAGATTCACGGCGTCCAGGCCGCGCTCTACCCGTTCATGATCGAAGCGGTGAAGGGCGGCGCGGCCGGCACCGGCGGACAGACCATCGCCGAAGGCATCGCGGTCAAACGCCCGGCCCAGCGCACGCGCGACATCGTCGCCAAGCTGGTGTCGCGCCTGGCGCTCGTGAACGAAGCGGAGTTGGAGCGTGCGGTTCTGATGCTGCTCGAGATCGAGAAGACCGTGGTCGAGGGCGCGGGCGCCGCGCCTCTGGCTGCGATGCTGGCCGACCCGCACCGCTATGCGGGCAAGCGCGTTGGCTTGATCGTCTCCGGCGGCAATATCGACACGCGCATCCTGGCCTCGATCCTGATGCGCGGTCTCGTGCGCGAAGGGCGCCTCGTCCGCCTGCGCGCGCAGATCACGGACAAGCCGGGCACCTTGGCCCAGGTGGCGCAGATCATCGGCCAAGGCGGCGGAAATATCGTTGAGACGCATCACCAGCGCCTGTTCTACGACGTGCCGGTGAAGCTGGCGGAACTGGACGTCGTGCTGGAAACGCGTGATTCCCATCACGCCGAGGAAATTCGCGCGGCCTTGGAGGCCGCCGGGTTCCAGACCCGCATCCTGAGCACCACGGCGAACAACGACGGCGGCGCGGGATAAGTCCCGTTTTCGGCTCCTCAGGGCCGCTGTAGCGTCCGTTTCCGGCCCAGCGTATGCTGTTGCTCGGGCCAACGGCGGGCGTCATGAACGAGCAAACCACCCGGCTGCCGAAATTCTTCTTCCGGACGACTCCACAGCCGTGCCCGTATTTGCCCGGCCGCACCGAGCGCAACATCTTCGCCGAGATCGTCGGCCCCGACGGGCAGCGCGCATACGACCTTCTGGTTCACCACGGCTTCCGCCGCAGCCACCGCATCGTCTACCGCCCTGACTGCATCGGCTGCTCGGCCTGCACTCCCGTGCGCGTGGTCGTGGACGAGTTCGCCCCCAGCCGTTCGCAGCAGCGCGTGCTGCGGCGAAACTCCGATCTTTCAGCGCACGAAATCAGCGCGCGATCGACCATCGAGCAATATCTCCTGTTCGGCCGCTACCTATCCGCCCGTCACGCCGACGGCGAAATGGCAGCCATGAGTTATGAAGACTTTCGCGGAATGATCGAGGACACGCCTGTCGAAAGCGGCCTTGCCGAATTCCGCACGCCGGACGGCGCCCTGGCAGGCGTCTGCCTGTTCGACGGCTTGGCCGACGGCATCTCGGCCGTCTACAGCTTCTTCGATCCGGATCTGTCGGATCGCAGCCTAGGCACCTTCATGGTGACGTGGGTGATCGAGCGGGCGCGCAGCGCCGGCTTGCCCTACGCCTATCTGGGCTATTGGATCGAAGCCAGCCAGAAGATGGCCTACAAAGCCCGCTTCCGCCCATTGGAAGCGCTGAGCGCCAACGGCTGGCGCCGGATCGAACCCGCAAAGACCTAACGCCGGACCAAGCCGACCAGCCACCACGCGGCGGGCATGAGGCACGCCGCGAGCGCCACCTTGACCAGGTCTTCGAGCAGGAACGGTAGGAAACCCGTCGCGATCGCCGCGCCGAACGCCGTCTCAGCGCCGGTCTTCGCGACATAGGCCGCGCCCGGGCCGGCATAGAACAGCGCCAACCACGGCACGCCGAAGGCGAAGATCACGCCGCTGCCCAGAAGTTGCGCCAAGGCGGTCAACGTGAAGCTGCGGCTCCATCCGCGCTCCGCCAGCCAGCCCACGAACGCCGCCGCGGCGATGAAGCCCACGATGTACCCACCCGTCGGGCCGGCCATGACATGGGGCCCCGCCGATAGCTTAGCAAAGACGGGAATGCCGGCGATGCCTTCGACCATGTAGAGGGCCAAGGTCGCAGCGCCCAGGCGCGCGCCATAGGCCATGCCGATGACAAGGACGGCCAAGGTCTGCCCCGTGATGGGCACCGGCCACAGCGGCACGGTGAGCTGGGCCGACACGGCGACGAAGGCGCTGCCCACGATAGCAAGGAAAGCGAATCGCGCGGCATCGGGGACGCGCATTGCAGGCGAAATCTGACCTGCCAATGTCGCCGGGCTCAGTGCAAACATCCTGTTCTCCCCTCGTTTCGGGCACGCCCGTTATAGCGCGGGCAGGCGATCAGGAAAATCGGTTCGAGCGCGGGAATCCAGTCGGCGGCAGGCGGCCGGCCTGGGCGCGCTTTCCAACCCAGTCTTTCAAGCCATCAAATGTGCGCGTACGCCTGTCCGGCGTGTGGCAAACCAGCCCGTCGGCCAGCTTGAAGACGACCGCGTCGGACAAGCCGCTGCGGTTGTAGCTCTGCAGGATCACGCCACGGCCGCGGGTCATTTCCGGCACTTCATCGAGCTTGAAGATCAGCAGCTTGCGATTCTCGCCGATGACCGCAATCGACTCGCCTTCGACAGGCTTGCAGACCAACGCCCGCGCGCCGTCACCGAGGTTCATCACCTGGCGCCCCGCCCGCGTCTGCGCCACCACCTCGTCGCCCGGGACCACAAAGCCGCGCCCATCGTTGGAGGCGACCAGATACTTGCGGCCCGGCTGATGAAGATGGAGCGCGACGACCTCGTGCCCATCTTCCATATCGACCATCAGGCGCAAGGGTTCGCCATGGCCACGCCCGCCAGGCAGCTTGTCCGCGCCCATCGTGTACATGCGTCCGTTGGACGCGAAGATCATGATCTTGTCGGTGGTCTCGCAAAGCAGCGCGAATTTGCCCTGGTCGCCTTCCTTGTAGCGAACCTCGGACAGATCCGTGATGTGCCCCTTCATCGCCCGGATCCACCCCTTCTCCGAGCAGACCACGGTCACGGGCTCGCGCTCGATCATCACTTCGAGCGGCACGATCTCGGCCGAGGGCGGCTTGCCGAACCCAGAACGGCGCTTGCCAATCTCGGTCTTCTGGCCGAAACGCGCGCGGATATCCTTGATCTGATCCGCGATCGTGTCCCAACGCTTGCCTTCATCCTTGAGCAGGCGGCCAAGCTGCTTTTTCTCTTCCGTCAGCGCATCGTGCTCGCGCTTGATCTCGATCTCTTCCAGCTTGCGCAAGGCGCGCAGGCGCATGTTGAGGATCGATTCGGCCTGAAGATCGGTCAGGTTCCATTTCTTCATCATCTTCGCCTTCGGATCATCCTCGTTGCGGATGATCTTGATGACGGCGTCGATGTTCAGATACGCGACCAGATAACCGGCCAGGATTTCCAGGCGGCGCTCGATCTCGCCCAGGCGGTGCTTGGTGCCGCGCACCAGCACTTCATGGCGATGGTCGAGGAACGCCTTCAAGGCATCGCGCAGGTTCATCACCCGCGGCGTATGGTCCTTGTCCAGTACGTTGAGATTAAGCGGAAAGCGCGTCTCCAGATCCGTCTGACGGAACAACGTTTCCATCAGAAGGTCGGGCTCGACGTTCCGGCTCTTCGGCTCCAGCACCAGGCGCATATCGGCGGCCGACTCGTCGCGGATATCGGCCAACACCGGCAGCTTCTTGGCGGCCAGAAGCTCGGCGATCTTCTCAACTAGGCGTGACTTGGGGACCTGGTACGGAATTTCGGTGACAACGATCTGGTATGTGCCGCCCTTGAGCTTCTCGACCTCATAGCGCGCCCGCACGCGAAAACCGCCGCGGCCCGTGGCATAGGCCTCGCGAATCTGCTCGGGCGGCTCGACGATGATGCCGCCGGTCGGAAAGTCGGGACCCGGCACCAATTCGACCAGCTTGGCTACGGTGGCGTTTGGAAATTTGATTAGATGCAGCAACGCGTCGCACAGCTCGCCCGCATTATGCGGCGGGATGCTGGTCGCCATGCCGACCGCGATGCCCGTGGCGCCATTGGCCAGAAGGTTCGGGAAATTGGCCGGGAGGACCAGTGGCTCGTCGCCCTCGCCGTCGTAAGTGGCGCGGAAATCGACCGTGTCTTCATCGAGGCCGTCGAGCAGCGCCTGCGCCACCGTGGTGAGGCGCGCCTCGGTGTAGCGCATGGCGGCGGCGTTATCGCCGTCGATATTGCCGAAGTTCCCCTGCCCCTCGACCAGCGTGTAGCGCTGGGCGAAATCCTGGGCCAGGCGGACCATCGCGTCATAAACCGCCACGTCGCCGTGCGGGTGATATTTACCAATCACCTCGCCAACCACGCGCGCGCATTTCTTGAACCCGGTTTCAGGGTCCAGCCGCATTAGGCGCATGGCATAGAGCAGCCGCCGATGGACGGGCTTCAGCCCATCACGCACATCGGGCAGCGAGCGGGCCATGATCGTGGACAGCGCATAGGACAAGTAACGCTCGCCGAGCGCATCGGCGAGCGGAGTGACTTTGATCTCTCCGGCTGGGCTTGGTTTGGCCATGACTATCCGCTAGCCATAGTAGCAGAGGATATAAATTCGTCAATATTTAGGTATTTCAGAGGCTTGAGCCAATCACCTGAGAGGGATCTTTAGCGCCCCAGCCGATCCACCAACCGCCCACGCGCCAGCGGCAGCGCTTTGCCGTGGGGCGCCATGACATGGCGATCAAGGAAATAGCCGGTCAGGGCTAGGCCGGCCGCGACCTCTCCGACGCCCGGGACATACTGCTCGCGCAGAAGGAAGCCCGGCAGCGACAGCAACCGGTCCCGATACGGCTCGCCCGCGGATGCGGATACGGCGCGTCCCGATTTCGGCGAGACGTAAGTCAAATCGTCGTTGCTGCCGGTGGCGGCGCACGCCGACAGGTCGAGCCCGAAACCAAGATCGGCCAGCAACGCCAGTTCCCACCGCACGTAACGACCGGGCCAGGCTTCGCCGCCTAGCGCATCCAGTAAGTCGAGCATGCCGGCATAGACCGCCGCGTGGCGCTCGCGTTCCGGAAGTGCGGCCTCGGCCACGGCGCAGAGCGCCTGCAGCGCGGACAGGCGCAGCGGGTCGTCCAACAGGCCCGCCGAGATGTTGGCCACCATGTCGCATTCGAAGCTACCCAGATGCTCTTCCAGCCGGGCGCGCCACCGGACATGCACTCTGTTGCCCGGCTCCAGCACGCCGCGCATGCGGCTGCCGCTTCCGCCGCGCACCAGGCCTGCGTGCCGTCCATGTTCGGCCGTCAGCACCGAGACCACGATCGAGCTTTCGCCGTGCTTTCGCGCTGAAAGCACGATGCCCTCGTCAGACCATTCCATGATGCCGTTCTAACAGAGGAGCGGCGGACGCGCCCAGGGCGTCAGCGCTCGAAATCCAGCCCTATCGCCTGATAGCGCTCGGGGTCGTCCGCCCAGCCGGGGCTGACACGCACGAACAGGAACAGGTGCACTTTACGCTCGAGCATGGTTTCCAGTTCGGCGCGCGCAGAAGCGCCGACGCGCTTGATCTGGTGACCACCCTTGCCCAGCACGATCGGCTTGTGGCTCTCGCGCATGACGTGGACGGTCTGCTCGATGCGGACACTGCCGTCATCCCGCTCCTGCCAGCTCTCGGTCTCGACCGAGATCGAATAGGGCAACTCCTGGCTGAGCTGGAGGAAGAGCTGCTCGCGCGTGACCTCCGCGGCAAGCAAACGAAGCGGCATATCCGCGACCTGATCTTCCGGGTACAGCCAGGGTCCCGCGGGCAGCGATTCGAGGATGCGCTTTTCAAGATCGGCGACGCCGTCGCCCTTCAGCGCAGAGATCATGAAGGTGTCGGTGAATATGCCTTCGGCGTTTAGCTTCTGAACGATGGCCAGCAACGCCGCAGGCTTCACAAGATCGATCTTATTTAGGACCAGAATGGCCTTGCGCTTTGCATCGCGCAGGCCGGCCAAAATCGGTTCTAGCGCCTCATCGCGCCCGCTTGCGCGGGCGGCGACGTCCACCATCAGCAGAACCACATCGGCATCGCCCGCGCCTTGCCACGCCGCGCGCACCATGGCGCGCTCCAGCCGCTTCTTGGGTGCGAAGATGCCGGGCGTGTCGACATAGACGATCTGCGCCTCGCCCTTGCACGCAATGCCCAACACGCGCGCGCGCGTGGTCTGCACCTTGGGCGTGACAATCGACACTTTCGCGCCGACCAGCGCGTTGACCAGCGTCGACTTCCCCGCATTGGGCGCCCCAATGACGGCGACATACCCGCATTTCGTTGCCACGTCAGCCACCGGCGAACCGCGCCAGCATCGCAGCAGCAGCAGCTTCACTGGCCGCCTGTTTGGAACGGCCTTCGGCCCGCACGGACTCTTGCCCCTCGACGGAAACCTCAACGATGAAGCGCGGCGCATGGTCCGGGCCGTCCGTACCGACGGTGCGGTAGAAGGGCAACGGCTTCCCCTTGCCCTGCACCGCTTCCTGCAGGGCCGTACGTGCATCCTTGGCCGGCTGGGTGTTTTCGCGCAGCAACGGGGCCCATTCGCGATGAATGAATGCCGAAGCGGCCGGCAATCCGCCATCCAGGAACAGCGCGCCGATCACGGCCTCGCACGCGTCGGCCACCAGATTGGTGTTCTCGCGCCCGCCACCGTCCGCTTCACCTTTAGACAGCTTGAGGGCCTGGTCGACGCCGATCGCCAGACCAACCCTGGCCAGCGCTTCGCGCCGCACAAGGGCGTGCAGACGATGGCTCAACTGGCCCTCGTCCTCCTCGGCATGGCGGTCGAGCAACAGTTCGGCGATAACGAGGCCAAGGACGCGATCGCCCAGAAATTCCAGCCGTTCATTGGCCAGGATGCGCCCGTCGCGGCGGGGGGCCGCGCTGCGATGGGTGACAGCAAGCTCAAGAAGCTCGCGCCGTGCGAAGGCGTGACCGATGCGGCGATAAAGCTCCTCGAACGCGGCCACTAGTGGATCGCGGTCAGAAGACGGTCGTAACGAATAGCGCGCGGCCAGTTCCAAACTTCCCAGATGCGCGCCTGTCCGTTGACCGAGAAGAACAGGAACTCGGCCCGTCCGATCAGATTCTCAGCGGGGATGAAACCGACGCCGCCCGCCGCGCGGCTGTCGAGCGAGTTGTCGCGGTTGTCGCCCATCGCGAAATAATGACCAGGCGGCACGTTGAAGACCGGCGTGTCGTCCAGGCTGGCGTCCTCGCTGACCTTCAGTGTGTGATAGCTGCGCCCGTTCGGCAGCGTTTCGATGTACTGCGCCACCGGCGGCCCGCCCGAGCCGCGCACGCCCGGCTGGAAGTCCTCGATGCGTTTGCGCTCCACGGGTTGGTCGTTGATGTAAAGGACGCCCTTCTTCATCTGGATACGGTCGCCCGGCAGGCCGACGATGCGCTTGATGTAATCGGTGCTGCCATCACGCGGCAGCTTGAACACGGCCACGTCGCCCCGGTCTACGTCCTGCTGGAAGATGCGGCCGCTGAACAGCGGCGGGCTGAACGGAAAGGAATAGCGGCTGTAGCCATAGGAAAATTTCGAAACGAACAGATAGTCGCCGATCAGCAGCGTGGGAATCATCGAGCCCGAAGGAATGTTGAACGGCTCGTATGCGAAGGTGCGGATGCCCAGTGCGATCAGGACTGCGTAAACGACGGTTTTCACCGTC
Organism: uncultured Rhizobiaceae bacterium; assembly: GCA_964477375.1. Classification (GTDB taxonomy): domain Bacteria; phylum Pseudomonadota; class Alphaproteobacteria; order CADEGL01; family CADEGL01; genus CADEGL01. The sequence goes on along the minus strand of CAYZFH010000089.1, from coordinate 2,296 downwards.
TCCCACAATCCGCCTTTATTTGGATTCGCCATGTACGCCTAACGTCTTGAGAATTTGAGGTTTTAGCCTCCCAGCCCGGGCGGCGATGGATGAAGCCCCGCGTCCTCTACCCTGTCAAGGAAAAGGCCCGTGAAACTTCCGTCATCCGGCCTGGGAGGCCGGGATCGCCGAGATGATCACGATGGCCTGGGCGATCGGCGGATCGTCGGTCAGGCTCAAATCGATACGGATCGCCATGCCGGGCGGCGTCAGTTCGGCCAGCCGTTTGGCCGCCCCTCCGGTCAGCTTCAGGGTCGGCTGGCCGGACGGCAGGTTGACCACCCCCATGTCGCGCCAGAACACGCCGCGCCGGAAGCCGGTGCCCAACGCCTTCGAGCACGCCTCCTTGGCCGCGAAGCGGCGGGCATAGCTGGGCGCACGCGCCGCGCGGCGCTCGGACTTGCGCCGCTCTTCTTCCGTGAAGATGCGCTGGATGAAACGCTCTCCAAACCGCTCGAGCGTGCCCTCGATGCGACGGATATCGATCAGGTCGCTGCCGATGCCGATGATCATCCGGCGCGGCGAGCCCGGTCCATGAGGGCACGCATGCGGCGGATCGAATGCTCCAGCCCGCTGAAGATGGCCTCGCCGACGAGGAAGTGGCCGATATTGAGCTCGAACAACGAAGGAATGACGGCGATGGGCAGAACCGTGTCGTAACTGAGCCCGTGGCCGGCATGACACTCGAGCCCGAGCTTCTCCGCGTACGCAGCCGCGTCCTCGACCCGCTTCAGAAGACGGTCGCGCGCGGCGCCTTCGGCCTCGCAATAGGCGCCAGTGTGCAACTCCACCACCGGTGCACCGATGACTTTGGCCGCATCAAGCTGCTTGGGATCGGCCTCGATGAACAGAGAAACGCGGATACCCGCTTTGCTCAGCGACTCCACATAGGGGCGCAGGTGGTCGATGCCCTTCGCGACATCCAGCCCGCCTTCGGTCGTGCGCTCCTCGCGCTTCTCGGGCACGAGACAGGCGGCGTGCGGCCGATGACGCAGGGCGATCTGCAGCATCTCCTGCGTCGCCGCGATTTCGAGATTGAGCGGACGGTCGATCTCGGTCGCCAGGCGCGCGATGTCGCGGTCGGAGATATGGCGGCGGTCTTCGCGCAGATGCGCGGTGATGCCGTCCGCGCCCGCCTGCACGGCCAAGTGTGCCGCGCGCACGGGATCGGGATGCAGACCGCCGCGCGCGTTGCGGATGGTCGCCACGTGATCAATGTTCACGCCCAGTCGAAGCTTACGGCCCAACGCTGTCTCCTCGTCTCGATCAACCGCGCGCGCGTTCGACCGAATTCACGGCCGGCACGGCCCGCAGCGCGGCCATGATATGGGTGAGCTGTTTCAGGTCGTGCACATCCACATCGACCATCATTTCATAAAAATCGGGCGCGCGGTTGGTGAAGCGAAGGTTGCTGATATTGCCTTCGTTCTGGCCGATCGCCATGCAGACATTGCCCAAGCTGCCGGGTTTGTTCTCGATCACGACATTGATCCGAACGAGATGCGAATCGGCCACCGCACCGACTTCGTCCCAGGCCAGGTCGAGCCAGCGCTCAGGAGCGCTCGCGAAACTCTCCAGCGATTCGCAGTCGATCGTATGGACCGTGGCGCCTTTGCCCGGCGTCAGGATGCCGACAATGCGGTCGCCGGGAACGGGCGTGCAGCAGCCGGCATAGTGGACCGCCATGCCGGGGATCAGACCGCGGATCGAGATGGGCTGTTCCTTGCCTTTGTCCTTGCGGCGGCGGAGCGGAACGATGTTCGCCCACACGCTGTCGCTGCGCGTCTTGGGAAACGCGGCTTCCGCCACTTCCTTGGCCGTGCGGCGCGCGTCGCCAATCTCGGCATAGAGATCCTGCACGGTCTCGCAGTTGAAGCGGGCCAAGACGCCTTCCAGCTCCTGGTCTTTGAGCTCGATCTCCATCTGGCGCAGCTCGTGCGCGAGAATGGAGCGGCCCAAATTCACATACTGGTCGCGCTGCTGCGTACGAACCAACCGGCGGATACGCGCCCGAGCCTTGCCGGTGACGACAAAGCCCTCCCAGGTCGGCGACGGTGCCGCCGATGGCGACGTGATGATTTCGACCTGGTCGCCGTTCTTCAGCATGGTGCGCAGCGGTACCAGCCGCCCGTTCACCTTGGCGCCGACGCATGCATCGCCCACTTCGGAGTGAATGGCATAGGCGAAGTCGACCGGCGTCGCGCCCTGGGGCATCGCGATCAGGTCGCCCTTGGGCGTGAAGGAGAAGACCTGGTCC
>CAYZFH010000088.1:0-11239 GCA_964477375.1 uncultured Rhizobiaceae bacterium | reverse complement strand
CCTTGAAGACCTGGTTGAAGCGGGTGACGTACTCGGTCAGCGAGGCGTGCATCGAAACCGACGTGCGCAGCGCCAGATTGATCATGGCGATGATGCCGAGGCTGGCGCCGACGTTGAACATCATGTGGAAGAAGGCCAGGGATTCGTCCCGCAGGCGCGGCGTCAGCGTGGCGACGGCCAGGGTGCCCATCGGCACCCAGACAAGCCCCGAGCCGAAGCCCTGCAGGATGCCTGTCCAGGCCACCTGCCAGGCGCTGACCTCGGTCGTCCAGCCCGCGATCAAATAGGCCGAGAGGCCGAAGCACACGAAGCCCACGGACATCACGAGGCGCGCATCCATGCGCGCGATCAGAAGGCCGCCCAGGAACATCGAGGTGAAGGCGCCGATGCCGCGCGGCGTCAGCAGCAGGCCGACCGTCATCACCGGATAACCGCCCAGATCCTGGAAGAACAGCGACAGCAGCACGATGGGCGACTGCAGCACGAAGGCGAAGATGATCACGAAGAACAGCCCCAGGCTGTAATTCCAATTGGCGAAGATGGCCGGCGGAACGAACGGTTTGCGCCCCGTCAGGATGTGCACGACGAAGATGTAGAGCGCGATCGCGGCCAGGACGGCTTCGAAGATGATCTCGGGCGAGGCGAACCAATCCTGCCGTTCACCGCGGTTGAGCATGAGCTGCAGCGAACCCATGCCGACGCACAATGCGGTGAAACCGAACCAGTCGAGCCCATGCCTGCTGTTCCGCGGCGTGCGCGGCACGAACAGGAGGATGCCCAGCAGCGGCGCGAGCATGAACGGCACGTTGACGTAGAACGCCCAGGGCCAACTATATTCTTCCGTCATGTAGCCGCCGACGGTGGGGCCCAGCACGGGGCCGAGCAGGATGCCCATGCCCCAGATCGAATTGGCCGTGCCGTGCCGCTCCTTCGGATACAGATCGAGCATGACGGCTTGCGAGAGCGGCAGGATCGGCGCCCCGAAGAAGCCCTGCAGCGCGCGCCATGCGACCTCGGATTCGAGCGTCGTCGCCATGCCGCAGAAGATCGAGGCCACGGTGAAGGCCGCGCAGGAGACAAAGAAGACCTCCTTGCGGCCGAAGCGCGTGCTGGCCCAGCCCGAGCAGCCGGTCACGATGGTGCCGCCGACGATGTAGGAGGTGACCACCCAGGAGATTTGGTCGTAGGTCGCGGAGAAGGTGCCCTGCATGTGGGGCAGAGCCACGGTCACGACGGTCAGGTCCAAGACATAGACGGCGGACGGGATCATCACCGACAGGATCACCAGCCACCGCTTAAGCGGCGAAGCATAGAGCGCCTGGTGAAGCGGATCGCTCATTTCCGCGCGCGGCTCCGTATCAACAACGCGGCGGGGGCGGAGAGGAGCGTCACGAACATGATCATGGTGAAGCAGTCGTTGTAGGCGATCATCGAGGCCTGCCGCATGATCTCGAGGTCGAGCGCGGCGGCGGAGGGACCCCGCTCCGGATTCCATGCATTTGGCAGAAGCCGATACATGGGATTGAAGATCGAGATGTGCTCCGAAAGCACCGCGTGGTTGTGCTGCGTGCTGGCCGTCCAGTAGGTGATGATGCCCGCGATGCCCAAACTGCCGCCCAGATTGAGGATCAGATAGAAGACCGGGATGGCCTCCTCGCGATAGCGCAAGGAGAGGGTCGAGAAGGCGTGGGATGCCACCGGCACGAAGATGAGGGATGAGAAGAAGCCCTGCATGATGCCGGTCCACGCGACGTCCCACGGGCCGATGTCGAGCGTCCAGCGCGACATGAACCAGGACGAGGCCGCGACGCCCAGGAAGCCGATGACGGCCAGGTATTTCGGCTGGAAGCGCGAGGTCAGGTAACCCGCGACCAAGTTGCCGGCCAGAACGCCGACCGCGCGCGGCGCGAGCAGAAGCCCAATCATCTCGATCGGATAGCCGCGCAAATTCTTGAGCATCAGCGGTAGAAGGATGGTCGGCAGGAACACCTGCATGCCGAAGCCGAAGGCGACCATCAGGCAGCCCGCATAGTTGCGGTCGCGGAACATATCCGGCCGTAAGATCGGATTGCGGGCCGTGAAGGCATGGACCAGGAAGATGTAGAAGAAGAGGGCGGCCAGCGCGGCTTCGATAATGATCTCAGTCGCGTCGAACCAGTCCAGCCGCGTGCCGCGGTTGAGCATGAGCTGGAGCGAGACGACCGAGACGACAAGGACAGCGAAGCCTACGAGGTCGAAGCGGCGGCTGCGGTCCGGCTCGCTGTGGGGCACGAATAGGATCGCGCCCGCCACGGCCAGAAGGCCGAGCGGCAGGTTGATATAGAACACCGTCGGCCAACCGTAGAGTTCGGTCAGATAGCCGCCGATGGGCGGGGCGATGATCGGCCCGATCATGTTGCCGATGCCCCAGACGCCGATGGCCTTGCCCTGCTGGTCGGCGGGATAGGCGCTGACCGCGATGGCTTGCGACAGCGGGATGATCGACGCGCCCGCGACACCTTGCAGGAAACGCCACATCACCTCGCCTTCCAGCGTGTGAACGTTGCCGCACATGAGCGAAGCCGCAGTGAAGACGGTCAGCGACAGGGTGAACACGCGCTTACGGCCGAAGCGCGCGCTCAGCCAGCCCGTGCAGACGATCATCGTAGTCATGCCGACGATGAAGGCGGTGACGACCCAGGCGATCTGGTCGGGCGTGGCGGAGAACGTCCCCTGCATATGGGGCAGGGAAATGCTGACGATCGTCAGGTTCAATGAATAGATGCTGGCCGCGATCATCGTGACCATCATGATCGCCGGGCGATGACGGATGACGCCCGGAACTTGCGCGATGGCCGTCACGCCGCGCCCTTCGTGGGCGCCGCGCGTTTCTTGGCCCATGGGTTGCGCATCAGATACACGAACGGGATCGTTGCGAGGGCGACGAAGGTGACGAGCTGGAAAGAAATCTCGAAGCCGATCAGCGAGGCTTGGCGCGTGATCTCCTGGTTCAGTGCCGCCGCTCGCGCTCCGTGCAGCTCGCGGCCATGCGGAATGAAGCCGCCGCGCAGAAGCTCGTTGAACGGCGAGATATGTTCGGCCAGGACGGCGTGGTTTATCTGGGTGGTCTGCACCCAATAGGTGATGAAACCCGCGATGCCGATGCTGGCCGCAATATTGAAGGTCAAATAGAACAACGGCACGCCCTGGGAGCGGTGCTTGGGCGGCAGGTCATAGAACGTCAGCGTGTTGACGGTGACGTAGATCAACCCGTTGCCGAGTCCCTGGAACACGCCGTTGATGCCGATCTCCCAGACGCTCACGTCCAGCGTCCAGGTCGAGACATGCCACGAGGAATACATCGTGCAGACAAGGCCGGCTGTGATCAGATGGCGCGGGTCGATGTATTTAACCAGGCGCGATACGGTCAGATTGCCGATGATGACGCCCAGCGCGCGCGGCACCAGCAGGATGCCGATGATCTGAACCGGGTAGTCCATAAGGTTGCGCATGAACAGCGGCAGCATCACCACCGGCAGGAACGAGAAGATGCCGAACGAGGTGATGAGAAGGATGCCGATGGCGAAGTTCCGGTCGCGGAAGATTTCCGGATTCAGGAACGGTTTCCGCGTCGTCAAGATGTGGATGATGAAGACGTAGAGGAGGGCCAGGCCCGCGACCAGCTCCAGGATGATCTCGGTCGATTCGAACCAGTCCTGCCGCGCGCCGCGATTGACCATGAGCTGGATCAGGCCCAGCCCGCTGACCAGCGTGACGACGCCCACCACGTCCAGCTCGCGCTTCGCCGGCGGCGTCGACGGCACGAACAGGATCGCCCCCAGCAGGGCCAGAAGGCCCGCGGGGATGTTGATATCGAATACGTTATGCCAGCTGTAGGCCTCGGTGATCATTCCGCCGATAGGCGGCGCGATGATCGGTCCCGCCATGTTGCCCAGGCCCCAAATGCCCAGCACGCGGCTGTGCTGCTCGCGCGGATAGACATCCAGGATGATCGATTGCGAGAGCGGCAGGATGCCCGCGCCCGAGACGCCTTGGAGGAAGCGCCACAGAACCTCTTCTTCCAGCGTGTTAGCGTTGCCGCACATGACCGAGGCTAAGACGAAGGCGGTCATGCAGGTCAGGTAAACTTTCTTGCGGCCCAATTGATCGGCGATCCAGGCGATACAGGCGATCATCATGGTCAGGCCCAGGATGAAGCCGGTGACGACCCAGGACACCTGGTCGGGCGTCGCCGAGAACGTGCCCTGCATATGGGGCAGGGAAATGCTGACGATGGTCAGGTTCATCGAATAGATGCTGGCCGCCAGCATGCAGGTGGCCATGATCATCGTGCGCTGGAACGATTCGCCCCGCGCCGCGCCCTTGAGCCGGATGGACTCGATGCTCATGGCTCAGTGCATTCCTGGCGCGGGCGCCTGGTCGCGGACGCGTCGGAACAGGAAGGCGCACGGCACCGCCGCCAGGGTCAGGTAGGCGATGAAGGTGAAATTGTTCAGATAGCCGATCATGGTGGCCTGGCGCGTCACCTCGGCTTCGATCGAGGCCAGGCCGCCGCGTGTGCCCGTGTCCCACGCGCCCGCCGCGCGCGGCTGGCTCAAGAGGTCGTTGTAGCGCGAGATATGCTCCATCAACGTGGCGTGGTTGATGCTCGTGCTGCGCGTAAGGACACTGACCGCCACCGCGATGCCGCAACTGATGCCCGTGAACAGCATCAAGTTGAAAAGCATGATTCCTTCAGTGCGAAGCTTTGTGTTGAGCGTTGCGAACATCATGGCGAACAGGGGAATAAAGCCGCAGCCCGTTCCAACGCCCTGAAGGAAACCGGTCCATATCACGGCGAACGGTTCGACCTGGTTGGACCAGCCCGACATCACCCACGAAGAAAGGGCGATCATGCCAAGCCCCATGCTCAGGATGATGCGTGGGTTGAGCCGCGTGATGAGCAGGTTTCCAATCACCATGCCGACCATCACGCCGATCCCGCGCGGCGACATCACTAGGCCCAGCGTCACGACGGGGAACCCGCGCAATTCCTGAAGCATCAGGGACGTCAGCACGATGTTGCCGTAGAGCACAAAGCCCCAGACAAAGGTCAGCGGCAAGCCAATGGCGAAGTTGCGGTCGCGGAACATGGCGGGCTCCAGGAACGGATGCCGCGCCAGCGTGCTGTGGATGACGAAGATATAGAGTGCAGCGATCGTGACCGCTGTTGCGACGATGATCTCCGCCGATGCGAACCAGTCGAGACGCTCGCCGCGGTTCAGGATGAACTGCAGCATCGCCACCACGGTGATAATGGCCGTGAAGCCGATCCAATCCATGGGCCGGCTGGCGAGTGGTGTGTCTTCTTCCACCAGCAGCCAGACGCCGATAGCAGCGATGATTCCGAAGGGAACTCCGAAATAAAACGTCCATGGCCAGGAATAATGCTCGACCAGAAGGCCGCCGACGGTGGGGCCCATGGCCGGACCGATCATCGTCGCGATGCCCCAGATCGTGAGTGCTGTGCCGTGATGCTCCTTGGGGAACGCGTCCAAGGTCATGGCTTGTGAGATCGGCACCAAGGGCGCGCCAAACCCGCCCTGCAGCAGGCGCCACAGCACGGCCTCCTCGACCGAGGTGGCTGTGCCGCAGAGGAGGGAGGCCAGGGTGAAGCCGATCGTACCGATCAGGAAGATGCGCTTGCGGCCGAACCGGTCGGCCAGCCAGCCCGAGCAGGCCAGCACCATCGTCATGCCCAGCACAAAGGAGGTGACGACCCACGAAATCTGATCGTGCGTGGCGGCGAAGGCGCCCTGCATGTGCGGCAGGGCCACAGTCGCGATGGTGATGTTGATCTCGTAGATCGTGCCGGCCAGGATCACCGACACAATCAGGGCGATGCCGCGGAGCGAGGCGCGAGGCGCCGGGACCGCAGCCTGCGTCATCGACTTCGAAGTCCGGATCGGCGCGCGGCCATGGACGCCTTACGCCTCGTTCAGCAGATGCCGCCGTTGACGTGGATCACCTGGTTGGTGACGTAGGACGCGTCCGAGCTGCACAGGAACGCGACCATCGCGGCCACTTCGTCCTGCTTACCCAGGCGCTTCAGCGGCACGTTGGCGATCAGGGGCGCCCAGCCGGCATTGTCGTAGAACTGGATCGTGTCGGCGTCCTTTTCGATGATGCCCGGCGCCACGCAATTGACGGTCACCTTGTGTGGCGCCATCTGCACGGCCAGCGTGTGGGTCAGCGCCTCGAGCCCCGCCTTGGCCGCGGCCGAGCCCGGATAGATCGGATAGGTCGCGCGGAAGACATGGGCGTTCAGCGTACTGATGGTCACGACGCGCCCGCGCGCGCCGGCCTTCTTCAGATGCGGCATGGCGCGGGTCGCCATCTCGAACAATCCGCCTGTGATGACCCTGAAGCAGTAATCCAGGCCCTTGCGGTCGAGATCGCCCCAGACGCGCAGGTCGGGGAAGCCCGCGTTGGCGACCAGCACGTCGAGGCCGCCATATTCCTTCACCGTCGCGTCGATTAATCCGCGCGCGGCCTTCGGGTCCGACAGGTCGGCCAGTTTGACCACCGCCTGCGCGCCTTTCTTGCGCACCTCGGCGGCCACGCGCTCGCAGCCTTTCCGGTTCTTGTAGGCGTGGATCACCATGCCCACGCCGGGCGCCGCTAGGCGCCGTGCGATGGCGGCACCAATGCCGCTGCCCGAGCCCGTGATCAAAATGGATTTCAACTTCTGCTTGGATTTGGCCACGTTTTCCCCCTCCGCCGATGGCGGCTTTCCAGGCGCTGGATCGGCGCGTGCCGAAAGGTTACACAAGCCGGCAGGGCCGCACCACGCCGAGTTTTCCTTGGGGGAGAAGGGGCATGAGCAGCAGTTTCCGCCGCACCATCCAGACGGTCGATTCGCACACCGAGGGCAATTCGACCCGCGTGATTACGGGCGGCTATCCGATCCCGCCCGGCAAGACCCTTCTCGACAAGCGCGAATGGCTTTGGAAGCACGATGACGGGCTAAGGCGCATGCTCAATTTCGAGCCGCGCGGCCACGGCATGATGTGTTCGGTCCTTCTGATCCCGCCTTGCGTGCCCGACGCTGATTTCTCCGTCGTCATCATGGAGCAGGACGAATACGTCCCCATGTGCGGCCACTGCATCATCGGCACGGCCACCACGGTGGTCGCGACCGGAATGGTGAAGGTGGTCGAGCCAAAGACGACAGTCCGCCTCGACACGCCCGCCGGCATGGTCGTGTGCGAAGTGGACGTGAAGGACGGCAAGGTCGGCGCGGCCAGCTTCGTCAACGTGGAAAGCTTCGTGCTGCACCACCGCGTGCCGATCGAGGTCGAAGGCGTGGGAAAGATGGTGATCGACGTCGCCTATGGCGGCGACTTCTACGCTTTCATCGACGCCGATGCGTTGGGCCTCACGCTCGGCCCCGAGCACGAAGGGCCATTGGTCGCCATGGCGAACCGGATCATGCCGGCCGTCAACGCACAGTTGAAGATCCAGCATCCGCAGCGGCCCGACATCAACCGCTGCTATCAGACGCTTTACACCTCCGCCAAGATCGCCACGGGCGATTGCAAGCAGACCATCGTGGCGCCGCCCGGTGCGCTTGACCGCAGCCCCTGCGGCACAGGCACCAGCGCACGCGTCGCGCTGCTCCATGCCGAGGGCAAGCTGCCGCTCGGCAAGACGCTCAAGTTCGAAGGCGTATTGGGAACGTATTTTTCCGGCACGCCGGTTTCGGCGGAAAAGCGCGGCGACATCACCTATGTCCGCCCGCGCGTGGCCGGCCGCGCATACCTGACCGGCTTCCACCAGTTCATTCTGGACCCGGAAGATCCGCTGCCCCAGGGCTTCCGCCTGGGCGCGCCGCCGCGCGACGTGCCCGCGCCCAGCCGCTAAGCGTTGATTAAGAGAAAGCCTTAAAGGCGATGAGGGTGAACGTGTCCTTCACGCCAGGAAGCACGTGGATGCTTTCGTTCACGAAGTGACCGATGTCGGTCTTGTCGTCCAGGTAGCACTTCATCAGCAGGTCGTATTGGCCGGAGGTCGAATGGACCTCGGAGACCTGCTCGATGCTCTGGACTGCCTGATCGGCGACCTGATAGGCGCGCCCCAGGTCGCACTTCACCATCACGAAGATCGTCTGCATGCTGGGATTATGGCCGGACGGGCGCGCGCCTGTCCACGCGCGCTCAGCCGGTGGGCAGGCGCGGCTTTCGCATCAGGAAGGCCGGGACGTGATCGCCGAGGCCCGGGCCGGCCGGGCCATCGTTGTCGCCGTCATGCCGGTCGCGCCGCCGCCCTTCGTGGCGATGCTCCTGATTTCCAGCACCGGGTCGGCCTTCTCGGCGCGGCTTGTGGTCTTCGCGGCGGTGGTTGCGGTGGTCGTCGCGCCGGGGACGTTGTTCCTCGCGCGGTGGCTGCGGTGCGGGCTCGGGGCGCATTTCCGCCACGGGTGCCGCCTCGACAGCGGGCTGCGGCGCATCGGCGGGATAAGGAGTCTGGGTGGCTTCCTGCCGCGGTGCTTCTTCGCGCGGAGGGCGCGCTTCGCCACGGCTGGAATCGCCACGGCGTGATCCGCGCCCACGTCCGCGTCCGCCACGGCGTGCGTCGTCCCGGCGCGGGCGCTCGCCGTCGCCGCCCGCGGACGCCTTAGACGATAGACCTTCGAGTTCGATGCGCGGGATTTCACGGCCGATCAGGTGTTTGATGGCGCTCAGCAGCTTGGCGTCATCGGGCGTGGCCAACGTAAAGGCGCGGCCCGCTTTGCCGGCGCGGCCCGTGCGGCCGATGCGGTGGACATAGTCCTCGGCATTGAACGGCACGTCGAAGTTGAAGACGTGCGACAGGTCTCGGATGTCGAGGCCGCGCGCCGCGACGTCGCTGGCGACCAGCAGCGTGATCTTGCCGTCACGGAAGCCTTGCAGCGTTTCCTCGCGCACCGATTGCACCAGGTCGCCGTGCAGGACGCCGACATTGAAGCCGTGCTTCTTCAGCGAGCGGAACAGGATATCGGCGTCGCGCTTGCGGTTGCAGAAGATGATCGCGTTCTGCAGCTCTTCGCGCGCGACGATCTGGCGCAGCGCTTCGCGCTTGTCTTCCTCGTTCACCACCACGACCGCGTCTTCGATCGTGTCGGCGGTGAGGAAGGTGGCCTGGATCTCGATTTCCTTGGGATTGGATAGGAAACGGTCCGACAGTCGGCGGATTTCGTCCGGGATGGTGGCCGAGAACAGAAGCGTCTGCCGGGTGAAGGGCAGGAGGCTGACGATCTTCTCGACGTCCGGCATGAAGCCCATGTCCATCATCCGGTCGGCTTCGTCGATGACGAGGACGCGGATCTGGGACAGAAGGACTTTGCCGCGCTCGAACAGATCGATCAGGCGGCCGGGCGTGGCGATCAGGACATCGACGCCGCGGTTGAGCGCGGCTTCCTGCTGCGACATGGAGGCGCCGCCGATGACGAGGGCGGCGGATAGTTTGTTGTATTTGCCGTAGACCTTGAAATTGTCCTCAACCTGCTGGGCCAGCTCGCGCGTGGGCTCCAGGATCAGGGCGCGCGGCATGCGCGCCTTGGCGCGGCCGGCCGCCAGGATATCGATCATCGGCAGGGTGAAAGCCGCGGTCTTGCCGGTGCCGGTTTGGGCACGGGCCAGGATGTCGCGGCCGGTCAGGACGTGGGGGATGGCTTCGCGCTGGATCGGGGTGGGCTCGGTGAAGCCTGCCTCGCCAATCGCGCGGAGAACCTCGGCGCTAAGGCCTAAATCGTTGAAACTCATTCCATTTGTGTTTGTGTGAAGAGGTGCCGTAGCCGGCATTTGCATCCGTGACGGCGTGGCGCGGACGCCTGGGCCGGAACGGCGGGCTATCCTTACGATAAAGGTCTGCCGCACGCCACCTTAAATATGGCGGGGCTGGCTTGCGTGGGGCGCTTGGCGCACGGCGGGGCCTTCGTTTAGGGTGCCGCGCATGCTGATCGACGCGAATAAATCCACGCTTCTTGTCGTCGACGTTCAGGAAAAGCTCCTGCCCGCCATGGCCGAGCCGGACCGGGTCGTCGAGAACTGCGCCGTGCTGATGAAAGCGGCCGAGCGCCTGAATATCCCCGTGGTTGTCTCGGAGCAGTATCCGAAAGGCCTCGGAAACACGGTGCCGCCCTTGGCCGAACTGGCCCCGCCGGGTTCGGTGCTGCCCAAGCTTCATTTCTCCTGCGCCGCCGATTCCACCATCGCCGCCGTGCTGTCCGCCTATGCGCGCGAACAGGTGCTGGTGACGGGCGTGGAAAGCCATGTCTGCGTGCTGCAGACCGCGCTCGATCTCAAAGCCATGGGCACGCGCTGTATCGTCGTGGCGGACGCCACGTCCTCGCGCGCCGCGGCAAGCAAGGAGATGGCGTTGGCGCGCCTGCGCGAAGCGGGTGTCGAGATCGCGACGACCGAAATGGTCCTGTTCGAATGGTTGCGGCGCGCCGGCACGCCGGAGTTCAAGGAGCTGTCGCGTCTCATCAAATGAGCGCGAACCTGCCGCTCGTCCTCATTCCCGGAACGCTGTGTGACGCCGCGCTGTGGCGTCACCAGATCGACCATTTGGGCGACATTGCGCCCGTGTCCGTCGCCGATCACACGCGGCATGATTCCATGGCGGAGATCGCGCGCGCCATCCTGGCCGAGGCGCCGCCACGATTCGCGCTGGCGGGGCTGTCCATGGGCGGCTTCGTCGCGTTCGAGATCATGCGGCAGGCGCCGGAGCGCGTGGAGCGGCTGGCCCTGTTGGACACATCGGCGCGGGCCGATCCGCCGGAGATGGTCCAACGCCGCCGCGATCTGACAAGGCTGACGCATGTCGGCCAATTCAAGGGCGTCACGCCGCGCCTTCTGCCCAGTTTCATCCATCCGTCGCGCCTAAGCGACCAGGCCTTGTCCCGGGTCATCACCGAGATGGCGGAGCGGGTGGGGCCGGAGGCGTTCGTGCGCCAGCAGACGGCCAACGCCGCGCGGCCCGACAGCCGGCCGGACCTGGCCAAAATCGCCTGTCCCACGCTGGTTGTCTGCGGTCGGCAGGACATTCTGACCCCGCTGGAGCTCAGCGAGGAGATGGCCCGAGGCATTCCCAATTCGACGCTCGTCGTGATAGAAGACTGCGCCCATCTTCCAACCCTGGAACGGCCGCAGGCGGCAACGGCTTTGCTGCGCTATTGGCTTCAGTGTCCGTGACGATGCGGTACGATGCATTCGTG
>CAYZFH010000087.1:3301-11316 GCA_964477375.1 uncultured Rhizobiaceae bacterium | reverse complement strand
CGGCGTTCTGCTCCTTGGCCGTCTCCAGGATTTTCGTGGCGGGCACCATGACGCCCAGATCGACGACGTCGTAGCCGTTACATTGCAGCACCACACCCACGATGTTCTTGCCGATGTCGTGGACGTCGCCCTTCACGGTCGCCATGACGATTTTGCCGTTGGACGTCATGTTGGCGCCCGCTTGGCGTTCGGCCTCGATGAACGGCACCAAATGCGCGACCGCGCGTTTCATCACCCGCGCGCTCTTCACCACTTGCGGCAGGAACATCTTGCCCGCGCCGAACAGATCGCCGACCACGTTCATGCCGTCCATCAACGGGCCTTCGATCACATGGATCGGGCGCGGGAATTTCTGGCGCGCCTCCTCGGCGTCGTCGACGACATACTCGGTGATGCCGTGGACCAGGGCGTAGCTCAGCCGCTCCTCCACGGAGCGCTCACGCCAGCTTAAATCCACCTCTTTCTTGGCTGCGCCGCCGCCACGGTAGCGCTCGGCGATCTCCAGCAGGCGCTCGGTCGAATCGGGCCGCCGGTTCAGAAGCACGTCCTCGACGCGCTCGCGCAGATCCGCGGGCAGCGCATCGTAAACCGCGAGCTGGCCCGCGTTGACGATGCCCATGTCCATGCCGGCCTTGATGGCGTGATACAGGAAGGCCGAGTGGATGGCTTCGCGCACAGTGTTGTTGCCGCGGAAGGAGAACGAGACGTTGCTGACGCCGCCCGAGACCATGGCGTGAGGCAGCCCTGCCTTGATCCGCTTGGTGGCCTCGAAATAAGCGTTGGCGTAGTCGTTGTGCTCGTCGATGCCGGTCGCGACCGCGAAGATGTTGGGGTCGAAGACGATGTCCTCGGGTGCGATGCCCGCCTTCTCGGTCAGGATCTTGTAGGAGCGCGCGCAGATCTCGAACTTGCGTTCGGCCGTGTCGGCCTGGCCCGCCTCGTCGAACGCCATCACCACCACCGCTGCGCCGTAGCGGCGCGCGAGATGCGCCTGCTTCAGGAACGATTCCTCGCCTTCCTTCAGGCTGATTGAGTTCACGATCGGCTTGCCCTGCACGCATTTCAGGCCCGCCTCGATCACGCTCCACTTGGACGAATCGATCATCAGCGGCACCCGGCTGATGTCGGGCTCGGACGCGATCAGCTTCAGGAACGTTTCCATGGCCTGCTCGGAATCGAGCATGCCTTCGTCCATGTTGACGTCGATGATCTGGGCGCCGTTCTGGACCTGCTGGCGCGCCACGTCGAGCGCCGCGTCGTAGTTGTTGGCCTTGATCAGCTCGGCGAACTTGGCCGAGCCGGTCACGTTGGTGCGCTCGCCCACGTTGACGAAATTCGTCTCCGGACCGATCTCCAAGGGCTCGAGGCCCGACAGGCGGCAGCGCACCGGCGGCTTGGCCGGCTCGCGCGGCGGCATTTTCTCGACCGCCTTGGCGATGGCCGCGATGTGCTCGGGCGTGGTGCCGCAGCAGCCGCCGACGATGTTGAGGAAGCCGCTCTGGGCGAACTCGCTGAGGAGCCCGGCCATGTATTCCGGCGTCTCGTCATAGCCGCCGAAGGCGTTGGGCAGACCGGCGTTGGGGTGACAGGAGATGCGCACATCGGCCACGCGCGACAGCGCCTCGATATGCGGACGCAGATCCTTCGCACCGAGCGCGCAGTTGAGACCGATGGTGACCGGGCCCGCATGGCGCACCGAGTACCAGAAGGCCTCGGCCGTCTGGCCCGACAGCGTGCGGCCCGAGGCGTCGGTGATGGTGCCCGAGATCATGATGGGCAGGCGCAGCCCGTTGGCCTGCAGCCGGTCGTCGATGGCGAACAGGGCGGCTTTGCAGTTGAGCGTGTCGAACACGGTCTCGACCATCAAAAGGTCGGCACCGCCGTCGATCAGGGCCTGGGTGGCTTCGGCGTACGTCTCGACCAGCTGGTCGAAGCTGGTGTTGCGGAAGCCGGGATTGTTCACGTCCGGCGAGATCGACGCCGTCCGGTTGGTCGGCCCCAGAACGCCGGCCACGAAGCGCGGCCGGTCGGGCGTGGAATGGGCATCGGCCGCCGCGCGGGCCAGCCGGGCTCCTTCCAGGTTCAGTTCGCGCACCAGATCCTCGGCCGCATAGTCGCCTTGGGCGACGCGGGTCGAGCTGAACGTGTTGGTCTCGAGGATGTCGGCGCCGGCGGTCAGATAGGCGTCATGGATGCCGCGGATGATGTCGGGCCGCGTCAGCGTCAGAAGGTCCAGGTTGCCCTTCAGCTCCTTCGGCCAATTGTGGAACCGCTGGCCGCGAAAATCGGGCTCCTCCAGCTTGTGCCGCTGGATCATCGTGCCCATGGCGCCGTCGAGGATGAGGATGCGGTTCTTCAGCGCGTGTTCCAGCGCCTTGATGCGTTCGGGGCGGTCGAGAATGGTCATGGCGCGGCGCTCGCAGCATTCACCGGACGCAGGCCCAGCACATGACAAATGGCATAGGCGAGGTCGGCGCGGTTCAGGGTGTAGAAATGGAATTCGTTGATGCCGTTGGCCTGCAGCAGACGGCACTGCTCGGCCGCGACCGTGGCGGCCACCAGCCGGCGCGTCTCGGGATCGCTGTCGAGCCCGTCGAACAAGCGCGCGAGCCAGGGCGGAACGGACGCACCGCAGGCCGCGCTGAACTTCACCACCTGCTGGAAATTGGTCACCGGCAGGATACCCGGCACGATCGGCACCGTGATGCCGGCCTTGCGCGCGCGCTCCAGGAAGTCGAGGAACGCGTGGCCCTCGAAGAAATACTGGGTGATCGCCCGCGTCGCGCCGGCGTCGATCTTGCGCTTCAGGTTGTCCAGGTCCGCGCCGTGGTTGGCCGCGTCCGGATGGGTTTCCGGATAGGCCGCGACGCTGATCTCGAAGTCGCCGATCTTGCGCAGGCCCGCGACCAGGTCGACGGCGTAAGGATAGCCGCCCGGATGGGGCTGGTAGCGGCCCGCCCCTTCCGGCGAATCGCCGCGCAGCGCCACGATGTGGCGCACGCCGCTGTCCCAATATTCGCGCGCGACCTCGTCCACCTCGTCGCGCGTCGCGCCGACGCAGGTCAGATGCGCGGCGGGCGTGAGGGTGGATTCGTTGAGGATGCGGCGGACGGTGTTGTGGGTACGCTCGCGCGTCGAGCCGCCCGCGCCGTAGGTGACCGAGACGAAGCGCGGCTGCAGCGGCTCCAGCCGCTTCACCGCGGCCCACAGCTTCTCCTCCATCTCCGCCGTCTTGGGCGGGAAGAACTCGAACGAAACCAGCGGCCGCCGCGTCTCGGGCGCCGCGTAGGGCAGCATGGCGAAGCGTTGTGTTGCGGGCGTGCTCATGCCGCCTTCTCCACCCGGCGGGCGGCATCCACGGCGCGTGCCTGCCAGATGCAGACGGTCAGGGGATCGCCATCGAGCCGCGCGGTCTCGATCAGGTCGAGCTTGGCGCCCTGGCACCAGTCGCGGACCTGACCGTCCGAGAAACCGAGGCGGCGATGGGCGTGCTCCTCACGCAGATATTCCAGGTCGTGCGGCGCGAAATCGACGATCAGCATTTGCCCCCCGGGCTTCAACACACGCGCTGCCTCGGCCACCACGTCCGCGGGACGGTCGGCGAAATGCAGCACTTGATGGATGGTCGCGATATCGAAAGAGGCCGGCGCGAACGGCAGGTTGTACATATCGGCTTGGCGCACCACGCAATTGCCGAGATGCGCGCGCTCCAGATTGGCGCGCGCCACGGCCAGCATCTCGCGCGACAGGTCGACGCCGACGGCATGGCGCACCTTAGGCGCCAGCACGTTCAGCATGCGCCCCGTGCCGGTGCCGACATCGATCAGCTCCGCACCTTCCGGCGCATGGACCAGGCCCAGCATCGCGCGCTCGACCTCGGCCTCGTCGACATACAGCGAGCGGACGGCGTCCCACTTCTCGGCGTTCTCGCGGAAATAGCGGGCGGCCGAATCGCGCCGTTCCTCGGCGACGGACGACAGGCGCTGCCGGTCGCGCATGAATAAGGAGTCGTCCCGCGGCAGCAGGGCCAGCAGAGCCCGGGCGATATGGGCGCCATCGCCCCGTTGCGCCAGGCCATAAAATACGGAGGAGCCTTCGCGCGCCCGGTCGAGCAGGCCCGCGTCGCACAGGAGCTTGAGATGGCGCGAAACGCGCGGCTGGCTCTGGCCCAGGATCCGCGTCAGTTCGGACACGGTCAGCTCGCCCTGGGCGCACAGCGCCAAGAGGCGAAGCCGGGTGGTTTCCCCCGCCGCCTTGAGGCTCGCCAGGATTTCAGGCATGCCCACGATTGGGTTCCTCGCCAAGAAGCTCACGTGCCGACGGATATAAGATCAAATTCAACATATAACAATATCTTTATATTAGGAATAAAGTTTTGGCATCAAACTGTCACTCCTCCGCCACAGTGAGTACATTCTGCACCCCTAGGCCCTTGGGCGGACTGGAGTTTCCCGTGGGCCTATGGTACCCACGCCAAACGAGGGGTGGGCCGCCGCTTCGCGCTGGGAATACTGGCGTGAAGGCAGGCGATCACTTGTCGATGCGACTGCTTGCGCAGCGAACCAGGGGGAACGCTCAGACCGGCGTGAAAAAGTCTCGGTCTGAAGTGGATGCAACAGGTCGGATCTACGGGTAAGTCTGGTCGCTCAATGAAAAACAAACGCCTTCTTAATCTTAGCGCGCGCATCTGTGGGGTTGCGCTGGCCGCCATGCTGATGACCGCATGCGCGACGCCGCCGACCGATCCCGAGGCGCGCAAGGCGTTCGACGAAGCGAACGACCCGCTTGAGCCGACGAACCGGACGATCTTCGACTTCAACATGGCCTTCGACAAATACCTCCTGAAGCCGGTGGCCGAGGGGTATCGCTGGTCTCTGCCCGACGACACGCGCGCCGTCATCCGCCGTGTCCTGAACAACCTTCGCGCGCCGGTCACCTTCGGCAACGACGTGCTCCAGGGCAACATGGGCCGCGCCATGGAAACCCTGATGCGCATGACCGTGAACACGATCATGGGCATGGGCGGCATGTTCGACGTCGCCGGGCAGTACGGCCTGCAGCGCCACGAAGAAGATTTCGGCCAGACCCTGGCCGTTTGGGGCTTCGACGAAGGCCCCTACATCATGCTGCCGATCTTCGGTCCGTCGAACGTCCGCGACGCGATCGGCTTGGGCGTGGATTCCGTGGCCGACCCATTGGGCTGGTTCATCGGGACGCCGGAACTCTTTGCCCGCGCCGCGGTTGAAGGCATCGACAAGCGGTCCCAGGTCATCGAGCCCTTGGACGAGTTGGAGCGCACGTCGGTCGACTTCTATGCCACGATCCGAAGCCTGTATCGCCAGCGCCGCAACGACGAAATCAACAACGGCGCGCCGGGCATGAACCTGCCCGCGCCCAGCATTTCCTACGACTTCCCGGACGACGAGAAGATCGCCGAACCGCCGACGGCACCGGCCCCGACGCCTGCTCCGGCGGCCGAAAAGCCGGCGGAGCCGGCGCCTGAAACCGTCGCCAAGCCCTCTTCCTGACCCCGCTCATTGCTCCGGTTGCCATGATCAGACGCGCGTTCCTTTCCGGCCTTTTCGCGGTTTCCCTATTCGCGATGGCGTCCCCGGCTTCCGCCGCTCCGTTGGAAGACGAATCTCGGAACTTCGTGAAGGGCCTGGCCGAGCGCGCCATCGCGGTGCTGAAGGCCGATGCGCCGAAGGCGCAGCGCGACAAGGTCTTCGAGGAGATCCTGCGCGACGGCTTCGACGTCAAGGCGATCGCCATCTTCTGCGTCGGCGGTTACTGGAACAAGATGACCGAGCAGGAGCGTCAGGAATACCTGAGCCTGTTCGAGAGGCTGATCGTCCAGACGTATTCATCGCGCATGGCCAGCGTCTATAACGGCCAGAACCTGGAAGTCGGTGCCGCGCGCCCGGATGGCAAGGCCGGCGCCTGGGTCACCAGCAAGATCGTCTCGACCAACCCGGCCGACGAAGCGATCCGCATCGACTGGCGCGTGCGTCAGGTTGACGGCAAGGGCCTGAAGATCATCGACGTCGTCGTCACCAACATCAGCATGGTGGTGACGCAGCGCGACGATTTCGTCGGCATCCTCCAGCGCAACAACGGCAACATTCCGGAATTCATGACGATGCTGCGCGATAAGGTGGCCAAGCTGCAGGCCCCCTGATCCCGCCGGCCGTTTCCGGCTCAACGATCCAGCGCGCGGGCCCCGGTCCGCGCGCTTTTTCGTTCAGTGCGCCAGCTTCTTGTACTTGATGCGGTGCGGCTGGTCCGCCTCGACGCCCAGGCGTCGTTTGCGGTCCTTTTCATAATCCTGGTAGTTGCCCTCGAACCAGACGACGGAGCTGTCGCCCTCGAAGGCCAGGATGTGCGTCGCGATGCGGTCCAGGAACCAGCGATCGTGGCTGATGACGACCGCGCAGCCCGCGAACTCCAACAACGCCTCTTCCAGCGCGCGCAGCGTATCGACGTCCAGGTCGTTGGTCGGTTCGTCGAGCAGCAGCACGTTGGCGCCGCTCTTCAGCACTTTGGCCAGATGGACGCGGTTGCGCTCACCGCCCGAGAGCTGGCCGACCTTCTTCTGCTGGTCCGCGCCTTTGAAGTTGAACGCCCCCGCATAGGCGCGGCTGGGCATCTTGCGATCGCCCAGGATGAGTTCGTCGGCGCCGCCCGAAATCTCTTCCCAAACGGACTTGTTGGCGTCGAGCGCGTCGCGTGACTGGTCGACATAGCCGAGCTTCACCGTCTCGCCCAGCTTCAGCGCGCCGCTGTCCGGCTTCTCTTGTCCCGTGATCATGCGGAACAAAGTGGTCTTGCCGGCGCCGTTGGGGCCGATGATGCCCACGATGCCGCCGGGCGGCAGGCGGAAGTTCAGGTCTTCGATCAGGAGCGTATCGCCGAAGCCTTTCTTCAGATGCTCGGCGTCGATCACCACGTCGCCCAGTCGCGGCCCAGCGGGAATGATGATCTGGGCCACGTCGGCCGCTTTGTTGCGGCTCTCGGCCAACAGGTTTTCGTAGGCCGTGATGCGCGCCTTGCTCTTGGCTTGGCGGGCGCGCGGCGAAGCGCGGATCCATTCCAGCTCGCGGTCGAGCGTGCGCTGGCGCGCATCGTCCTGCTTCTCTTCCTGGGCCAAGCGTTTCTGCTTCTGCTCCAGCCAGGACGAATAGTTGCCCTCCCACGGAATACCGCGGCCGCGATCCAGCTCCAAGATCCAGCCCGCCACGTTGTCGAGGAAGTAGCGGTCATGGGTGACGGCCACGACCGTGCCGGGATAGTCGCCCAGGAACCGCTCCAGCCACGCTACCGATTCGGCGTCCAGATGGTTGGTGGGCTCGTCGAGGAGCAGCATGTCCGGCCGCGAAAGCAAGAGGCGGCACAAGGCCACGCGGCGGCGTTCGCCGCCCGAAAGATTTTCGACCGACGCCTCGCCCGGCGGGCAGCGCAGCGCGTCCATCGCGATCTCGATGGTGCGGTCCAGCTCCCACGCGTTGACCGCGTCGATCTTCTCCTGAAGTTCCGCCTGTTCGGCGATCAGCTTGTCCATGTCCTCGGCGCTTAGATCCTCGCCGAAGCGCGCGCTGACGGCCTCGAACTTGTCGAGCAGGGCCTTGGTCTCGGCCACGCCATCCATGACGTTGCCCAGCACGTTCTTCTTGGGATCGAGCTGGGGTTCCTGCGACAGGAGGCCGACCTTGACGCCCTCGGCCGCCCAGGCCTCGCCCGACACGTCCTGGTCCAGGCCGGCCATCACCTTCAGGAGCGTCGATTTGCCGGAGCCGTTGAGGCCCAGCACGCCGATCTTGGCGCCCGGCAGGAACGACAGCCAGATGTCCTTCAGGACCTGACGCTGACCCGGATAGGTCTTGGTCAGGCCCTTCATCACATAGATGTATTGGTAGGCGGCCATGGGCGGTCCTTGCGCAATAGAAAATGCCCGCCGGACGGCCCCGGCGGGCGGGTACTGGGTTATATAGGGCGCGGCCGTCCGATGCAGCCCCCCC
>CAYZFH010000087.1:0-3201 GCA_964477375.1 uncultured Rhizobiaceae bacterium | reverse complement strand
GACGGCGCGTGGAAGGTCGCGCGGCGCGCCTAGTGCGCGGTGATGTAGTCGCGCAGGTGCTGGACCTCGGTTTCCATCTCGTCCAGCCGGTGCTTGACCACGTCGCCGATACTGACGATGCCGGCCAGGCTGCCATCCACCGTGACGGGCAGATGGCGGATGCGCTCGCGCGTCATGTGGCCCATCACCTGATTGACCGTCGTCTCCGGCACGCACGTCGTGACGCCCGGCGTCATCAGCGCGGAGACCGGCATCGACAGGAGATCGGCGCCGTGCTCGGCCAGACCGCGCACGATATCGCGCTCCGAGATGATGCCGGAGACGCGCTTGCCGTCAGCGCTGACGACCAGCGCGCCGATGCCTTCGATCTTGAGACGGTGCGCCACCGTCTCGACGGTCGTGTCGGGCGGCGTGGTGGCCACCCGGTCACCCTTGGACTTGAGAATGGCTGCAACGGTCATAGGGTCCTCCCGCAACAGGTTGCTGGGCATGTCCCCGGTTCCTAAGAGCAGTTTACGCCCGCCGGCGCGCCGCGCCGATGGGCCTGTCTCGCAATGCAGCAAGTGCCCACCGGCGCGGCGGATGGCGCTTAATGCGCCATCTCACCGAAGCGGCCCTTGTTGAAGTCCTCGACGGCCTGGCGGATTTCCGCCTCGCTGTTCATCACGAACGGGCCATAGCCGACAACCGGCTCGTCAATCGGCTCGCCGGTCAGGACCAGGACGATCGCATCTTCGTCCGCGCGAAGCTCGACGCGCGAACCGGCGCGCTCGAAGCGAACGATCTCCGCCTCGCTTGCCGCCTCGCCGTTGACCGTCACATGGCCGGTTAAGACCGCGATCATGGCGTTGTGGCCTTCGGGCAATTCGAGCTGCGTCGCACTGCCGCCTTTGAGACGCACGTCCCACAGATTGACCGGCGTGAAGCTGCGCGCCGGCCCCTTGGTGCCTTCGAACGCGCCCGCGATGACGCGCACGCGGCCGGCGTCGCCGGGCAGATCGACGGCGGGGATCATGGCGTCGGTGATGGCCTGATAGCCCGGCGCCGACATCTTCGCGCTGGCCGGCAGGTTGACCCACCACTGCACCACGCGGAACGTGCCGCCGCTCTTCGCGAACGCAGGCGAATGGAACTCCTCGTGCAGGATGCCGCCCGCGGCGGTCATCCACTGCACCTCGCCCGGGCCGATGGTGCCGCCCTGGCCGGTCGAATCCCGGTGCAAGACCTCGCCTTCATAGACGATTGTGACGGTCTCGAAGCCGCGATGGGGATGCTGCCCCACGCCGCGCGGCGTGCGCGACGGCTCGAACGCATGCGGGCCCGCATAGTCGAACAGCAGGAAGGGGCTGACCGACGCGCTGTCGCCGCCATAAGAGAAGAGCGTACGGACCGGGAAGCCGTCCCCGACCCAATGGCCGCCGCGCGGATGTTTGATCTCTGCGATTTTCTTCATGGGTTTAACCCTCCTCGGCGGGGCGCTCCGCCCCGCGCATGGCAGAGATATTTGGCCTTATAATCCCCTTTGCCAGTACGGTCCTCGAGGATACCGCCCATGCAAGCCAAACCCGCCTGCCCGGCCGAGACGGCGCTCGAGCTCGTGTCCGGGCGCTGGAAGCTGATGGTGATCTTCTGGCTGCTGCAGGGCGAGCAGCGCTTCAACGCGCTGCAGCGGAACCTGGGCGGCATCACCCACCGCACGCTGGCAAGACAGCTTCGCGAGATGGAGGCCGACGGCCTGGTGGAGCGCCGCGACTATGGCGAGATTCCGCCGCGGGTCGACTACCGCCTGACGGCGCGGGGCCGTTCGCTCCAGCCGATCCTCAAGGCCATGGAGGACTGGACCGTCCAGCACGGGCCGGCGATGAAAGGAAAGCGGCGGGCAGTTTAAACAAGACAGCGGCTGGTGGGCCCGGCAGGACTCGAACCTGCAACCAAACCGTTATGAGCGGCTCGCTCTAACCAGTTGAGCTACGGGCCCCGAACCGGCGGCTTTCGTTTAGCCGGTTTGGCGCGCGACGCCAACTGGGGACCGAGCGGGTGAAAGTGCGGCGGCAGTTTCGAGGAGCGTGGCGAGGTGGCCCGGCTTTGCCGTCGAGACGACGACGCTGGTCACAGCGTGCCGGCGCAGTGCGCAATCCAACGCGGCGCACGCGGCTTTTCCGTCCGCCCCGCGCCGCGCCAGAGCGGCCAAACCGCGACGGCGCAGGGTCCGCGCCATGTACCAAAGGTCGGCCCCATCCACAGGGCGGCGCCACCCCTCGGCCGCGCCGCGCAAAACTTCGATTCCCACGAACCCGGCATCCGCCGCTTGGGCACGCGTGTCCCAGGCATTGCCGTCCAGTGGCGCTTGGACGACGTCGAAGAGCCCGGTCCGCAAGCACGCATCGATCTCCGGACCGCGCCCGGATACGCCCAGGGCTCGCACGAGACCGGCCGAGCGCGCGGCGGCCAATGCGGCCAAGGAAGCATCCGGCAGACCTTCTTCCGGCGGACCGTGCAGGAACACCACGTCCAGCGCATCAATCCCAAGCTCGATCAGGCTGCCTTCCAGCGACGCGCGCATGCCC
This sequence comes from uncultured Rhizobiaceae bacterium, assembly GCA_964477375.1. GTDB lineage: Bacteria > Pseudomonadota > Alphaproteobacteria > CADEGL01 > CADEGL01 > CADEGL01. The sequence continues at coordinate 634 of CAYZFH010000087.1, read as the reverse complement.
GAGGCCGAGAAGTCTTTCGAGGAACCGAATGGCCTGCGGACGGTGCCGACTTTTGACATCGCAATGAAGCGGTCGCGCGCCACGCCTTTGAGCGCGCGGCCGAGCCGTGCCTGTGCTTGGCCATAGAATGGCGCCGTGTCGAACAGGCCGGCGCCCGCCTCGATTGCCTGATGAACGAGCCAGACCGTGCTGCGCTCGGACACGACGCCGGCCCCATGCGGGCCCGAGACGCCGAACCCAAGAATGGGAACCGACAGAGATGTGCGGCCAAGCATCCGGCGGGGAATCACCGCGATCCCCCGCGCGTGCTTACGTATCCAAGAAAGAGCGGAGCTTTCGGCTGCGCGAGGGGTGCTTGAGCTTGCGCAGCGCCTTGGCTTCGATCTGACGTATGCGCTCGCGCGTGACCGAGAATTGCTGGCCCACTTCCTCGAGCGTGTGGTCGGTATTCATGCCGATGCCGAAGCGCATGCGCAGCACGCGCTCTTCGCGCGCGGTCAGCGTGGCCAGGACGCGGGTGGTCGATTCGCGCAGGTTGCCGTGGATGGCGGCGTCCAGCGGCTGGACCGCGTTCTTGTCCTCGATGAAATCGCCGAGATGGCTGTCCTCCTCGTCGCCGATCGGCGTCTCGAGG
>CAYZFH010000086.1:0-11320 GCA_964477375.1 uncultured Rhizobiaceae bacterium | reverse complement strand
CGATCGACGAGATGATCGCCGAGGGCGACCGCATCGCGTCCGAGCATGTCCAGGTGATGACGCGCGACCCGAACGTGTTCCTGAAGCGCATGACCAACTACGGCGCCTTGTTCTTGGGCAAGGAAACCAACGTCAGCTACGGCGATAAGGTGGTCGGCACCAACCACATCCTGCCCACGCGCCGCGCGGCGCGCTACACAGGCGGGTTGTGGGTGGGCAAGTTCATCAAGACCTGCACCTACCAACGCCTGACCGAGGCGGCCAGCGTGACCATCGGCGAATACTGCTCGCGCCTGTGCGCGATCGAAGGCTTCGCCGGCCACAAGGAGCAGGCCGATATCCGCCTGCGCCGCTACCGCAAGGCGGCGGAGTAGGTCAGATCACCTTGGCGGCGTAACGGTCGCCCAGGATCTCGACCTCGACGGAGGTGCCCGGCTTGGCGTGGGCGGCATCGACCATGGCGAAGGCCATGCTCGATCCGCGCCCATGGGCATAGCCGCCCGAGGTGACGGTGCCGACATCCGTTCCATTGATGGCGACCGGTTCGTCCCCCCAGGGATCGATCGGCCGTGCGCCTTTCGCGATTTCGAGGCGCACCAAATGGCGTGCCTTGCCGTTGGCCTTCCGCTTCGCGCCGTCCTTGAGAAGCCCGCCGAGCCCGACGTCGTTCGGATCGCTTTCCATCCAGTAATCCAGACCGAACATCGGCACGCCCGCTTCCAAGCGGATGGCGTCGTACGCGCGGAAGCCGACGTTCTGGACGCCGTATTCTTTGCCGGCGACCATGAGTGCTTCGTAAACCGCGATCTGATTTTCCATCGGATGGTGGAAGCCCCAGATCGGCGTTTCACCGGCATTCAAGCGCACGAGCCGGATCGGAATATTGCCGAGCCGCGTTTCCGCGATCGTGTCCGGCTTCATCGCCGTATCGAAGCCGAGCGCTTTGACCACGGCTTCGGCCTTCGGTCCGAGCAAGGCCAGGATGCCGAAACGGCTTGAGACGTCGGTGAAACCCGCACCCTTGGCCTGGGTGCCGAGCCATTGGGCGTCGCGTGCCGCGTCGATGGGCCAGCCCACGAGATAGAATCGGTCATCGGCCAGCCGCCCAAGATGCAGCACCGAGGCGACCCGGCCTTGCGCGTTCAGGAACGGCGCTGCCGGGAAGCCGCCGACCTTCGGTACCGCGCCCGCCGACAGGCGTTCGATCAGCGTCGCGGCTTTCGGGCCCGAGATCTCGAACTTGCCCGTGCAGGACCAATCCAGAATGCCGACGCCTTCGCGGATTGCCTTCACCTCGGCTCCCACATGAGGATGCCAGTTGGTGCGCTCGTAAGCGTGAACGTCCTCGGCCTTCTGGCCCTTTGGCGCGAACCAGTTGGGGACTTCCCAGCCGTTGACCGCGCCGAACACCGCACCTTGCGCCTTCAGCCGGTCATAGACCGGCGAGGTGCGGCACGGGCGGCCTTCCGGCGCCTCGACATACGGATAGTAGGCCGCCGAGGCGAAGGCATGGCCGGAGGACAGGCGCTGCACCGCGTAATACTTGTCGGCATAGGGACCGAAGCGATTTAAGTCGAACGGCGCCAGGTTGATGCTGGGCTGGCCTTCGATCATCCATTCGGCCAGATACCGCGTCACGCTGCTGAACATGAAGGCCCCCGAGACGCCGTTCATGACCCAGAAATTGTCATAGCCGTGCGCGGGCCCGATCAGCGGGCGCATATCCGGACTGCGCGGCGTCGGCCCATTCACGACCGTGCGGATGCCGACCGTCTTGAGCGCCGGGATCATTTCCTGGATCTGCAGCAGGCGGTGTTCGGTGCGCTCCAGGTCGGGCGGCAGCAATTCCTGGCCGAACTGCGGCGGCACGCCCTCGATGCCGAAGAATTTGGGATGGTCTTCGTAACAGGAGATGATCAGTCCCTTGCGGTCGGCCCGCGTGTAGAGCGGAACGGACATGTCCCACAGCATGGGCAATTCATGTCCGAGCGATTCGATTTCCGGGATCGTCTCGGTGACCAGGAACTCGTGCTCGATCTGCACCGCGGGCAGGATGCCGCCGACCATGGCGGAGATTTCCTTGGCCCACATGCCACCGCAATTCACGACATGGTCCGCGGTGATCGCGCCCTTGTCGGTTTCGATGCGCCATTCGCCGGATGGCTGGCGCGTCATGCCGGTCACCTTGGTGTGGCGATAGATTTCCGCCCCCAATTCGCGCGCCTTGCGCGCCAGACCCTGCGTCGTTTGGGCCGGGTCGGTGTAGCAGTCGCCCGGCAGCCACAGGGCGCTTTTCACATCCCGCGACTCGAGGAGCGGGAAGAGATCGCGGATGCGCTGCGACCCGATGATCTCGGCTTCCCGGCCAACCTGCCGCGCGATACCGAGGAAGCGCTTGTTCTCATCCTCCTCGTCCCGGTTGTTGGCCAGGCGGATGCTGCCGCACTCATGTACACCGGAGGGCGAGTCGGTCAGCGTCTCCAGGTTTTTGTAGGTCTCCTGGCTTTCGTGCAGGATCCGCGCGATCAGCGAACATTCAGCGAAGCCCGGAACCATACCGGCGGCGTGCCAGGTGGAGCCGGCGGTCAGCTCGGCTTTCTCGATCAGGACGACATCCGTCCAGCCCATGCGGGTCAGATGATAGAGGGTGCTGCACCCCAGTAGACCGCCGCCGATGACGGCCACGCGCGTGTGCGATTTCATCCGATGCTCCCTTCGCTATGCCGGCGGGCGGTCCATGACGACCGCGCCGTAACGTTGTCCCAAAAGCACGATTTCGAGTTGTTGGCCGCTTTTCGCATGGCCTTGTTCCAATTGCGCGAAGGCCAAGCTGCGGCCGGTCGTATGGCCCTTGGCGCCGGAGGTGATCATGCCGACCGTACGGCCGTCGGCTTGGACCAACTCACCGCCCCATGGGTCGGTCGGCAGGGTCTTGTCGTTGACGTCCAGAAGAACCAGCGTGCTTTGGCCTTCTCGTGCGGGCGTTTTCTTTTTTTGGCACAGGAGATGGCCGAGGCCTGCCGCCTGCGGTCCGAGATCGGTCGAAAGATCGACGCCCCAGCGAGCGACGCCGCGCTCCAGCCGCAAGGAATTCCAGGCCCGCATGCCGAAATCGGTCAGACGGTCATCGTGCTTCATCAGAGCATCGTAGATGGCGAGCTGGGCTTCCGATGGATGGCGGATTTCCCAGGTGGATGCGTCGATATCGTCGACGCGCGTCAGATGCACGGAGGCCATGCCGATGCTGGCTTCCACGGATTGGCCAGCGGCGATGCCGCCGAGGCCGACGCCGGTGACGCCTTCCAAGAGCTTTGTCGTGGCGGGGCCGGCCAGCAGGAAAATGCCCGTGCCGCCTGTCGCGTTCTGCACGTAGACGCCGGAGCCGTGACGGCGCAGCAGATCGGCCAGACGATGCTCGGACGCGGCGGGCGCGCTCAGGAAGAATTTGCCGTGAGCATCCCGGTCAATCGCGGCGAGGATTTCGATGCCGCCCTTCGGCGTGAGGAACAGTGAAGGCTTGCGTTGCCCCGGTTGCGGCAGGGGGCTGGCGGAGATCTGTTCGAGGAAGGCAGCGGCCTCCGGTCCCTCGACGATGAACTTGGCGTGCGAGGCAAGATCGAGAAGCCCTGCGTGCTGGCGCACCGCGCGGCACTCGGCGGCGACATGCGGAAACCAGTTGGCGCGGTTGAAGCTTAGTTCGTCTTCCGGTTTCACGCCCTTGGGCGCAAACCAGTTGGGCACCTCCCAGCCATTGGCGACTCCGAAGACGGCGCCCTTGGCCGCGAGTCGGTCATAAAGCGCATCGGTGCGCGCGGGCCGGCCACCTTGCGGCTCGTTCTCCGGGTAATTGGCGGGCAGGGACCACATATGGCCGATCTCGATGCGCGAGACGGCGTAATCCTTGGTCGCATAGCCGCCATAGCGCCGTACATCGACGCTGGAGAGATCGATCGAAGGTTCGCCCTCGACGATCCATTCGGCCAGATAGCGCGTCAGGCCACCCTGCACGAAACCGCCATGGATGCCGCAGCAGACGAAATAGTTTCGCAGTCCGTGGGCCGGGCCCAACAGACCCTGCATGTCCGGCGTGCCGGGAATGGGGCCGTTGACCACGGTGCGGATGCCCAGCGTCTTCAGCGCCGGGATCATCTCGAAGGTTTCTTCGAGGCACGGCGCCGCGCGATCAAGGTCGGGTGGGAACAGTTCGGTTGCGAAATCCTTGGGTGCGCCGTCGAGCCAATTGAGCTTCACGCCGTGCTCGTAGCCGGAGACCATCAACCCCTGGCGTTCCTGGCGGCAATAGAGCGGCACGTTGTAGTCGCGCAGGACGGGCAGTTCGACCTTCAGGTCCTTCAGGATGTCGGTCTGTTCGGTGACGAGATACTGATGTTCGCAGGTCAGCACCGGCAGATAGTGACCGAGGAGCTTTGAAATCTCGCCGCCCCAGCAACCCGCGGCGTTGACGACATATTCCGCCGTGATCGCGCCTTTGTCGGTCTCCACGCGCCATTCGCCGGACGGAAGCTGGACCAGGCCGGTCACGCGCGTGTGGCGGTAGATCTCCGCGCCCCGGTCGCGCGCACCTTTGGCCAGGACGTTGGTCGTCATGGTCGGATCGACATAGCCTTCGCCGGGCGTATGCAGCGCGCCGATGAACTTGTCGCTTTCCAGTAGCGGCCACAGCTCGCGTGCGCGGTTGACGCCGACGATGTCGGCCTCGATGCCGAGCGCGTGGGCGGGCGCTAGATATCGGCGGAACTCCGCCATGCCGTCCGCGCTACGCGCGAGACGCAGGCCGCCCGCCACGTGCACGCCCGTGGCCTGTCCGGTTTCCGCCTCGAGGCTGCGGTAGAGGTCGAAGCTTTCCTTGTAGATGCGGGAGAGGAAGGCAGTTTCGGAATAGAGGTGATTGAGTCCCGCCGCATGCCAGGTCGAGCCGGAGGTCAGCTCAGCGCGCTCGACCAGAACCACATCGCGCCAGCCGAGCTTGGTGATGTGATAGGCGACGCTGCATCCGATGACGCCACCGCCGACGATCACGACCCGCGCGTGGGATTTCATGGCGCCCCCTGTAATCAATAATTGATTACTTCAATTTTTTATCGATTAAACTGTAGGCAGCGAAAAACCGCCGAGTCGAGTGCGTCCATGGCCCGTGGAAGACCCCGCCTGAAACCCTTGCCGCAGGCCGCGCCCGAACCTGGCCGCCCGGGGTCGCCTCTGCCGGCTGTGGTCTGGACCTATGACGGTGAGCGGCTGGCCGAGGAAAGCGACCAGCGCTTGTTCAACAATTCCATCGAGAAGGGCATGCGGGTCCTGCACGCCTTTGATGCGGAGCGGCGGCAACTCAACGTGGCGGAGGTGGCGCGGATCTCGGGTCTGGACCGCAGCGCGACCCAGCGCGTGATCTATACCCTGCACCGCCTCGGTTATCTGCGAAAGGACGAAGCCACGCGGCGCTATCGCCTGTCTTCGCGCGTGTTGAATTTCGGCAGCGCCTATCTGGCCGCCGACGAGACGGCGGCTCGGTTGCCACGTTATTTCTCGCTGATCCATCGCCGGACGGGCGAGTTCGTGGCGTTGAACGAGATGGACAACACCGAGATCGTGGTGATCACGCGGCTGCCCAGCCGCCGCTTCTTCAGCGCCAACGTGCTGCCGGGCATGCGCTTCCCCGGATTCTGCGCTGCGACCGGCCGGGCGATGCTGGCCTTTCTTCCGCCGGAAAGCGCGCGGGCCTTCCTGACGCGTGCGAAGAGGAAACGGTTCACCGCGCATACCGTGACCGACCTGGCCGCGATTGAACGTGAACTGCAACGGGTGCGCGAGACGGGTTACTGCATCACCGAGCAGGAAACCGTGGACGGCACGTCGGCATTGGGAGTGCCGATCTTCGGTCCGGGCGGGCGGCCGGTGGCAGCGGTCGAGTTCTATCTGCCGCTGGCGGAGTGGCCGCGCGAACGCATCGAGCGCGAGCTGGCGCCGCAGGCCTTGGAAGCGGGGCGGGAGATGTCGCGCAGCCTGGGCGCGCGCTAGGGAAGGTCGATCTCGAAGCGGAAGATCGCCTTCTCGAAATCGTTAACCAGCACGTCGACGCGGACCTGCCATTTGCCGGGATAGGGCATGGGCACGAAGGCGAATTGATACCCGTCGCCGACGGCTTCCGCCGTGCGCGGAAACGCCTCAATGCCCTGGTCGTTCTTGGTGACCGTTGCCGTCACCTCCTGCGACTTGATGGGCTTGCCTTTGGCGTCGTGGATCATGATCTCGAGCGTGTTCAGTCCGGCGCGTCCCGGCGCTACTGCCAGGTTGGCCGTGTAGGCACCGCTGACCGCTTCGGCGGTGATGCCCGCGCCTTCCGGCGTCTCATGATGATGCGCGTGCGCGTCGGCCGAGGCGCCCGCGCGCGGCGGCGTGGTGAAGCCGAGCCCGGCTGTCACGCCGAGGATCAGGAACGCGAGTGCCAACTCCGCGCGAATCGTGCGGCGGAACAAGGTCCGAGTTCGGTCGCGGTCTTCCCGCAAACGGCCAAGCAGGTGCTGACGGTTGTACGCCGCCAAGGCCGCCAGGATGACGACGAGCGCGAGTTTGATCAGCAGCATGCGGCCGTAGTCGGTCGTCACCAGGCCCGTGAATTCCTGCACCTGGAGAACAGCGACGGTGAGGCCGGACAAAGCGAGCACCGCCACGTTGGGTACCGCAAACGCCGAGAACCGTGTCAGGGCACGGGGCGCGTCCTGCGGCGCCGCGGCGATGATGCGCAACAGGGGCCACAGCGCACCGATCCAGAACGAGACCGTCAGCACATGGAGGCCGAGCGATGAGTTGGCCAGCCATGCGGGATCCGCGCCGCCGACATGGCCGCTTGCCGCCAGGCTGGCGGCGGTGATCGCGGCGCCCAGGATGGCCGTCACTTGAAAGAACGGGCGCGCGATTCGCCGGATCGAAAGGGCAATGAGCACCGTGCCGCCGATGGCGATGGCGGCGGCCGGCGTCAGGCTTGTTTCGGCGCCCACTTGCCAGGGGCGCGCCGTGAACAACTCGCCAAGTGGGGTGAGAGCCAGAAGCGCGCCGTGAACGCCGACATCGAACACGGCGGTGAAAGCGGTCAGGGCGGCGGAGGCGATGACGTAGCGGCGCAGCCAGCGCGAGGCACCACCGGCGACGAAGACGGCGAACAGCGTACCGCCGCAAGCGGTGACCAGCGCCGCGAAGTTGAGCGTGCGCAAGCTCCAGTCGGCCGTCCGCCAGATGCCCTCGAGCGCCTGCGTCTCAGGCGCCATCGGTGGGTGATCGGTCGCATAGCCCAGCGAGAAATAAAACGATCCGGCGACGGGGTGGGAATCGCCCGAGCGCACGCGGTAGGTCACGAGATAGGTGCCCTTGGGCATCTCCGCCGGCAGATTGATGCGCATCTCGGAGTCGCGCACGCGCACGTTACGCGTCTCGGCGATGACGGAGCCGGCGCCGTCGAGCACGCGCACGTCCACCGGTACGATGGTTTCGTTGAAGTTCAGCACGACGGCGTCGATCGGACTCTTGAGGACCGCACCGTCCTTGGGATCGCTGCCGATCAGCAGCGCATGTGCGCGCGCCGCGTCCGGCACGAACGCCAGAAAGGCGAGAAGCAGCGCGAGGATGGTCAGTCGTTTCATGGGGCGCGTACGGGAATCCGGCGGAGCAGGGTGCTCCGCCGGACCTTACCGCGTCTTTCTAGGACTTCGGCAGCAGTTTTACCTGCGGTACGGGGTGGGCATAGTCCTCCATGCTTTTGCCGGCCTCGGGCACTTCGATCCAACGCGCAACGCCCTTCTTGCACTCCTGCACGGTGGGGAAGTTGAGCGTCTCGCCCGGTCGGTCCGGCAGCTTCATGCGCATGGCGAACTCGTCGTAGTACTCGTCCGGTAGTTGGCCGGTCCAAATCACCTCCTTGACGCCTTCGGTGATCTGGCCGCCGTGACCGTCGGGGATCGGCTGGGCCAATTTGCCTTTCACGATCTCCAGCTTCCATCCCGCCTTCGGCTGCGGCTTCACGCCGGTGACGCCGTCGGGGATCTGAATGCGGATCTTGAGGGTCGGCGAGCCGTCGCAGCCATGGGGCACGCGCATGACCAGCTTGTAGTAGCTGTCGGCGGGCGCCTGCCTGGTTTCGATGGTCGCGTGGGCGAAGGCCGTGCCGGCAAAGCCGAGCAGGCCGAGCGCGGCCGCGGCCGCGCGCAAACGTGAGCGTGTCATTCGTGACTCCTGATGAAAACGGTTTTGGTCCCCGCCGGAAAGCGGGCGCTGCGTGGTCAGCCGGTGACCGGCGGCGCGCGGGCCTGGAGCGGGTTGGCGAACCGTTCGACCGCGACATCGGACGCGGTCACATCGAAGACGACGCCGGCGATCGCGGGCGCCTGGAACACGAAGACGGTGGGGACGAGGGCAGGGCCGCCGAGCTGCAGCGCTTGGCAGATCGGGCATTGCATCGGCCGGTCATGGCCGGGCTTGGCCGGCTTGGGCACGTCCTGCTTCGCCGCGGCGTGGTCGCCATGGTGGCCGTGCGCGGAGTGACCGGTGGCATCCATGGCGTGATGGGCCATGGGTGCAACTGCCGCCAATTGGGGCGGTGTGTGCGCCATCGGCACGGCCATGTGCAGCAGCAAGCCGAAGACGGCCAGCCACCGCGCCATGGCGGCGAAGCGCTTAGCGAGGTTCGTCACCCAAGCAGCTTGCGGATGCGCGCGGCCATGTCGGCCGGTGGGGTGTTGGGTGTGAAATGGGTCATGAACCGGCCTTGGGGGTCCATCACGTAAAGGATGCCCGTGTGGTCCATGGTGTAGCCGTCGCCCTGCGGCACTTTCTTGTAGTAGACGCGATAGGCCTTGGCGGCCTGCGCGACCTGTTCCGGCGTTCCCGTCAGCGCGACGATGCGCGGATCGAAGTTGGCCACATACTCGGCCATGGCCTGGACCGTGTCGCGTTCCGGATCGACCGTGATGAAGATCGGCTGCACCTTGTCCGCGGCGGGGCCCAGCTCCTGAAGCGTCATCGACATGTCGTTAAGCGCGGTTGGGCAAATATCCGGGCAGTGGGTGAAGCCGAAGAAGACCACCATCCAGCGGCCGCGGAAGCTTTGATCCGTCACGGTGTTGCCGTGCTGATCGACCAGGGTGAAAGGGCCGCCGACGGAGGCTGTGCCGGACGAGGTGGCCTGTGGTTTCGGCGCGTTGAGAAAGGTCCATACGGCCGCACCGGCGGCGATGACGGCCAGGACCGCTGCGACGGCGAGTACGCGGGTAAATGGGCGAGGCATGTCAGGCGCGCCCCTGCGCTGTCTCGGCCTTATCCGCGTGTTTCGCCTTCGGCATGAAGAACAGGGCGATTTTCACGAGGCGCGGCACCAATTTCGGACGCGGCAGGCGTGCGTCGTAGCGGGCCATGCGCCGGTCGTTCTCAATCAGGCAGACTTCCAGAAGCTCGCGCGGATTGATGTCCGCGCCCAATTCCTCATGGCCCTTGGCCGTGAAGTTGTCGCCGCCGCCCACATCCTTCGCCGTGCCCAGCCGGTCGCGCGCGATATCGAGGAAGATGCGGACGCACCAGCCCAGGAAGAGGGCGCGGCGCCACAGCGGCAGGTTTCGCATGTGCCACTTCACCCAGTTGGTGAAGAACAGGATGTGGCGGCATTCCTCCTGGATCACCGGCTCGAAGGTTTCGACCAGAACCGGCGGGAAGAAGCCGGAGCGCTTGGCCATCGCGAACAGGCCGAAGGCGAAGAAACTGTCGACGCATTCGCCGAAGCCCGTGCGCATGAAGCCTTGCTCGGGCCCGTTCCAGCGCTGATAGGGCGGTTCCGGCTCCAGCTTGATGCCGTAGAAGGTGACCATGTGGTGCAGCACGTCCTTATGCCGCTGCTCCTCGAAACCGTTGAGGGCGATGGCCTCCTTGATCAGGGGATCGGCCAGGGTCTCGGCGTAATACTTCATGCGCAGGGCGGCCTTGCCCTCGGTCTGCACGGCCAAGTCCCAGATCGGCAGGCCGGTCAGGCGTTTGAAGGCGTCCGCCTCCAATACGGGCCAGGCGATGATGGCAGGCTTATAGGGATCGAACGTGTCGAGGAACATGCGGCAGAACGCCTGTTTGTGTTCCTCGGAACCCAGTTTGAGACGGCCAGATTGGGCCGTCGATCCGGTATGATCTTCATTCACCATTTTCGTGTCCCCGGTAGCATCCAGCCATTCGGCGGCGCATCCACTCATTTCTCAGGAACTGACCTTAACTATTTGATTCACAAGTAAAGTTAAAGGCTTTCATCCTCGAAGCTCTGGCATCCGGATGTTCGATAACATTGTTTTCGGATTCCGGGAATGCCGTACGTGTTAGGCCGGCTTGTCGGCGGGGACGGGCTTGCCCCAGTTCCCAGGCCAGAGGTTGATGACCGTGAGGGCTCCGCGGGCCAGCCCGGGCATGAGCGAGGGCCGCAGAAGGCGCGGGTCGAAGGCGGCCATGCGGCGGGAATTCTCGTTCAGGCAGGCGGTCAAGAACGACCGCGCGCTGAAGCCGCCGGGGAAGATGTCGGCTTGCGTGGCTGAGAACTTGGCGCGTTCGCGCTCCTCCGCCGGCTTCTCCACCTTGCTTTTCTGCCCGTCGCGGATGTCCTGGACATGGCGCATCACGGCGCGGCCGTGGAACCACAGGGAATGGAGCGCGCGCAGGGGCGCCGCGCCGCGTCCGCGCTGGGCCTCTCGGTAGGCCACCCAATTCACGAAAAAGACGATATGGCGGACTTCTTCCTCCAGCAACCGCGCCAGGATGGCGAACAGCGGATCGGGCAGGAACTTGGCACGCTTGCCGAAGGTGTAGGCACCGAAGCCCAGGAACGAATCGACGCACTCGCCGAAACCGAAGTCGAGGAAACCCGTCTCGATATTCTCGGGCAGCTTGGAGACCGGCCGGTCCGACGCCGGGATGCCGTAAAGGTCGATCATGTGCCGGATCAGGTCGGCGTGGCGCGCCTCTTCGAAACCCTGCAGGTCGACGGCCTCGCGCACCAAGGGATCCGCGATGGTTTCAGCGTAGGCGCGCACCATGGCGCCCGCGCGGCGTTCGGCGAAGAACACCTCGTCCCAGAAGGGCACGGAGCGCAGCCGCTGGAGCGCGGCTTCGTCCAGTTCGGGCCAGGGCAGCTTGTCCACCACATAGGGATCGTGGGCTTCCATGAAGCCGCGGCAGAACAATTCCTTATGTTCGTCGGAACCGATCTTCATTCGTGATTTTTTCCTTATTGGGAAATGCCGTCCCGTCTCGCGCGTCCTAGTGTCCTTGTCCGGCAGGTTTG
>CAYZFH010000085.1:0-11633 GCA_964477375.1 uncultured Rhizobiaceae bacterium | reverse complement strand
GCGGGCCTGCCGCGCTGGGGCGCCGATATCGGGCTCGACAGCGGCATCGGCGAAGCCGGCGTCACGCATTTGGTGGACAACGGCCGCAAAGGCTTCATCGGCGCCGATACCATGGCGAAGCGTGCCAACGGCACGTCACGTCACATGACGCTTCTGTCCATCAAAGGCGCGGGCACCAACCCGTGGGGCGGCGAGATCGTGGTGAAAGACGGCAAGGATGCCGGCTTCGTCACCTCGGGCGCCTACGCCCAGGCGGACGGCACGTGCATGGTGCTGGCGCGTGTGGACGGTCCGGCGGCCAAGGCGGGTGCCACGTTCGAGGTGGAGATCTTCGGCGAGCGCTATCCGGCCACGGTCGTTGACCGCGCCGTCTAGCTTCCTCCACACTCGGCGTCCGTTTCCCATCAATCCGGACGTTTAGCCATGAAATCCCATGCCCGCGTGGTCGTCATCGGCGGCGGCATTGTCGGCTGCTCGCTTCTCTATCACCTGACCAAGCGCGGCTGGCGCGACGTCGTACTCGTCGAGAAAGGCGAGCTGACTGTCGGCTCGACCTGGCATGCCGCGGGCAACACGCCGCACTACACCACCAGCTATACGACCGGCCGTGTGTTCCTGGATTCGACGAATTTCTACAACGCCTTCGCCAAGGAAACGGGCGAAGAGATCGGCTTCCACAAATGCGGCGGCATCCGCCTGGCCATCAACCAGGACCATATCGAAGAGCACAAGCGCGCCATCGCCCGCTCCCACTACCTGGGCATGCCGATCGAACTGGTCGGTCCGGCCGAGGCCAAGAAGCTGTTCCCCTATATCGAGACCAAGGGCGTCCTGGCCGTGGCCTTTACGCCCGACGACGGCTACATCGACCCGTCCAGCATCACCAACGCGCTGGCGCGCCAGGCGCGCGCGAACGGCGCCGAGGTCTATCGCCACACGCGCGTGACCGGAATGACGCGCGAGAACGGCAACTGGCGCGTCCAGACCGACAAGGGCGACATCACCTGCGAGATCGTCGTGAATTCGGGCGGCCTGTGGGGCCGCGAGGTCGCCGCCATGGTCGGCTACCGCCCGCCCATGGTGCCGATGGAGCGCCAGTATCTGGTCACCGAGCCCGTCCCCGGCTTGAAGGATCTGGGCCATGAGCTGCCGATCCTGCGCGACATCACGGCACCTCTCTATCTGCGCCAGGAGCGCGAGAGCCTTCTGCTCGGCCTGTTCGACAAGGAGCCCGTGTTCTGGGCCGCCGACGAAACGCCGGCCGGCTTCGAGCAAGAGCTGCTGGTCCCCGATCTCGAGCGCGTCAGCCACGCCTTCGAGAAAGGCCTGGAGCGCGTGCCAATCCTGGGCGAGCTGGGCGTGAAGCGCGTCATCAACGGCCCCTTGATGCGCACGCCCGACGCCAACCCGCTGATCGGCCCCGTGCCCGGCATTCCCAACTACTTCATGAACGGCGGCTATTTCGCAGGCTTTGGGCTGGCGGGCGGCCTGGGCGGACATCTGGCCGAATGGATCATCGAAGGCGAACCCGCCATCGATTTGAGCGCGTTCGACGTGCGCCGCTTCGGCGACTATGCGACCGGTGGCTACACCATGGACGCCACGCGCGGCGCCTATGTCCACGAGTTCAGCGTCGTTTATCCGCAGGAAGAGCCGCACGGCGCGCGCAACGCCCGCATCAGCCCCCTGCATGACCGCATGGCGGACGCGGGTGCCGTGTTCGGCGTGCGCAACGGCTGGGAAGTACCCAACTGGTTCGCGAAGAAAGGCGGGCCCTCGAAAGAGAAGCCGACCTTCCGCCGCGCCGAATGGTTCGCGACGGTGGCCGCCGAAGTGAAAGCCGTCGCGGAGAAGGCCGGCGTCATCGACCTATCGAGCCTCAGCAAGTTCGAGGTTTCGGGTGCAGGCGCCGAGAAGTGGCTGGACCGCCTATCGGCCAATCATCTGCCGAAGGAAGGCGCCATCGCGGCGGCTCCCCTGCTCTCGCCCAAGGGCAAGCTGGCCGCGTTCGTCTCGATCACCCGCACGGGGCGTGAAAGCTTCTATCTGACCGGGTCGTCGCTGGCCGAGCAGCATATCCTCGACATCCTGACGCGCGGCACGCCCGCCGACGTCACGGTCGACAATCGGACCGAGGCCTGGGGCGCCCTGATGGTCGCGGGCCCCAAGGCGCGCGAGATCCTGGCCGCGGCGTTGAAGGAAGATCTGTCGGACGAGAAACTGCCGCGCTTCCGCACGCGCGAGGTCACGGCGGGTATCGTGCCCGCGCGCATCCTGTCGCTCTGCGGGCTCGGCCTGTCCGGCTGGGAGCTGCATGGCGCGGCGCCTTATCTGCGCTCGATCTACGACGCCGTTCGCGCGGCGGGCGAGGCGCATGGCCTCATCGACTTCGGCATGCGCGCGCATGAATCGATGCGCATCGAATCCGGCGTGCCGCGCTGGGGCGTCGATTACGGCGCGGCCACTTCGCCGGCCGCCATCGGCTTCGACCGCCATGTGAAGGCCGACAAAGGCGAATTCGTCGGCAGCAAGGCGAAGGCCGCGCAGCCCGGCAGCGTGCTGGTCACGCTGAAGCTGGACGAGAAAGGCCCGGTCGCCGACGCCGATCCCTGCGGCAGCGAACCGGTCTGGGACGGCGGCAAGCGCGTGGGCATCACGAGCTCCGGCTCCTACGGCCACCGCGCGGGCGCGCGTCTGGCCCTGGCCTTCGTCGAGCGCGCAAAAGCAACGCCGGGCACCAAGCTGACCGTGGAGCTGTTGGGCGAGCGCCAGCCGGCCATCGTGGTCGCGACGCCCGCCGTCGCGGGCTAGCGCCTTGCCGATCGCGCCCCAGGGCTTTCCGGTCGCCATCACCTTCGATCTCGACGCCGAGACGATGTGGACCGGCGGCAAGCCCGAGCGCGCCGAGATGCCGATCACCATGTCCCAGGGGCAATACGGCCCCAAGGTGGCGATGGGCCGCATTCTCGATCTGTTGGACCGAGAAGGCATCAAGTCCACGTTCTTCACGCCAGGCGAGGTCATCGAGACCCATCCCGCCGTGATCGAGGAGATGCTGAAGCGCGGCCACGAGTTGGCGCATCACAGCCATACCCATGCCTGGCTCCCGAAGCTGAGCGAAGCCGAAGAGCGCGAGGAGATGGAGAAAGGCATCGCCGCCATCAAGACGGCGTCGGGCAAGGCTCCGGCCGGCTACCGCTCGCCCCATGGCGAGTTCGGTCCGGCCACCATGGGGCTGATCCACGAATACGGCTTCGGCTATTCCTCGAATTTCTTCGACGACGACTCGCCCTATTTGCACGCCAAGGACGGCAAGAAGACCAAGCTGGTCGAGCTGCCCTATGCCTGGTCGCTGGACGATGCGCCCTATTTCCTGTTCAGCGCGCATCATTTCGGCCGCGTGGTGCAGACGCCGGATGCCGTGCTGGAAGTATGGAAGGCCGAGTTCGACGGGCTCTATGCCGAGGACCGCATGTTCATGCTGGTCATGCATCCGCAGATCATCGGCCGCCCCTCGCGCATGAAGATGCTGGAACGGCTGATCGCCTATATCCGCAAGCACCCGAACCTGTGGTTCGCGCGCTGCGATGAGATCGCCGACACGTTGCGCCCGCGCCTCTAGGCCGCCAGCAGCTTTCCGTAGCCCGCGACTTTTTCGCGCCAGCCAGCCAGGCGAAGCGCCTCCCAGATCGTGACCTGGTTGGCGGTCAGCACCGGCTTGCCCAACTCGCGTTCAAGCGGCCCGATCAACGGGAAGCCGGCGATAGCGGTATCCGGCACCAGGAACGCGTCCACGTCCGGCCCGTCGGCCTCGCGCGCGGCTTTCATGAAGCGCTCTAGCGGCATCAGGAACGCATCGCGCCCGCCCGGGGCGTCCATCCACTGCAGATGCGAAACGCCGATGCCGTGCTCCTGCAGGAACGAGCCAAAGGCCTTCGACGTGCGCTCGGGATAGGACGCCAGCACGGCCACCCGCTTGGCACCCAGATGGTGCGCGGCGTTCACGAAGGCGATGGAGGTACTGCTGGTCGGCTTGCCGGTCACGGCGGCGATGCCCTTCACCTGGTCTTCGGCCCAGGCACGCCCGGCGATGAAGCTACCGCTGGTGCAGGCCCACAGCACGACATCAGGGTCGAGCGGCACCAGGCCGCGCGCGGACACGGCCAAGCGATCGACCGCGCCGGTTTCCTTCAGCGCGTCGGGATCGTGGTTCTCGTCCCCGCCCGCGTGCCAGGCAAAGACCAGGTAAGGCTTCACGCGGTACCCGAGCGATTCGGCGAACTGGTAGTACTCGTACTCGCCGCCGCCGATGGGATAGATGAACCCGAGCTTCGCCATACCTGCCCCCAATGAACCGGCCGCGAGTCTTCACCATTCGCACGGCCGACGCAAAGCGGAACGCACCTCTTCCATCCCGTTGGAAGAGACGCGATGCTCTCCACGTTCGCCTGGTGCAGGGGCCCGGGGGGAGCGACGTCTCGTATCCAAACAAAGGGGGGTTCGTCGTGTTGAAAGGCCATTTGTTTTCGTCGCCGGAGCGCGTTGTCTTCGGCCGCGGCGTGGCGGGCGACGTGGCCGAGTATGTCGCCCAACTGGGCGGCAAGCGGCCGATGATCGTGACCGATCCCGTCGTCGCCAAAACGTCCGCTTTCGAGACCATCCCGAACTCGTTGAAGAAGCGGAACTTCCCGTACGTTCTGTATACGGAATGCGACGTCAACCCGACTGACCGCCAGATCGACCACGGCAGGGATATCTATCAAGCGGAAAATTGCGACGTCATCATCGGCGTGGGCGGCGGCAGCAACCTCGACAGCGCCAAATCGATCGGCATCGTGGCGAGCAACCCGGGCTCGATACGCGACTATTTCGTGCCGAGCTACGTCACCGATCCTTACGGCATCCGCAACAACGTCCGAAATCCGCCCACCATCGTCATTCCGACCACCGCGGGAACCGGCGCCGAAGTGTGCGGCTGGACCGTGGTTACCAACACCGCCGAGAACTACAAGGGCTTTTGCGGTGGGTGGACCGCGATGCCCAGTCTCGCCTTGCTCGACCCGGACCTGACGGTCAGCATGCCGCCGCTTCTCACGGCTTCCACCGGCTTCGACGCCCTGATTCATGGAATCGAAGCCTACTATCACCGCTACGCGATGCCGCAGACTGACTTGTATGCGCTGTCCGCGATCCGGCGGATCGTCGAGTATCTGCCGCGTGCCGTCGCGGACGGCAACGACATCGAGGCGCGCGGTCAAATGCTGCTTGGCGCGATGGAAGCGGGCCTGGCGATGAACACCGGCTGCGCGCTGGTTCACGCGATGGGGCTACCGCTCACGACCGAATTCGGTTTGAGCCACGGAGTCACGCTGGCGATCACGGCCGGGCCGGTGTTCCGCTTTAACGCCGCCACGACGCCGGACAAGCTGAATGCGATCGCAGCCGCGTTGGGTAAACCGGCGGCGAAAGATTCGCAGCTCGGCCAAGCGGCGGCCGACGCGGTACGCGGTTTCGCGCGCGCCTTGGGAATCCCTATCAATCTTGACGCGAAAGCACACGACCCCTCGCGCATCCCCGCCATGGCGGCGGCGGCGGAGGCCAACGACAACACGCGTGGAAACCCCCGCAAGCCGACCCGCGCGGAGATCGAAGCGCTCTATCGAGAGGCTTACGTCCCGTCCGCCTGAGCGCATGACGGACCACGGACAGCAGGAGACATGCCATGAAGATCACCGGGATCGACGTCATCGACCTGCGCGCGCCGAGACCGTCGTTCGAGACCTATGACGGTGCTTATGTCGGCTGCTTCCTGCGCGTGAAGACCGACGCGGGGCTGGAGGGCATCGCCGAGATCGACAGCTCACCCGAGGTGATGAAAGCCATCATCCACGCGCGGCCGTCCCTCACCTGGCCGCCGCTCTTCACGCTGTTCGAGGGCCAGGACCCGCTGGGCGATATCGAGGCGCTGTGGGACCATGTTTATACGAAGACGCTACATAACGGCCGGCGCGGCATTCTCATTCACGCCCTCTCGGGCATCGACATCGCCTTGTGGGATCTGCGCGGCAAGGCGGCGGGTAAGTCCACCGCCGCCGTGCTCGGCACGCCGCAGCGCGACCGCGTGCGCGCTTACACCACGCTGGTGCGCATCGGCTCGACGGCCGATTCGGTAAAGCGCGTCATCGATGCGGGCCTCAAGCACAACACCAAGGCCATCAAACTGTGCTCCGACGCGGCCTGGCGCCACGACCGCAAACTGGTCGAGCTGCTTTGCCGCACGGCGCGCGATTACGTGGGGCGCGACATCACCATCATGCTGGACGCCTATGGCGTGTGGAAATCGGCGGACGAAGTCGAACCCCATTGGGGCCTGTTCCAGGATATCGGCCTCGAATGGCTCGAAGCGCCGCTGCCCATGGACGATCTGCAGGGCTATGCGCGCCTGTCCGGCCGCGGCATTCCGGTCACGGGCGGCGACATGGGTCTGACCACCCGCTTCGAGTTCAAGGACATGGCCGAGCGCGGCGGGGTCGAAATTCTCCAGCCCGATCCGACCTATGTGGGCGGGCTGACCGAGTTCCGCCGCGTGGCTGCGATCGCGAAAGCCATGAACCGGCGCATCATCCCGCACGGCTACAAGTCGAACGTGTTGCTGGCCACCAACCTGGCCTTCCTTTCGCAACACTGGACCGAGGAGTGGCTCGAATACTCGATCGCGGATTCGCCGCTGCGCTGGGACATGACGCACGAAAAGCTGCCCATCGGCTCGGACGGACGCGTGGCCGTGCCGCAAGGGCCCGGCCTCGGCGTCACCCTCGACGAAGCGGCGATCGCGAAGTACCGCGTGGATTAACCGCCCGCGGCGGCGCGCAGCTTGAGCCAGTCGCTCTCGGCCTCGAAGCCCAGCACCTTGCGGGCGTGATCGACGTCGATCAGCGAGGCGCGCGGGAAGGCGCGGTAATAGTCCCGTCGCCGCACCTCGGGCATCGTCTTGAAGATCTTCCGCGCCAAGTCGAGCGTCGGGATATCCGCCGTGGTGTCGCGCGCGGAGACGAAGAACAGGTCGAAGCGCCCGAGATCCTTCTCCGCCGCCAGGCGGAAGGCCCGCGCCGTGTCCTCCGGCGTGACATAGCAGTTGAACCAGGGTTTCGCGGGATCCGCGGCCAGCTTGATATAGCGCTCGAACGAGCCGGGCACCGAGACGCCCTGGGGCCGCAGGCAGATCACGTCCATCTTGCCCCGGCGGGCGAAGGACAAAGCGGCCTCCTCCACCATCTGCTTGCTGACGCTGTAGGGCTCGACCGGCTTGATGATGTGCTTTTCGTCGATCGGCAGGTACTCGGGCGGGAAGTCCGCACGCAACTCCTCGATGCCGGTTGCTGAGATGCTGGAGCAGACCACGACCTTGCGCACGCCCGCGGCTTCCGCGGCCTGCAGCACGTTCCAGGTGCCCACCACATTGACGTGGATGAACTCGTCGCCGCGGATGCCGCGCGTGTTCATGATCCAGTCATGCGCGGCCAGGTGGACGACGACATCCACGCCTTTGACCGCCTTCTCGACGGCGGGAAGGTCCAGGATCGTGCCCTGAATGGAGGGCACATCGGACGGTGGCTTGTTCATGTCGAACACGGTAACGCCGTGCCCGCCCTTCACCATCTCGTCCACCACGTAACGGCCAACCCGGCCGCTGCCGCCCGTTATCAGAACGCGTTCATACTTTGTCATTGCATCAAACCTTCTGGTTCCTGACCTTCATCCAGTCGCTCGACGGCTCGAAGCCGATCACGCGCTTGGCGCGTTCCGGATCGAGGACCGACGCGCGCGGGTTACGCTTGTAGAGAAGCGGCAGGCGCACTTCGGGGAATGGCAGGATGCGGTTGCGACGAAGCATGTCGAAGGTCGGCTCTTCGACGCAACTATCGGCGGCGCCCACCAGCAGCACGTCGTAAGGCACATTCTCGACTTCGAGCGCCAGGCGGAAGGCGCGCGCAGTGTCTTCCGGCGTCACATAGTAGTAGAGCCAGCGGAAACCCTCTTTCTCGCGCTCCATCACCTTGGAGATCAGGTTCGGGAACATCACCAGGAGAGGCCGCAGGCAAAGCACGCTCATATTCCCGCGCCGCACGAAGGACAGCGCGATCTCCTCGTTGACGCGCTTGCTGACGCTGTAGGCGTGGACCGGCTTGTTCGGATGATCCTCGTCCACCGGCAAATATTGCGGCGGCCAGTCGCCGCGCATCTCGCCAAGGCCCGAGGCCGCGATGCTGGAACAGATCACGGCCTTCTTCATGCCGGCGGCTTCCGCGGCCTGAAGCACGTTCCAGGTACCTTGCACGTTGACGCGCATGAAATGGTCCTGCGTCGTCTGGATGGCGAGATCCAACGCGGCCAAGTGGATCACGGCCTCATGGCCCTTGAACGCCGCCTCCAGCGAGGCCAGGTCGAGCACATCCCCCTTGGCGTAGGGAATGCCGGTCTCGGACGGCGCCAAATCCACCACGGTCACGCCGTGACCCGCCGCGCGCAGTTCGCGCACCACATAGCGGCCGAGCTGGCCACTACCGCCCGTGACGATCACCTTGTCGAACGCCATCGCTCTCTCTCCTTCGCCGTCACAACGGCAGTTTCGTGCCCAGCCCCTGCGCCTTCGCGCGCTCGTACAACCCGGCGGCGACCGCCAGGATGCCGACCGCATAGCCCGGATGGACGAACCCGATACGCTCGCTCTCCGACGTGCGGCCCGGCCGCGCGCCCGAAAGCAACTCAGCGATTTCCGTGTCGTAGGGCCCGCCGAATTTCATCCGCCCGTCGCGGACCTGGATCTCGGCCTGGGCCTTGTCGTCCGTGACCAGGCGCTCGAGTTTCCCCAAACCGGGTTTCCATGAGCGCCCAAGGTCGACGCTGCTGAGGAAAACGCCCGGCTTCAGCCAGGCCGGATCGAGCGCGGGCGTCATGCCCGGCATGTAGGGCACGCTAGTGACCAGCACATCCGCCTGGGAGACGACCTCCTCCGGCTTGGAAACGGCCTGGGCCTGGAAACCGAGCGACTGGGCGTGGCGCACGAAGGCGTCCGCCGCCTCGCGCTTTTCGTCATAGGCCAGGACCGTCGTCAGCGGCAGAACCTCGCGCAAGGTCGCCAGGTTGCTGCGCGCCTGGGCGCCGGAGGCGACAAAGCCCGCGACGCGGCTGTCCTTGCGCGCCATGTGCTTGGCGACCAAAGCCGTGACGGCGGCGGGAATGAAGGTCGCGACCCACAGCGCGTCGATCACGGCCAAGGGCTGCGTCGTCTTGGCGTCGACCAAGATCTCTAGGCTCGAGATGTGGTGATGGCCGGGCTGCGCCTGGTCCAACGGCGTGCCCATGCTGGCGTGGGTCACGGCGTAACCCAGTTCTTCCGATGCCGCGGGCAGAGCAAAGAAGAACTTGCCGTCCTCGGTGTAGAGACCGGTCTTGGGCTTTACCAACACGCCGCCTTTGGCATGAACCTGGTAGGCGCGTTCGACACGCTGGACCAACTCGGCCGGCGGCAGCGCCACCGCTTCGACGTCTTTCTTGGAGAGGAAGAGAAGAGAACCGGCCATCTCAATGCTTGTCCTGATCGTGGAGAATCCAACCCGCCATCATGTAGACGCACAGGTAGCAGGCCAAACGCTGCGCGCAGGGAGAATCGGGCGCGATGAAATGGATCGCCATCACGTCGACGCCCATCTTCGCGGCCAGGAACGAGGCGCGCGCGACGTCGTGGCTGGACAGGCCCAGCGGCTCGTCACCCCAATCAGGTATGGCGCCGATATCGAGCACATCAAGACACAACGAGAACCACGTGCGCGCCGTGCCTTTCATGGCATGCGGAAAGGCCTCGGCCGCGACCGTATCGACCCCCCATTGGCGGAACATCGCGGCCGGAACGACCTTTCCGCCATTGCGCTTATGAGTCTCGATCATCTCGCGCACGTTGCGCGGCCCGCGCATGCCGATCTCGACATGGCGCGAGGGATCGACGTTCTGGCAATGCTCCCATAGGCGGCGCTGCCATGTGCCAGGTCCCGGCTTGGTGCGCCCCGCGCTCGCGCTCAGATAGTCCAGACAATCGGCATGGGCATCGAAACTGATCGTCCCGACCTTGCCTTGCGTTGCCGAAGCCACGCCCTTGGCCACGGCATAGTTGGCGGTCGGCACGCAGCCGCCCAGCGTGATGACCCGGCAGCCCGCATCCAGCGCCTCGCTGACCGCGCGCGCCACATTGGTGATCGCGGCATCCTGGTCGCCCTGAGGCAGGTCGACATTGCCGCAGTCGAACACCTTCAGCTTCTCGAACACATCCAGGTCGTACTCGGGCAAATAGCCGCCATAGCGCAGCGACTGGAAGCGCGTCTGGTCGATGGCCTTGCCGTAATCCGACCATTCGCTGGCCAGGCGCCCCGGCGAAGCTTGCGCCCCTTGCGGAATGCCGATGATGGCGACATCGCCGCCCTTGAGGTCGGCCGCGCTGCGCGCGACGGGAATGCCGAGCAGCGACGGCACGCCAGTTGAGAGCGTCGGCACTTCGCCGCCGTGCATGGCGGTGTGCATGGAAACCAGCTTGTCGGCCATAGGTCCCTCCCCCGAAAAGCGGACGGGAGCTTAACACCCCGGCGGCGGAAAAAGCCTACCGAAGCAGACTGCATTTTCGGCAATTCCCGCGCGATTGGCTGGCAATCGTGCGACTGGCACTCGGTTATGCGGGCGCACGCCGCCGCACCGCCTCGCGATGAATAATGTAGAGGCCCGAAGCCACGATCACGAGTGCGCCCGTGATCGTCCAATGGTCCGGAAACTGGTTGAAGACGAGGTAGCCGATCACCGTCGCAAAGGCGAGCGTGCCGTAGTTGAAAGGCGCAAGGGTCGATGCCGGTGTATGGCGCAGCGCTGCGATGAGACACAGATTGGACGCGTTGCCCAATGCGCCCTGGAACGCCAGCAAGGCCAGGACGCCAACCGGCGCGTGAACCCAGAAGAACGGGACGATCGCGCTCGTCACCACCAATCCCGTCAGTGTCAGATAGGATTGCGTGGTCAGCGGTTGCTCCGTAGCGCTCAGCTTTCGCGTCACGATCTGGAAGAGCGCGTTGATGAGGGCAGCCAGAATCATGAGCAGACTCGCCCACTGAAACGAGGCGTCCATGCCGGGGCGGACGATGATCAAGGCGCCGATGAAGCCGACACCCACGGCCGCCCAGCGGCGAACGCCCACCTTCTCACCCAGCAAGGGAACGGACAGCGCCGTCACGAACAGCGGCCCAACCATGAACAGCGCCACGGCATCCGCCAATGGCAGGAACGACAGGCCAAAGATGAAAGAGAAATTAGTCGCGATATTGAGCCCTGCGCGCACCGCTTGAAGTCCGAGCCGCTGGGTGCGCAGGAAGCCGAACGAGCCCGCCCGCACCAGCAACACGATCAGAAACAGCGTCTGGAAGACGTAGCGCGCCCAGAGGATGAAGATGACGGGGTATTCCGCGCTTAGATACTTCGTGATCGCGTCGATCAGCGCGTAGAACAGAAGAGTCGAGGCCATGAAGCCGATGCCGCGCAAGGCGTGGGCATCGGCGGAGGTTTGCTGATTCATGGGCAGCGCGGATCGCGCGAGC
>CAYZFH010000084.1:0-11693 GCA_964477375.1 uncultured Rhizobiaceae bacterium | reverse complement strand
TCGCCCACAGCATCGGCGTCTCGAACTTGATCGACCCGCCCCACATCGTCGCGATCCACGAGAAGATCTTCACGCCCGTCGGCACCGCGATCACCATCGTCGCCGCGGTGAAGTAGGCGCGCGTGTCGACGTCGAGGCCGACCGTGTACATGTGGTGCGCCCACACGACGAAGCCGATCGCGCCGATCGCGACCATCGCGTAGGCCATGCCGAGATAGCCGAACACGGGCTTGCGCGAGAAGGTCGAGACGATGTGGCTGATCATGCCGAAGCCCGGCAGGATCAGGATGTACACCTCGGGGTGACCGAAGAACCAGAACAGGTGCAGGAACAGCACCGGGTCGCCGCCGCCGGCCGGCTCGAAGAAGGCCGTGCCGAAGTGGCGGTCGGTCAGCAGCATGGTGATCGCACCGGCCAGGACCGGCAGCGACAGCAGCAGCAGGAACGCCGTCACCAGCACCGCCCACACGAACAGCGGCATCTTGTGCAGCGTCATGCCGGGCGCGCGCATG
Source organism: uncultured Rhizobiaceae bacterium (assembly GCA_964477375.1). GTDB lineage: Bacteria > Pseudomonadota > Alphaproteobacteria > CADEGL01 > CADEGL01 > CADEGL01. The sequence goes on along the minus strand of CAYZFH010000084.1, from coordinate 11,181 downwards.
TTGAAGATCGTGGTGATGAAGTTGATCGCGCCCAGGATCGACGACGCGCCGGCGATGTGCAGCGAGAAGATCGCCATGTCGACGCTGAGGCCCGGATGCCCGGCGATGCTGGAGAGCGGCGGATAGACCGTCCAGCCGACGCCGGCGCCGCCGTCGATCAGGGACGAGCCCAGCAGCAGCACGAACGACGGGATCAGCAGCCAGAAGCTGATGTTGTTCATGCGCGGGAACGCCATGTCGGGCGCGCCGATCATGATGGGCACGATCCAGTTGCCGAAGCCGCCGATCATGGCGGGCATGACCATGAAGAAGATCATGATCAGGCCGTGGGCCGAGATCATCACGTTGTAGAACTGGTGGTCGCCGCCGAGCAGCGTCGAGCCCGGATGGGCGAGCTGCGTGCGGATCACGATCGAAGCCAACAGGCCCAGGATGCCGAAGCCGACGGCGAAGAACAGGTACATCGTACCGATGTCTTTGTGGTTGGTGGAATAGACCCACCGCTTCCACCCGGTCGGATGATGATCGTGACCGTGATCGTCGTGTGCCTTCGCCGAGTAACTCATCGCACTGCCTTTCTTCGAAGTCCTTGGACCGGGCGCGGCCCGATCAGTTGTTCTGGCCGGCCAGGGCCACGCGGGTGGGCGCTTCAGCGCCGGCGAACTTGGTCTTCGCGCCTTCGACCCACTTGGCGAAGTCGTCCTTGGAGACGACCTCGATACGGATCGGCATGAAGCCGTGGTTCACGCCGCAAAGCTCCGAGCATTGGCCGTAGAAGGAACCCGTCCGGTCGGCGCGGAACCACAATTCGTTGATGCGGCCGGGAACGGCGTCGATCTTCACGCCCAGGGCCGGCACGGCCCAGGAGTGGATCACGTCGTCCGCGGTCACGATGACGCGCACGTTGGTATCGACGGGCAAGACGACGATGTTATCGGTCTCCAGCAGGCGAAGCTGGCCCTTGTCCTTATTGATCTGGTCGTCGGCGATCATGAAGGCGTCGAAGCCGAAGCCGCCATTGTCCGGATACTGGTACGACCAGTACCACTGGTGGCCGGTCGCCTTGATCGTCATATCGATGTTGGCGGGGATGCGGCCGAGGAAATAGAGCTGCTTGAAGGACGGGATCGCGACACCGACCAAGATCAAGATCGGCACGACGGTCCAGATCACTTCGATCAGCGCGTTGTGCGAGCGCGTGGACGGAACCGGGTTCCGCTTCGCGCTGAAGCGCCACATCGCATAGACGAGCAGCACCAGGACGAAGATCGTGATCAACGCGATGATGACGAAGAGAACGTCGTTGAAGTTCTCGATCGACTCCATGCTCTTGGAGGCCGGCGGGATGAAGCCCGTCTGCCAGTTGTGCGGGGCGCCCGCCCAAGCGGCGAACGGCGTCGCCGTCGAAAGCGCGGCGAGCGCCGCAAAAAAGCCATTCCTTGCGCGCATCACGTGCAATCCGGATCCTCTAGACGGCGACGCGGCAGGCGCCGTCACGTTGAAGAAGAAAACCTATATTTATCAACCAAGCCGCCCGGTTCTGCGGCGGAACATACACTACCGTCCGCGGCTTTAACAACACGGACAACACGGGTATCGGTTGGTAATATCATGCTGATTATTAATCTTATTTCCGCGGTATCCGGTCATCCGTCCGGGTCCCTGGCGGCACCGAGGGCAAGGCCATGACCGACACCGGCGAGACGCTGTTTTTCAACCAGGCGGGGCTCGACCGCCGCCGTCTCCAGACTGTGGTGGACGACGCCCTCGGCCAAGCCGACGACGGCGAGCTATTCCTGGAATACCGTCAGTCCGAAAGCCTGGTTTTCGACGATGGGCGGCTCAAGAGCGCATCCTTCGATACCGCACAGGGCTTCGGCCTGCGCGCCGTGGCGGGCGAAAGCACCGGCTATGCCCACTCCTCCGACCTGTCCGAAGCCGCCGTGCGGCGCGCCGCGGGCACGGTCAAGGCGGTCGCCCACGGCCATGCGGGCACCCTGGCGGCCCCGCCCGTCGGCACCAACCGCGCCCTCTACCCGTCCGACAATCCGCTTAGCGAAACGGATTTCGCGGCCAAGGTGAAGCTTCTGACCGAGATCGACGCCTATGCCCGCGCCAAGGACCCCCGCGTCCGCCAGGTCAGCATTTCGCTGGCCGGCGAATGGCAGGCCGTCGAGATCATGCGCGCGGGCGGGGTGCGGGCGGGCGATGTGCGCCCGTTGGTGCGCCTCAACGTCTCGATCACCGTCGGCGACGGCGACCGGATGGAATCCGGCAGCCACGGCGCGGGCGGGCGGGCACGCTACGACACCTGGCTGGAGCCGGACCGCTGGCGCGCCCAGACCGACGAGGCGCTGCGCCAGGCGCTGGTGAACCTCAATGCCGTCCACGCGCCCGCGGGCGAGATGCCGGTCGTCCTGGGCCCGGGCTGGCCTGGCATCCTGCTGCACGAGGCCATCGGCCACGGGCTCGAGGGCGATTTCAACCGCAAGAAGACCTCGGCCTTCGCCGGCCTCATGGGCCAGCGCATCGCCTCGCCCGGCGTCACCGTCGTCGATGACGGCACCATCCCTGGCCGGCGCGGCTCGATCACGGTCGACGACGAGGGCACGCCCAGCCAGCGCAACGTGCTGATCGAGGACGGCATCCTGGTCGGCTATCTGCAGGACCGCATGAACGCGCGGCTGATGGGCGTGAAGCCGACCGGCAACGGGCGGCGCGAAAGCTACGCCTATCACCCGATGCCGCGCATGACGAACACCTACATGCTGGCTGGCGACAAAAGCCCGGAGGAACTAATCCGATCGGTGAAGCGCGGCGTTTATGCCGTCAATTTCGGCGGCGGCCAGGTCGACATCACCTCGGGCAAGTTCGTCTTCTCGAGCGCCGAGGCCTACCTGATCGAGAACGGCAAGATCGGCCCCTCGCTGAAGGGCGCAACCCTGATCGGCAACGGCCCGGACGTCCTGACCAAGGTGAAGGCCATCGCCAACGACATGGCGCTCGATCCCGGCATCGGCACCTGCGGCAAGGACGGCCAGAGCGTGCCGGTGGGTGTGGGCCTGCCGTCGCTGCTGGTCGAAGGGCTCACGGTCGGCGGCACCGCCGCCTGATCGCATGCCGCCCTTCGAGCTGATCCACTGGCTCGACCTCGTGGCGGTCGCCGTAGCGGCCGCCAGCGGTGCTTTTGCAGCCGCGCGCAAGCAAATGGATATCGGCGGTTTCCTGTTCGTCACCACCGTGACCGGCATCGGCGGCGGCACGTTCCGTGACGTGATTCTCGACCGTCCGGTGTTCTGGATCGCTCGGCCGGACTATGTCGCCGTCTGCCTGTCGGTCGCCGTGATCCTGTTCTTCGTCGCGCACCGCATCGAGCAGCGCCGCGCACTGCTGTGGGCGGATGCCGTGGCGCTCGGCCTTTTTTCCGTCGTCGGCACCGAGATCGCGCTCGACACCGGCGTGCCCGCCCTGATCGCCGTCGTGATGGGCGTGATGACGGCGACGCTCGGCGGCGTGGTCCGCGACGTGCTGTGCGCGGAGGTGCCGCTGATCTTCCGCAAGGAGGTCTATGCCACGGCCGCCGCCGCGGGCGCGGCGACGGTTGTCGCGCTCGACGCCATCGATCTCGGCCGGCCCATCATCCTGCTGGCGGGATTCGCGGTCGCCTTCTGCGTGCGCGGGCTCTCGCTGGCGCTCGGCCTGTCCCTGCCCGTCTATCGCCGGCCGGGCGAACGTCCCGAAGGCTGAGCGCTTTACGCCGCCTTGCGGCGTTCGTCCTCGGCGCGCCAGCGAAGCGCGATCGCGTTCAGCTCATTGAACACCGGCGTCAGCTCCTCGCCGCGCGCGGTCAGGCTGTAGGTCACCTGCGGCGGAATGGTGCGCGCGTATTCGCGCGTCACGAGCTGCGCGCTTTCCAGAAGGCGCAGCCGGTCGGTCAGGATCTTGGCGGAGATGCCCGGCACCTGCCGCTTCAGCGCGCCGAAGCGGCTCGGTCCCTGGCTGCGAAGGACCCAAAGGATATAGGTGGTCCATGGCCCCATCAGGGTGCGCAGGAGGGATTCCATCGGACAGCCGGTCATGGAGCGGGAAGCGGGCATGGGTTTTCGCCTGGAAGCCTTCGGTCACCGGACGTTAGTCGGTTTCCAAAAGTAAGCAAGCCGGAACACCGCGTCAGGCGGCGATCGGCCGCGTGGCTTGGGCCAGCCAGGCGCGCGTCTCCGCATTGACCAGCGTGTCGAGCGAAGCACGCACCCGCGCGTGATAGGCGTCGAGCCAGGCAACCTCTTCCGGCGACAGGAGCGACGGCTCGACCAGCCGCAGGTCGATCGGCGCCAGGGTCAGCGTCTCGAAGGAAAACGTGTCGCGCTCCGCGCCGTCTTTTTTCTTCTCGGCCGCGACCGCGACCAGGTTTTCGATACGGATGCCGTAGGCGCCCGTCTTGTAGTAGCCGGGTTCGTTGGAAACGATCATGCCCGCGCGCAGCGCGACGGTGTTCGGCATCTTCGAGATCCGCTGCGGCCCTTCATGCACGCCAAGATAGCTGCCGACGCCGTGACCGGTGCCGTGGTCGTAGTCGAGGCCGGCCTGCCAGAGCGGCTGGCGCGCCAGCGCATCGAGCTGCGAGCCCGAGGTGCCGGCGGGAAAGCGCGCGAGCGCCAGCGCGATGTGGCCCTTCAGCACGCGCGTATACCGGTCCTTCTGCTCCGCCGTCGGTCCCGCGCCGCCCGGCACGAAGACCGTGCGCGTGACATCCGTGGTGCCGTCGAGATACTGCGCGCCGGAATCGACCAGATAGAGCGAGCCGGGCTCCAACTTTCGGTTCGTCTTGTCGGTCGCGCGGTAATGCACGATCGCGCCGTTGGGGCCGGCGCCCGAGATCGTGTCGAAGCTGAAGTCGCGGAAATTCTCGCCGCCGCGCCGGAACTGCGCCAGGCGGTCGACGGCCTCAAGCTCGGTCACGGCGCCCGAGGACGCCGCGCGGTCGAGCCAGGCGAGGAAACCCGTCAGCGCCGCGCCGTCGCGCACATGCGCCGCGCGGGCGCCCGCGATCTCCGCCGCGTTCTTGCAGGCCTTGGGTAGCTGGCACGGATCGGCGTCGCGCACGATCTCGGCCTTCGCCGTGCTCAGCCGCTCGAAGACGAAGGCGGATGCGGAGGACGGATCGGCCAGCACGCGCTTGCCGCCGAGCGCGTCGAGCGAAGCGGGGAAATCCGCCGTCTCGGCAATCGCGACGGCGTTCCCGAGATGGGCGCGCGTGGCCGCGGTCAGCTTGCGCGTGTCGAGAAACAGTTGCGCGCCGCCTTGATCGTCGAGGATCGCGAAGGCCAAGGGCGCCGGCGTGCAGGGCAGATCGCCACCGCGGATATTGAGCAGCCAGGCGATGGAATCGGGCGCGGTCAGCACGGCCGCCGCGAGACCGCGCGCCTTCAGATCGGCCGCGATGGCCTTGCGCTTCTCTTCGGACGCGACGCCCGCGAAGCGCAGCTCATGCGGCACCACGGGCGAGACGGGCGCGGGCGGACGGTCGCGCCACACGGCATCGATCGGATTGCCCGAGACAGGGACCAGCATCGCACCCGCCTTCTCGCAGGCCGCCTGCAGCCGCACGACCTCGTTCGGCGAATGGAGCCAGGGGTCGTAGCCGAGCTTGCCGCCCTTGGGCAGGTTGGCGGCCAGCCAGCCGGTGGCGGGTTCCTCGATGATGTGGCGCGGCTCGAACAGCGTGGTGTCGACCTGGTCGCGCACCTGCAGCGTGTAGCGTCCGTCGACGAAGATCGCGGCCTTGTCCTGCAGCACGGCGGCCAGACCCGCCGAGCCGGTGAAGCCCGCGAGCCAGGCTAGCCGCTCGGCCGAGGGCGGGATGAATTCGTTCTGATACTCGTCGGTGCGCGGCACGAGGAAGCCTGCAAGACCCCGGCGCGTCAATTCCGCCCGCAGCGAGGCGAGCCGTTCGGCATAGGGGGATGCATCCTCCGCATGGCTTTTCAATTCGCCCTTGAGAGCACGGAGCTGCGCGGCCAGCGCCGGGTTGGGATCCGGCGTCACCAGGACGAGCCACGCGTCGGGATCGGCCGCTTCGGGCGCCGCCGCCGCCCCGGCCACGAGGGCCCGGATATCCGCCACGCCGCGCGTAACACCGGCCTTTTTGAGGAGTTGGGCCAGGGCTTCGTCGCCCTGGTAGCGGTCACGGCAAGCTTGGACGGCGGAAACGGACTGGGTCATAGCGGAAGCTAAGAGCCGCTTCTGCGCCCTGGCAAGGAAAAGGGTCGAAAAGAAGGCGAAGGCATGCGTCCGCTGCAATGCTGCTTTGCGGTCATAATATTGAAAACATCTTATGTAATAAGCACATACTCACTTGTGCAATGCACAATGAGGCCGTCGGGGCCTCACGCGGAAGATGTATGGAAAGGCAACGTATCATGACGAATTACAGCACGCGCAACGGCGACAGCCGTTCGACCCTGCCCGAGATCCTCGGTGCATCGGCCCTCATCCAGGCGGGCCCGAGCGGCGACGTTGTCGCCCGTACGGTCGATGCGGTCCGCCATGGCCTGCGCTCGGTGCTGACGGGAATCGACCAGCTGCGTCGCCGTCGGGTCACGAGCGAGGCGCTCGGTGATCTCGATGACGCCACGCTGAAGGACATCGGCATCCAGCGCAGCGGCATCCCGTATATCGCGGGCCGGGTCGCGGATGCGCATAACGACAACCGTCCGACGATCGCCGCGTAAGGCTGATTGTCCCACGGTGTAGCCCGACCACGGATGTAATGGCGGGCTGAAGGCGGGGTGCGCTTCCTGGCGCGCCCCGTCAACGTTTTTGGGGTCGGCCTTTCGGCGGGCGCACGAAAACCAGCGTCGCCCAATCGCCGATCAGAAGGGTGCGCAAGGGCCTGAGCCCCGCGCGCACGCAGGCGCGGCGCAGCGCCGCCGCCTGGCCTGCCAGGATTCCCGACAGGATCAACCGTCCCCCGCCGCTTAGATGCGCCGCCAACTGTGGCGCCATGGCCACCAGCGGATTCAACAAGATGTTTGCGGCGATCAGGTCGAACGGGCCTTGCCGCCGCAACTCGCCCGCATCGAACCCCTGACTGCGCATCATGCGCACCCGGCGTTGGACGCCGTTGCGCCGGGCATTGGCGCGCGCGACGGCGACCGCGACGGGATCGTTGTCGGCTGCGGTGATCGTCGCATCCGAAGATTTCGCGATGGCGAAGGCCAGGATGCCCGAACCGCATCCGAGATCGAGCGCGCGGCGGATCGGCCGGGCGCGCCGCGCGGCGTCGATGGCCAAGAGGCAGCCACGCGTCGTGGCATGAAAGCCGGTGCCGAAGGCAGCACCCGCATCGATCACGATCGCGCGGCGGTTGGCGGGCACGCGGCCATGGAAATGGCTGCCGTGGATGAAGTAGCGCGCGGCCTCGAGCGGCGGAAAGCTGGCCTGATTCTCGGCCACCCAATCGCGCGCGGCCAGGTGCTCGACCACCACCGGCGGCACGGTCACGCCCACGCTGGCGGCAGCCAACGCCAACGCCACGTCGAGCTCGGCGGAATCGGGTTCCTCCGTGCCGTGCACCTCGACCCGCCATGCCCGCGGTCCGCACTCGAAAACGGACAGGCCGTGGCCGAACACCTCCAGCGCCTGGGCGAAGGCGCCCTCCGCGCCCGTCGGCACGACCACCTCGATGCGCCAGATCGCGCTCATGCGGCGTCCCGCTTGCCAGCGGCGGGCACGGCCACCACACTCCGCGCCGCTTTTGAAAGCCCGCCATGACCGAAGCGCCCCAACGCTCCCACACGCTCGACGGCATTCTGCTGATGGGCGTCGCGTTTACGCTGTTTCCATTGATGGACGCGGTCGGCAAGCATCTGACGCAGGACTACCACCCGTTCCAGATCACGTGGGGCCGGTTCTTCTTCCAATCCATCTTCGTTTCGATCCTGATCTTTGCGCGCCGCCCGCCGTCGATCCTGCGCACCCGCAAGCCGGGGCTGCAGTTCGCGCGCGCCTTCGCCGGCTGGGCGTCGAACATCCCGTTCATCTTCGGCCTGGCCTTCATTCCGCTGGCGGATGCCTTCGCAGCGGTCCTGGTCGGGCCGCTGATCGTGACCGCCCTGTCGGTGCCGTTGCTCGGCGAAAAGGTGGGCTTGCGGCGCTGGAGCGCCATCGCTGTCGGCATGATCGGCGCCTTGATCGTTGTGCGTCCCGGCCTTGGGGTGATGCATTGGGCGATCTCGATGCCGCTCTTGTCCGCCACCGCTTTCGCCTTTTACCAGATTTTCACCCGGCGGCTGAGCGGAACCGACGACAACGACGCGACGCTGCTGTTCGGCGCCTATGGCGGCGTGATCATGAGCACGGCACTCCTGCCCTTCGTCTGGAAGACGCCGGACCTGGCCGGATGGGGCTTCATGGCGCTGATGGGCCTGATCATCAGCGCGGCGCATATCGCGCTGATCCGCGCGCTCCAATTTGCCGCGGCGTCGATCCTGGCACCCTTCGCCTATATCCAGATCATCAGCGCAACCCTGGTCGGGCTGGTCTTCTTCGGCGATTTCCCCGACCGGTGGACGATGATCGGCGCCGCCATCATCTGTTCGAGCGGCCTCTACATCGCCTATCGCGAGCGCAAGCTGGCCCGCGAGCGGCGCATCAACGGCGCTTCGGCTTGAAGGTCGCGATGGTCTTGCCCCAGCCGTTTTTCTCGGTCGCGTAGAAGTCGCCCACGATATAGGTCGCGCCCAGGATCTCCTTGGGCTGGAACTCGGCCAGGGGATCGGTCGGGATCGAACGCAGGGTGACGCGGCCCGCGCCGAACTTCTGCGACTTCAGCTTGTAGTCGGGCGAGGTGTCACGCTCGATGATGCGCATCGACATCATGCCCGGCCCGTCCGGGCGCGGCTGGACATGCATGTTGAGGTGCGGCGTCAGCTTGAGGCTCGGGACCCCGTCCATCGGCTTCGCCAGATCGCACGAAATATCCATGATGGTGACGCCATTGCGCACGGCCTTGCCGACCACCTTCTTGCCCTTTTGCTCCAGCGTGATCGCCGCGTATTTCTTCGGATAACCCCACAGGTCGCGGCCGGCCGCGATGGCGGCATCGTTGTTCTCATATTCGAAGAAATAGTAGCCGCCGAATTTATTACGGAACTTGATGGGCAGGACGATGGCCGCGTCCATGTAGGACGCCTTGTCGCAATTGGAGAAGTCCGCGATCGAGACGATGTAACGGTCGTCCACGCTCTCGAACGGCGTCGGCTTCAGCCAGCGGTCGATCACCTTGCGGTCGCCGCGGCAGACGACGGAGAGGATCTTGTTGTTCTTACACTGATAGGGAACGAAAGGGTCCGGGATCAGCGGCGACTGGACGGGCATGCTGTTGCCCAAGCGGATGGTGAAACGCTTCATACCCCGAACTCTCCTTGCGAACCGGTCTTGCGCGACCTTAGCCAGCGGCCGGCGCGATATCAAACGAGTGCGGTTGCGAGGGATGCGGCTCTTCCGGAGATTTGATCTCGGGAAGATCGGCGATCCTGGTCTTGGTGTCCTCGACGGGAATGCCGATCATGTTCTTCGACGTGATCGGCCGGCCGAAGACGTTCTCGGTCACGCCGAAATAGTTGTCCGGGCAAAACAGCCGCGGTTTGTGCCACCACAGGCGATAGCCAAGCTCGAATAGCCGCCGGATCAGCGCGGGCGATTTATCGACTCGATCGTTCTCGATATAGAGGCGCGGCCGGGACTTCATGATCAGTCCGCGCGCGCCGTCGATCACCTGACCTTCCATGCCTTCGACATCGACCTTGATTAGATGGACCTTGATGTCGCCGTGGCGGTCATCGAGGCGGATCACCCTGACGGCCTCATGCCGCGGCAAGGGCTTTTCGGTGAGCGCCACGCCACCGGCATTGCCTTGTGTCGTGTAATCGCGCCCCGGCACATACAGTGTTCCGCCCTTGTCGGCGACGCCTTGATTGAGGGCGACGACGTTCGTCAGTTCGTTCAGCGCGATCTGGGACTGCAGCAGCGCGAAACACGCGCGCTGCGGCTCGAAGGCAATGACCAGCCCTTGCGGTCCGACGCGCTTTGCCAACCCGACGGTATGGCTGCCGATATTGGCGCCGATCTCCATCACGGTATCGCCGGCACGGACCAATTGCCGCAACCCCTCCCCCTCGTCGCGGCTGTATTCGCCATAGACCTGGAGCGAACGGCCGATATATCTGTCGTTCGTGTTGATGAGGAACACCCCGTCGCGCCCGCGCACGAGGCTGAGATTGGGACTGACGCGGACGACCCGTGCTTCGCTCAGGTTTCGACCCACCAATGAGAAAATGCCGGCCCGTTAAAGCGAGCGGCGCGCGATTGGTGAGTATTTTTACCTAGCATCGAGGATGCTGGCAAACGGCGTCGTTGCTTGCCCCGCGGAACGCGCTGGGCCCACAATTCCGCCCGTGCCGCCCCTTCGCGCCTTTTATCCGTGACCACACAAAGCCATGCGGACGCCGCGCGCACCCTGCGCGGCATCGGCTTCATGGCCACGACCATCGTGATCTTCTCGCTGATGGACGCGATGGCCAAATACCTGAGCGCGGATTACCCCACGATCTTCATCCTGTGGGTGCGCTACGTCTTTCAGTTCCTGTTCATGGTTGCGCTGTTCGTGCGCGCACGGACCACGAGCTTTGTGCGCACCAAGCGGCTGCCGCTTCAGGTCGGCCGCGCCATGCTCAACGTGGCTTCGACCTTCGCTTTCATCTTCGGCCTGGCGTTCCTGCCGTTGGCCGACGCGGTCGCACTGAACATGGTCGGCCCGTTGTTTCTAACCGCCCTGTCGGTGCCGCTTCTGGGCGAGAAGGTCGGCATTCGGCGCTGGAGCGCCGTGGGCGTCGGCTTCGTGGGCGCCTTGATCGTCATCCGGCCGGGCATGGGCGTGACCCATTGGGCGGGCTCGCTGATGCTTCTCTCCGCGCTGATCTATGCGCTCTACCAGATCGCGACGCGCAAGCTGTCGTCGACCGATCCGCCGATGACGACATTGTTCTACACGACAATGACCGGGCTTACGGTCACGAGCGTCCTGATCCCCTTCTTCTGGACCGACGCGCCGTTCGACGTCTGGGTGCTATTGGCGATCCAGGGCGGCATGGGCACCGCGGCCCATCTGTGCCTGATCAC
>CAYZFH010000083.1:0-11743 GCA_964477375.1 uncultured Rhizobiaceae bacterium | reverse complement strand
CCCGACCAGTAGGCCGCGCGGGCGCGGCTGACCTTGGTGGCCACGCGCGCGCCCATGGCGTCGAAATGCCGTTTCGCGGCTTCCGGGTCGTTGAGATAGCGAAGCGCGATCCAGCCCGCGAGCCATTCGGCCTCGGCATAAGCGGCGCCTTCGCTGAGCCCATGGTTGGCAGCGATTTTATAAGCGTCGGTCACATTGCCCTGGGTCAGCGAGCGGCGCGCCAAGATCGACCGCTCGTTCCACCAGACATCCGGGCGCGGCGCGTTGGCCGGCGCGGCGAACAGGAGCGCCCGCGCCATGTCGTCGTTATTAGCCTGACGGGCGAGCCGTGTGCGCTCGAACAAAATGCCCGGGCTGTTTTGCAGCGCGGGCGGAAGGTTGGCCACGGCGGGTTCTGCGCTCTTGTCGCCGCGGCGCATGCGCAGGCGCAGATCGGCGGCGGCGCGCTGATCCGGTTCCACATACGGAAACATCGCGCGCGCGGCCTGGTCCTGGCCGTCCCAGACCAGACGGTCGAGCCGCGCCGCATTGTCCTCGGTCCGCAGAAGGGTCGAGAACCTGTTGTAGAAATCCTGTTCGGTCCCCGGCGGAAAGTTGAAGTTCACCCAGGCTTGGCGCGCGACCTTCTCGGCCTCGGCCTTTTCGCCCGCCGCCAACAGCACGAGCGCGTAATGGGCCGCGCCGTCCGGCGTACGCGGTTCGCGCGCCTGGAACCAAGCGCGCGCGACGGGATCTGGCGTGGCGCCGTCCATGGCCTCCTCGGCCCGGCGCTTGAGGGCGTCTTGGGACGGCCAGTTTGGATTGGCGGCGACGAAGGCCGCGATCTGGTCAAAGGACTGGCGCGCGCCCATCCGGCGCATCTCCATCCAGTCGATCAGCTTGACGGCCAAGGGAACGCCGCTTTGGGCCGCGCGCTGCTGGGCCTGGGCCCAGTCGCTTTTTTCGGCCGCCGCCAGGGCTGCCCGGATGGAAGCCACCTGGTCCGGCCGCAACGGGGCCGCCTGGGCCGCCCCCAAGCCCAAAAGCCCGAACGCAAACAGCGTCAGGAAGAAACGTATCGTAGCCAATTGGTTATCCCGGTCTCTGGTGCCGCCTTCGGCGCGCGCAGTGTACGCGCATCCGGACTCGGCAACCACAATTTCGCGTAACCGCAGCCTTGCAGGTCTTGTGCCTAAGTCCATAATTTTGATACCGAAAACCGGGTCTTTCGTGTAGAGCCTAGTCCGATCGGCCTTGCCCACCGGGGGGTGGCGGCCACGGTCTTGCATAGGCCGGTGGATTAACGCTGGCATGGCCGTCGGAGCATGGGGGCTTCACTGGTAGTCGTGCATTCACGGAAGCGCATCATGGTCGGTCGCTTCCCATCGCATCTTCACTTCGGCATGGGCGGCTTGCGTTGAGCGACGCCGCATATACACACACGTCGATTCGCGACGCGGCGGCTGAAATCACCAGCCCCGGCCGCCTGCTGATGGTCGAATGCGCGGATTGCGGGCTGCGGCAGACGATTCCGTCGCGCATCGAGGAAGGCCACGTCGACTGCGTCCGCTGCGGCGCACTTCTATCCAAGCGGACGACGGGCGGCGTCGAGCAGGCCATCGTCCTCAACCTCACGGCGCTGGTCATTTTCGTCCTGGCCAACGTCTTTCCCTTCATCACGCTCAATCTGCAGGGACGGACGCAGGACGCCGAACTCATTTCCGCCGCCTATGCGCTCTATCTGGACGGCATGTGGGAGCTGGGCGTCCTCGTGCTTCTGTTCGCCATCTTGCTGCCGCTCGTGAAGATCCTCGGCAATCTTTACGTGATGATCCCCTTGCACATGGGCAAACGCCCGCCCGCCGCCCGGCAGGTCTTCCGCTGGATGGAAGTCGTTCACCGCTGGGCGATGATGGAAGTGTTCCTTCTGGGCGTCATCGTCGGCTACGTGAAGCTGGTCTCCCTGGCCACGGTGATCTTCGGCATCGCGGCCTTTTCCTTCGTCGCGCTCATCATCCTGGTGGTCGCCGCCGAATCGGTTTTCGAGCCCATTACGGTTTGGGAACGGCTGCGCCCGTCGCCGCCCGCAACGGTAATGGCCGCGTTCCCCCCGAACGAATTGATCTCGTGCCATAGTTGCGGTCTGCTCAACCATGCGACGGCGCCCCATTCGCACTGCGACCGTTGCGATGCGCCGCTGCATCACCGCAAGCCCAACGGCATCACGCGCGCCTGGGCTCTAATCGCCACGGCCTTGATCCTCTACATGCCCGCGAACCTTTATCCCGTGATGAAAATGAACTTCGCGGGCAGCAAGCAGGGCGCGACGATCCTGGAAGGCGTCATCGAATTGTTGTACGGCGGCATGTGGCCGCTGGCCCTCCTGGTCTTTTTCGCGAGCGTGACCGTGCCGATGCTGAAACTGTGCGGCCTGGGCTTTCTTTTGGTATCCGTTCAGCGGCGGTCGAAGTGGCGTCCCCGCGAGCGGACGAAGATCTATCGCATCGTCGATGCGATCGGCCGCTGGTCGATGCTGGACATCTTCGTGCTGGCGATCCTGGTGGCGCTGGTGCGCTTCGGCTCGCTGGCCACCATCACGCCCGGAACGGGCGCAATTTCCTTTGCCGCCGTCGTCGTCACCACGATGATCGCGGCCGAATCCTTCGACCCACGAGAGATATGGGACGCGGCGGGAGCCAACGATGAGCGATAGCACACCGGCGGGACAGACGCCCCGCCCGATCCCCAACGCGAAGATCGCGCGAAAGCGCCGGTTTTCCGTCATCTGGATCATCCCGATCGTGGCCCTGGCCATCGCGGCATGGCTGGGCTACGTCACGCTCTCTTCGCGTGGACCGATGGTGAAGATCTCGTTCAAAGACGCCTCCGGCATCGAAGCCGGCAAGACCACGGTCAAATACCTGAACGTTGATATCGGCACCGTGCAGGAGGTGCATCTCAGCCGCGACCACACCCACGTCGTGGTCGCCGCCCGCATGAGCAAGGACATCGCCGACAGCCTGCGAGAGCACACGCAGTTCTGGGTCGAAACGCCGCGCGTGTCCGCCCAGGGCATCTCCGGCCTCGGCACGCTGCTGTCCGGCCCCTATATCGGCATGCGGCCGGGCGAAGGCGAAAAGATAAGCGAGTTCAAGGGCCTCGAGCAGCCGCCCGTCCTGACGGATTCGTCCAAGGGCACGCAATTCACCCTGCATTCGCCGACGCTCGGTTCGATCGGACCGGGATCGCCGATCTACTATCGCGGCATCGCCGTCGGCGAGGCGCTGGGCTACAAGCTGATCGAGGACCAGCGCGGCGTGAACATCGAAGTCTTCATTCGCGCGCCCTATGACGAACTGGTGCGGGCCGACAGCAATTTCTGGAACGCCAGCGGCATCGACGTCTCCGTCGGCACCAAGGGCGTGAACATCCGGACGGAATCCCTGGCCGCGCTTTTGGCCGGCGGCATCGCCTTCGAGACGCCAATCGAATCGACGGCGACCGAACCCGCCAAAGCCGGCACCATGTTTCCGCTCTACAAATCGCGCGACAGCGTGCGTGAGGCGCTGTTCACGCGGCGGTTCCGCTACATGCTCCATTTCGATAGCTCCGTGTCCGGGCTGGAGCGCGGCGCTCCGGTCAGCTTCCGCGGCATCCAGATCGGCCTGGTCCACGACGTGCGCATCGATCAGAAGGCGCTCGAGGCCTATGTCTTCGAGCAGCTGGAGAAACAAAAGACCGGCAAAAAGAAGACGGCGGAAAAGAAGAACGGCGAAACGCCCCAGCCGATCGTCGTGACCATCGACGTGCAGCCCGAGCGGGCGGGCCTGATGCCCGCCAAGGACGAACAGCAAGCCTATGCGGTGATGGGTCTGCTCGTGCGCTCAAGCCTGCGCGCGCAGCTCATCAGCGAAAGCCTTCTGACCGGACAATTGGGCATCGGCCTCGACTTCTTCCCCGAAGCCAAGCCCGCGGAACTGAAGATGGGCGGCAAGTATCCCGAGATCCCGACCGTGCCGTCGGATTTCGTGCAGATGCAGAAGAAGTTCTCGAAGATTCTCGACAACGTGGCGGCGATGCCCTTGCCGCAGTTGGTCGAGGACCTGCGCAAAACGGTGCGGGACGCCGATGCCCTGCTCAACTCCGAGGCCGTGCAGAAAGCGGCCAAGGATATGGCGCCTTTGATCGAAAGCCTGACCGAGACCTCGAACGCCGCGCAGGCCACGCTGAAATCGGCCGACCAGATGATGGACCCCAGCATGCGCTTCGAGATGGTGCGCCTGCTGCGGCAGCTGACCGAGATTTCCCGCTCCATCCGGGTGCTCTCGAACTACCTGGAACAGCATCCAGAAGCGCTCATCAAGGGTAAAGGGAGCCCGGGCAAGCCATGATCCGCATGACACAGATCCGCGCTCTCGCGGCCCTCCTGCCCGCGCTTGTGCTGGCATCCTGCGCCGGCACCAGCGCGCCGACGCAGTTCTACACCCTGGCGCCCACCGTCGAGGCCAGTGCATCCAAAGCGCCGGTCGCCAAGAAGCTGTTCGTCGGCGTCGGGCCGGTAACCCTGGCCGACTACCTCGACCGGCCGCAGATCATCGTCCGCGACAGCGCCTACAAGGTGACCCTGTCGACCTTCGACAACTGGGCGGGCCCGTTGGACACGGGGCTTCCGACCGTGCTTGTCGCCAACCTGGCCGCTCTCCTGCCCCAGGACGACGTAGTCATGGTGCCCCAACCCTTCGTGACGCCGCTTGATTACCAGGTGCGCATCAACTTCAGCCGCTTCGACATCGATGGCGCCGGCAACGCGGTGACCGAGGCGCAGTGGCAGGTCTTCGACGTCAAGAAGAACGCTATTATCGCCACGCAGAACTCCGTCCTGCGCGAGGCCGCCGGCACGGGCACCGGCACGGAGGCCGGCGTGGCCGCGCTGAGCCGCACGCTGGGCGCGCTCAGCCGCGAGATGGCCAAGGCCATCGCCACGGCCGCGGGGCGCCCCGCGTCCTGACGTTCAGGCGACGTATTGGATGCGCGTGAGCGCGGCGCGCAGCGAATCGTGCATGGCGCGCGCGGCGTCCTCGGAAACGAACTTCGCCATCACCTCGATCGGGGCATCACCACGCGGCGCCACGAACAGGTAATAGCCTTCGCCCGCGAAGCCTCTTTTCCCGGGCGCATCCCCAGCCGTGAGGGCGCCGACGCAGAGAGCGCCGGCGCCCGGAAGCGGCCATTCGAACAGGCGAGGCTTCGCCCGCATCACGCGCCGACGATGACCATCCAGCCGACCCCGAAGCGGTCGGCCACCATGCCGAAACGCGGCGAGAAGAACGTCTTCATCAGCGGCATCTGGACCTGACCGCCCTCGGCCAGGGCGTTGAACAGCTTGTCCGCTTCGGCCTCGGTCTTCACGCTGATCGACAGCGTGAACCCTTTGAACTCCGGCTTGCCCGCCGCCATGCCGTCCGAGGCCATGATCAGGGAATCGCCCACCTTGAAGGCCGAATGCATGATCTTGTTGGGGTCGCCACCGCCGCAATTCTCGGCCGGCGGCTCCGGACTCTCCTTGAATCGCATCAGCATCTCGACCTTGGCGCCGATCGCCTTGCGGTAGAACTCGATCGCCTCTTCGCAACGGCCGTCGAAGAACAAATAGGGCTGCACGTACATGGTTCTCTCTCCTCTACAAAAACGAAACGATCGCGGTCGTCAGCCCCCGGTGTTCGGTTCTGTTGTCACGGCTTCTCGGCGAGCGCTTTCAGGTTAGCCAGGCCCGTCTCGAACTCCTTGCCGATCATGGCGTCCATGTCGCAGAAGAGTCCGATCACCTTGGTGATGAACTTGCTCGCACCCGTCATCGTCCACGTCACGTTTGTAGCCTCGCCCTGCGGCACCAGCGTGAACGTGACGACGTTATGGCCTTCGAACGGTTTAACGAAATCGAGGTTGAGCACGAGCTTGGAGGACGGCACGTCCTCGACAATTTCCATGCTGCCCTGGCCGACTTCGCTGTTGCCCTCCCACGCGTAGATGGCGCCCTTGCCGGTGGCGGGCCCGCTGAAGCTGCGCTTCATCGCCGGGTCCTTCTTCTCCCACGGCGACCAGCCACCCCACGCGCGGAAATCCTCGATCAGCGGAAAGATCTTTTCCGGCGGCGCTTGGATCACCGCCGCGCGCTGAACCTGGAACGAGTCCGGCCGCGTCGATGCGGCGACCAGGATCACGACCAAGGCAACGGCAATCACGCCCGCAAGAATCAGAAGGATCTTCTTCATGGCACGACTCTCTCCGCTTTCGACTGTGGCAAATTATACCTGTCTAAATGATTTTAGAAGGTTATTTAAAAGACACCCTTAGATCGATTCGATATAGGTCTGGAGCTGATCGAAGGTGCCCGTGAAACCCATGCGCATGCTGTCGTGACCGGCATCGAAGGTCTCCTGCTCCTCCTTCGTCGCGTCATGGGCGGTCCAGCGGATGGTGATCGTGGTCTTCCCGTCTTTTTCTTCCATCGTCATGGTGGACAGGTTGTGCAGCGGCCATGTCGGCGCCATCGGATGGCGCGTGATGCCGGCATTCTTGTCCGAGAACGACACAAGGACGGTCATGCTGTGCGGCGCGTCGATCGCGCGGAACACCCACTTGCCCCACATCTCGGAACCATCGGCCGCTACCATCGAATAGAGAAAGGTGCCGCCCACGCGCAGGTCCATCTTGCAGGTGCCGATGGTGAAGCCCTTCGGCCCCCACCAATGTTTCAAGTGTTCGCAATCGGTCCACAGCCGCCACATCACATCAAGCGGCACATCGTAGGTGCGGCTGATGACGAACGGGCCTTTCCCGCCGGCGCTATTTCTTTCGGACACTCTTCTTCTCCTTGGCCTGAAGCTCCTTGAGGTATTCGTCCAGCCGGTCGAGGCGCTGTTCCCAAAACCGCCGGTAATGCTCCAACCAGTCAGCCACCTCACGCAGCGGCCCGGCGTCGATCCGGCAGGGACGCCATTGCGCGTCGCGCCCGCGCGCGATCAGCCCTGCGCGCTCCAGCACTTTGAGATGCTTCGAGACGGCCGGAAGGCTGATCTCGAACGGCTCCGCCAGTTCGGAGACCGACGTCTCGCCGAGCGACAACCGCGCCAGGATGGCCCGCCGCGTCGGGTCGGCCAGGGCCGCGAAGGTGGCGCTCAGATGGTCGGTCTGCATACCTAATTCACCTATAGGTTAAATAACTGATTGGTTAAATACAGAGGCCAACCTTCGCCGTCAAGCAGGTGTTACTTCCGAACGAGCGAAGTCATCGCGGAGCGCCAAGCCGTTGACCCGGCGTGCCCCACACGCGCTCCAGCGCCGCCCCTGCCCGCAGCAGTTTCTCCTCCGAGCCGCCGGGTGCCACCAGTTGCAAGCCGACGGGAAGATTGGCCGCATCCAGGCCCACGGGAATCGTCAAAGCACTCAGGCCGAGGATGCTGACGGGGCAGGTCAAGCGCGAGCTTCTGCGGCTATCGCGCAGGCCGTCCTCGATGGAGGTGGGAACATCCATACGCGGTGGAGAGAGCGGACTGGTCGGCAGGACCAGCGCATCGACCCCGGCCAGCCGTTCCTCGGCGGAACGGTTCAGTCGCGCCATGGCGCGCTGGTGCCGGACATATTCCAGGGCGGACGCAGCGGAACCGCTCTCGACGCGACGCTTCGCGACCGGATTGAACGCCTCCCACCACGCGGGCAATTCGTCTTCGATGAACTGCCGGAATTCGGTCATCACGATGCTGCCGCTCAGATACAGCGCATACCCGTCTTCGAACTCCGGAAATTCAAACGGCACGATACGCGCGCCTTGTCGCTCGGCCTCGGCCAGCGCCTTCCGTCCCGCCTCGCCGATGCCGGGATCGAGATCGTCCCACATGAACCGCTCCGAAACGCCGAGACGCAGCTCCGACAGCGCGGTTTCCGCGAGCCGTCCCGTGAATTCGTTCGGCTCGTGGCGTGCCGGATCGAGCGCCGCGAACCCATAAGCTGCGTCAAGGACCGATCGCGCGAGAAGCCCCGGCGTGTCCATCGTCGGCGACAAAGGCACGATGCCGTCGCAGCTCCAGCGGCCAGCCGTGAGTTTCAGCCCGACATTGCCCGTGAAACTCGCGGGGATGCGAACCGAACCGCCGGTGTCGGTGCCAAGCGCAAGAACGGCCGAGCCCTCGCCCAGCGAAACGCCCGCGCCGGAGGAAGAGCCGCCCGGACTGCGGTGCCCGTCGCCGCCCCAAGGATTACGCGGCGCGCCCCAATGGATGTTGGCGCCCGTGCCGCCAAACGCGAATTCGGTGGTGTGCGACTTGCCCATCACCACGGCCGCTTGGCGGCGCAGTTCGCGAATGACGGGGCCTTCGCGCTCCCACGCTTCGGGTAAGCGCCGCGGCGATCCGGCGAAGGTCGGGTAGCCCGCGACGCCGAACAGATCCTTGGCCGAAACCGGCAAACCATGGAGCGGGTCCACGTGCCTGCCGCTTTTCAGCGCGGCGTCCGCCGCCTGGGCGGCCTGCCGGATTTGCGCCGCATCCCATGTCTTATAGGCGTTGAACCGCGCGCCGTGCTGGACGTGCCGTTCGATCGCCTCTTCGGCAAGCGCGGACGCGGTGACTCTGCCGTCACGCAGCGCCTTGGCTAGCTCCGCGAGGGACTTCTCGATGTGCATGCGGATCGTTCCCCACGATTGGCGAGCGCGCTCTATGCGCGGGCGAGACGTCCCTGAGGATCGTAGGCCGCGCCGCCGAGGACGGTCGCCGCCACGGGCCGGTCGAGAATGCGAACATGAAGGTTGTTCGATTTCGCGAAACGCGGATTGACGAACCCGATCGCCACGCGCCGCCCGACCCGGAAGCCGTAGGAAGCGCTCGAGAGATATCCGGCCGGCGCGCCGTCGCAGGTGAGCAGCTCGCCACCGACGGGATCGACCTCACCATCCTCGAGCGCGAGCGAGACCATCGCGTAGCGCACGGGCGCGGCTTTGAACGCGGCAAGGGCCGCACGCCCGATGAAGTCACCCGGCTTGTCGAGGTCGACAAACCGGCCCATCCCGGCCTCGAAGGGCGTGATCTCGATGTTGAGCTCGTCTCCGGTCCGCGGAATCGCCTTCTCGATGCGCATGGCGTTGAGGGCGCGCGCGCCGAACGGCTTGAGCGCTACGCCCGTCGCATCGCCGGCGCGCAGGAGCGCATCGTGCAGCGCGAGCTGGCCGTCGAGCGCGCAGTGAATCTCGTAGGACACTTCGCCGACATAGGAGAGCCGCAGCACGACGCACTTCACGCCGCCGATCATGACCTCGCGGCCGTCGAAGAAGCCGGGCGGCGCCTCGTTGCCGAGAAGCCGCGCCACGACCGTGCCGGCCTTGGGACCCGCGACCGAGAACCCGCCCCATGCATCGGTGTCGTTGCGGAGCGAAGCATCGAAGCCGCCGATATGCGGCATGATCTCGCGGAGGTGCGTCCGGCTCATGGCGCCGGAGCCGACCAGCATGTAGCGGTCGGCGGCGAGACGCAGAACCGTGACGTCGCCCAAGAGGCCCCCCTTCTCGTTGACCAATGGCGAAAGCGCGATGCGCCCATCGCTCCGCGGCAGGCGTCCGGGCAGCACGCGGTCCAGGAACGCGCCAGCCTGCTTCCCCTCAACCGTGTAGTTCGCGAAGGTCACGAGGTCGAAGTAACCCGCTTCCGTCATGACATGGCGGCATTCGCGCCCGACGGCATCGAACGCCTCGGAACGGCGGAACGTCGGCGTCTCGACCGGCGTCTCGCCGGGCGAGGCGAACCACATCGGCCGCTCCCACCCGTCCGACATGCCGAAGAAGGCGCCCATCGCCTTGTAACGCTCGTACATCGGCGGCGTGCGGACCGGCCGGCCAGCGACAACCTCCTCATTGGGGAACAGCATCTTGTAGCGCGTGGAATAGGCGTCGTGCCCCCGCGCACGCGCGAAAGGCCCCAGCGCCCAATCGCCGTAGCGCGCAACATCGCAGATGCCGAGATCGCGGCTCGGCGCGCCGTCGACGATCCATTCCGCGATGAGCTGGCTGAAGCCGCCGCTCATGGAAATTCCGGCCAGGAAGCCCGCGGCGGCGAAATGGTTGCGCTGGCCGGGCATCCAGCCAAGAAGCGGCCGCACATCCGGCGTGAAAACAAAGGGTCCATGCACGACCGACTTGATGCCGTGCTGCGCGATGCAGGGCAGCGCCGCGAAGACGTGCTCCAAGGTCGGCGTCAGGCGGTCGAGATCGGGCGGCAGAAGCTGCTGGACGAAATCCTTCGGCATGCCGTCCGCGCCGAATTCGCGGCAATCGGCCTCGTAGATGCCGAACAGGATGCCGCCGCCCTCACGCCGCGCGTACACGCCGGCATCGACATCGCGCAGCGTCGGCGGCTCGCGCGTGATCGCGCCCACCGCCGGGATCGGCTCGGTGATCAGGTAATGGTGCCCCATGGCGATCATGGGCAGCCGCGCGCCGCTCATCTGCGCGACTTCGCCGGCATAGAAGCCGGCCGCGTTGACGATGATTTCGGCCTCGATCTCGCCGCCCGGCGTTTGGACGATCCAACCGCCGGACCGCGTCGGCGTAAGGCCCGTCACCGGGCAGTGTTCGCGGACCTTCGCGCCCCGCCGGCGCGCGGCCTTCGCATAGGCTTGCGTCAGGCCATAGGGATCGACATGCCCGCCATTGGGGTCGTAAAGCGCGCCGAGAACGGTGCCGACTTCGAGGACCGGCCAAAGCTCTTTCAGCTCCGAGGGGCCGAGCAAGCCGTAGTCGACGCCGATCCGCTTTCCGATTCCCTTGAGGCGGCGCAGCTCGTCCATGCGGGCGGGCGTGCGCGCGACCATGACGCCGCCGACCTTGTGCGCGGAGACCGCCTGGCCGCTTTCTGCTTCGATCTCGTTCCAGAGGTCGAAAGTGGCCTTCATGGCCCAGGCGAAGAGCGGCGAGCCGTTGAACGTGTTGCCGTTGGCCGCGGCATGCCAGGTCGAGCCGGAGGTCAACGTGGCCTTCTCGAGCAGGAGGCAATCCGACCAGCCCGCCTTCGCGAGCTGATAGAGAACGCTGCACCCGATAATCCCGCCACCAATGACGACGACGCGAACGCGTTCCATTGTCTGGTCCGGTCTGGCGCGGTCTTGAGGCCGCGCGCGCTGGCAATGCCGAATGGCCAAAAAGGATGGCAGAGCGCGCCGCGGGCGGCAAGGCGAGGTGGATCAAGCGCTCTATTAGGCTGCGGCGTCGAGCGGCGCGACGCACTCCGGCCCATCGTTCCGCACGGCGTTCACCGTCTTACCCACGCGATAGGCGCGCACCGCGGCGGAGGGCGCCGGCTTCAAGAGCGCCGCCAACCGATCGGGCGTGGCCTGGGGGTCGAGCCATGCCGCATGGTCGGCGGGATCGAGGATCACCGGCATGCGGTGGTGAATATGGGCGATGGCGTCGTTCGCGTCGGTGGTGACGATGGCGGTGGACAGGATGGGCTCAGCCTCCGTGCCGGCGGGCGGACGCCAGCGCTCCCACAGGGCGGCGAAGCCGAACGGCTCGCCACTCTTGAGCGTGATGTACCAGGCTTGTTTCTGTTCCTTCTCGCCGGTCCATTCGTAGAACCCGTCGGCCACGATCAGGCAGCGGCGCTTGCGAAAGGCTTCGCGGAAGGCCGGCTTGACCGCGATCGTGTCGGAGCGCGCGTTGATCAGCGGCGCGCCGGCCTTGGGATCCTTGCTCCACGACGGCACCAGGCCCCAGCGCATC
>CAYZFH010000082.1:8424-11800 GCA_964477375.1 uncultured Rhizobiaceae bacterium | reverse complement strand
CGACACGGCCTCGCCCGTCTTGCGGTCGACCATCAGATAGGCGCCGCGGAAACCGGGCTCCTTCCGATAGCTCGCGACATGCCCGGGCCAGCCGGCCGCGACGGCATCGATCTTGTCCACCTTCAGCCCCGGCAGGGCCATGCGCGCATAGCCGACCGGATCCGGCTTGTCGGATTTCACGCTCGCCACGACTTCGTAATAGTGCTTGTCCGGTTCCGTCAGGCGCAGCTCACGGAACTTCTGCTCGGCACTGCGGAAATCGCCGACCGATTCGTTGCCGCGCATGGACGCTTCGCTGGTGAACAGCACGATTGAAACCGACTTGCCGGTCTTGCGGTCGAGCAGGAAATAGCCCGCCTCGAAGCCCTTGCCGCGATACGTGGCGACACCGTCCGGCCACATACGTGCGACCTGATCCAGCTTGTCCATCTTGAAGGTGACGTAGTTGACGCGTCCGTACATGGCGCTTCTCCCCTGTCAGCGTTTGCGCTTGGCGCGGCGCGCGGGTTTGGTCTCGACCCCCAGCGCCGACATGATCTTGAGATACTGCGGCTTGGTGAAAGCTTTCAGTGTGTTGGTCTGCACGGCACCCCAGCTTGCCACCTCCAAGAGGAACAGCGTCATGGCCTCATCGCTGGGCGCTTCGAAGATGACCACGAAGTCGTACGACCCCATGGTCATGTAGTAGCCCTTGATCCGGCCGCCGATCTTCTTCATCAGCGCCTTGCCGCGCACCGAACGCGCGGCGGAATCGTGCATCGTCTTCGCACCCTCGGCCGTCAGGTTCATCAGCGCGATATACGTGTTCATCGAAGCCTCCCCTTTTTCGTTGCCGCGGACGTTAACCGTCCACAATTTTCACCAAACGGCCAGGCTGCGGCTTCTGCCCGGCCGACAAGCCATTGAGCGTGCGGAACCGCTCGACCTGATAGTCCTTGAACGGCATGCGCTTGGCTATCGTCTCGACGGTTTCGTTCGCCCCGACCGGATGCAGGCGGATGCGGTATGGTTCCTCGCGCGCGGCCTCGGCGACGCTCAGCACTCGAAAGCTATAGGTCGTGCGCCGGAATCCTTCCGACATCGATGCGGTTTGGTTCACCATGCTGATGAAGATGAAGCGATAGACCAACTGCGGCGACGGCCGGATCGCAACCAGCTTCACGTCGAGCGCGGTGCCGCTGGCATTCACCCGCGTCGTGGCCGCGGCCCCTTCCATGCCGTTGACCGTGATGCGCTCCATATTGCGGAGCGGCACGTTGGACGCCCACACATCGCTTAGATACCGATCCAAGGAGACGTTCGTGTTCTTGGTGCCGACGTCGAACATCACGCGCGCGTTGCTCGGCCCCATCGCCACGACCTGGTCCGGCGAATTGAAGATCTGGAAGCCGCGCGGCACCTCGAAGCGGAAGCGCAGCTTGGGATGCACGAAGACCGTATCGCGCACGAAGCCGTTGTTGGCATCGCCGCCATAGGTCAGCCCATCCAGCATGGCCAGATAGTCGCCCTCGCCCACGCGCAGCGCCTCGGACGGCGGCGCCTGGCGCTTGGCCTCCGCCGCCGACGCCGCGATGCGGCTGGCCGTGCGCGGGTGGGTGGCGAACAGGCTGTACTGGTCGCCGTTGCTGCGCCCGGCCAGAAG
The DNA here is from genome assembly GCA_964477375.1 of uncultured Rhizobiaceae bacterium. Taxonomy (GTDB): domain Bacteria; phylum Pseudomonadota; class Alphaproteobacteria; order CADEGL01; family CADEGL01; genus CADEGL01. The sequence continues at coordinate 10,158 of CAYZFH010000082.1, read as the reverse complement.
GTCGGTCAGCCGGCTGTCGAGCTCCATGTTCTTGAACATGGACGACATGGCGTTGGGGTCGTAGCCCGCACGCGTGATGTAGCGCACACCCAGCGTGTCGGCCTCGGCCTCCTGGTCCTGCGAGAAGCCAGCCAAAAGCGCCGTGGCGCCGCTGGACAGAAGGTCTTGGCCAATGCCGCCCGTGGCCATGTTCAGGAAGCCGAAACCCAGTTGAGTCAGGACTGTGCTGGAATAGCGCTCGGCGGTGTGGTGCGCGGTGACGTGGCCGATCTCGTGGCCCAGCACGCTGCCAAGCTCCGCCTCGCTGTTGGCGATCGTCATCAAGCCCGTGGTGACGTAGATGTAGCCGCCCGGCAGGGCGAACGCGTTCACCACGTCGCTGTTCAAGACCGTGAACGTCCATTTCAGGTTGGGCATCTCGGACTTGGCGGCGATCTTCTTGCCGATGTCGGAGACATAGGCGCGCACGTTGGGGTCGTCGTATTCCCCGCCGAACTCCTGGATGACCTTCGGATGCTCCTTGGCGCCGATGCTGGCTTCCTGTTCCGGCGACATGAAGCCCGTGAAGACCGAGCGGCCCGCCGGATTGACCGTGCAGGCCACAAGGAAAATCAGGAATGCCAGCGGCAGGTTGCGCAGGCGCCGGCGGAAGCCGCTCATGGGGACAGAATCTCGATCTGCTCCGGGTGCGTCGCCTGAATCATCGGTCCATTCATGGATTTTAGCCAGCCGCGCACGCGCACCCGACGCCCTTCCAGCTTGCGCGGATCGAGCCCGGCGTCGCGGAAGGCGCGCATGTCGCCCGGTTCGATGACGATCGCGAAATCCGTCCGCCAGTCGGCGCCGAAATTGAGATAGGCGCGGCCGCGCACGACAGCCACGTTCTGCACCTTGCCCTCGACGAGCTGGAACGTATCGAGATGCCGTACGGCCTCGTCGGGCGTGAGCACGCGGTAGAACGGATCGGCCCAGATGCCGCGCCGGTGGGCACGCGCCTGGCCTTCCAGCGCCAGCATCTCGCCCACCACCGCGCGGTTGTCCGGGAAGCTGTAGACGCGCGCGAAGCCCGCGGCGAGAAGCGCGCCCTGCACCCACGTGCCGTCCGGCGTATAGAGCTGCGCCAAATGCCTTCCGTGCCGGTCACGCCGCGCGCCGCCATAGCGCATGTCGACCGACTTGCCATTCACCAGCCGCTCCAGCGCCTCCTTGGCGTCCTCGGCCAGGGGCCAGGTGGGAAAGTTCGGCCGGCCCAACGGCAGCTTGGGCGCCTGGATGCCGACCAGCCGCACCTGGCTTCCGTCCTTGAGCACGACCGTGTCGCCATCGACGACGGACGCCACTTCGGCGCTGCCGCCATCGGCCAAACCCGCCGTTGCCGCGAAGGCCAAGGGCGCCGCGGTTAGCACAAGCACCACCGCCAGGATGCGGTGGGCGAGCGAGAGCAAAACAGTGCGGACGGATGATCTCACGAACTACCCGGCGTTCCCCGATCCGGCGACGCTGGCGTTGGAATGTGGCGCAGCGAAGGCTTTGTACCGGACCCTCCGCATCGTAAAGTCCGCGGGCCCGTCCGCAAACGGTGCAGAAATACGGAGACCGCATGACCCGGCGCGACCTGTTTCCCGAAATCGACGCCTACGAGACGGGCTATCTGCCGCTCGATTCACGCCACGTCATGTATTGGGAGCAATCGGGCAACCCGCAGGGCGTGCCGGTCGTCTTCCTGCACGGCGG